>JALZJP010000197.1 GCA_030859715.1 Chloroflexota bacterium
ACTCACGACTCACGACTCACGACTCACGACTCACGACTCACGACTCACGTCACGGTATCCTTTGCGCTCGCGGCCGCGGCGTGCTAGGATGCGGCAATGAGTGTACGTACACTTATCCCGTGGCAACGTCAGGTGGAGGGCGCCGGCATGTCGCGCCAGGAGAAGGCAGCGAGCCAAGTCCAGATGGACGCGACCCATCTGTGGCAGACCGTGCTCGGCGATCTCCAGGAGCGGGTACCGGCCACCGCCTTCGACAACTGGCTGCGGCAAACCAGCCTGGTCGGCTTTGCCAACGATGTGGCCACGGTGGCCGCGCCAAACACCTACGGCGCGGCGACGCTCGAAACCCGGTACGGCGATCAGATCCGGCGGGCGCTGTCGACGGTGGTGGGCAGAACGGTCGAGGTCGAGTTTCGGGTGCTCGCCAAGGCGGCGGCCACGATCAATGACCAGCCGGTGGAGACGTTTTTCCAGAACCAGCCCGACGCGGGCTCGGCATCGGAACGGCCGGCGAGCAAGCCAGCGACCCGTGGCAAGTCGTCCCCCAATCGGCCCTCGGCCGGCCAACAGTCACCGGCGCGGCAGATCGGCCTGGCGGCGGCGCCGAAGCACGGGCTGAACCCCCGCTACGTGTATGAGACCTATGTGGTCGGCTCTGGGAACCGGTTCGCCCACGCCGCGTCGTTGTCCGTGGCGGAGCATCCCGGCGGCAAGTACAACCCCTTTTTCGTTTACGGCGGGGTCGGGCTGGGGAAAACCCACTTGCTGCACGCGGTCGGTCATCGCGCCCTCGAGCTGCAATCGGACCTCACGATTGCCTATGTCTCGTCCGAGAAGTTCACGAACGACTTGATCAGCGCGATCCGCCAGCAACGGATGGAGGAGTTTCGCGGCCGGTATCGCGAGACCGACATCCTGATGATCGACGACATCCAGTTCATTGCCGGCAAGGAGAGCACCCAAGAGGAGTTCTTTCACACCTTCAATGCCCTCTACCAGAGCGGCAAGCAGGTCATTATCACTAGCGACAAGCCGCCGAAGGCGATCTCGGCCCTGGAGGACCGGTTGCGGTCCCGCTTCGAAGGGGGCCTGATTGCCGACGTCCAGTTGCCGGACTACGAGATGCGGATCGCGATCCTGCGGGCGAAGGGGGAAGAGTTGGGGATGGCGATCCCGAGCGACGTGATCGAGTTCATTGCCCAAAAGGACCGGACGAACATCCGGGAGCTGGAAGGCGGCCTGAACAAGATCATTGCCCGGGCCCAAATCACCGACCAGCGGATCTCACTGGCGCTGGCGATGGAGGCGCTGACCGACGCCGCGATCGGGGTCGGCCGGGCCAACGTGACGCGGGCCGATGTGGTCGATGCGGTGCTTTCCCACTACAAGGTCGAGCCGCGCGATCTGCGGGGTAAATCGCGATCGCGGGACATCTCGCTGCCGCGCCAGGTGGCGATGTACCTGTTGCGGGAAGAGACCGATGCCTCGTTGGTCGAGATCGGCCAGGAGCTGGGCGACCGCGATCACACCACGGTACTGCATGGCGTCCGCAAGATCGAGGGCGCCCTGACCACGGATTCCGCCTTGCGGTCCCAGGTATTCGCGATCCGCCAGGCGATCTTCCAATCCAGCGCCGAGGCGTAGAGTTCGCTGGTCCGGATTTTGGATGAGCGACGTCTCGACGGTACCTCGCTCTCAGCGCGGCGCTGGACTGGAAGTCCGCGCTGAGCATCACGAAGTCCCTCCCGGACTGAATGCGATGACACCGTAAAATTGAAGGTATTTATCAGCTATCGATGAGGCATGAGCTAGCGATTGAGCGCTCCGTTCTTAGTCCCGGAGGGACTTCGTGGTGCTCAGCGCGGAATTTATCCAGCGAACCCTTGGCTCGACCCTACTCGGTCGCTACCGACAGGATATAGGCGGTGATGTCGCGGATGCCGCTGTCGGCGACCCGGGATTGGGGATAGGGGCCGGGCGGGGTGGGATGGCCGTCGCCGTTGCGGACGACGGCGATCATTTGCTCGAGCGTGACGTCGATGCCCGGGCCGCCGGCCTGGACCAGGTTCGGGCCGCGACCGCCGGGGCCGTGGCAGCCCATGCAGTTGGTTTGGAACTGGCTTCGGCCCCGCGTCACATCGCCGAGGGCGACGGCGGCGGCGGCCCCTTGGGGGCTGGCCAGGGCGGCGAGGCGGGCCGCTTCGGTCGCCTCAGCCTCGGCCGTGCTGGTTGCTAGGTCGTCTTGGGAGGGGGTGGGGGTTGGAGTAATGCCGAGCGCCTGGTTGATCTGCTCGTCGGTGGCGCGGCCGCAGGCGGCCACGCCGAGGCCAATGGCCGCGATCATCAGGAGGATTGCCCCTCGGTTCCGCATCGAGCCATCCCCTGCCGGATAGCGGTCATGATAGACCGCCGCGCCGTCGCGACCAATTCGTGCTGGTGGGCGAACGATACGGAGGGCGGCGGTCCCTGTCAACTGCCGGCCGGAGCCCGTCGCGATTTCGCTTGACGGTGTGGCGAACGTTCTTCTACACTTGCTGGGCTTGGGCGCCTGTAGCTCAGGGGATAGAGCGTTGGGTTGCGGACCCAAAGGCCGCAGGTTCGAATCCTGCCAGGCGTACCCACGGAACCGCTCGACGGTAAACGTCGAGCGGTTCATTTTTTTGTGTCCCTTGGCCGGAGGAGAGGGGTTTGGTACACTCGTGCTGCCGCGCGGGAGAGGTGTCCGAGTGGTTGAAGGTGCCGATCTCGAAAATCGGTGTGGTGTTGAGCCACCGTGGGTTCGAATCCCACCCTCTCCGCCCCAACGTGACGCTCGCGAGCACGCTGCTTGCCAAGGAAGGGTCGCATAGTCTGGCCTAGTGCGCGCGACTGGAAATCGCGTAAGCGGTTATACCGCTTCGAGGGTTCGAATCCCTCCCCTTCCGCCGGAGTCATCCACCGTTTGTCCCCCTACCGTGGCGTCCATTGTCGATCGCTGACCGTTCGATCCTCACCTGACCTGGTCGCGGACGAGGTGTGCCGGGCCGTGACGGTTGATAGCCCCGGCGCATGTCCGCCAG
>JALZJP010000193.1 GCA_030859715.1 Chloroflexota bacterium
TCCCTACGTCGATCGACGTAGGGACGCTCGTCGTCTCGCTCCGCCGAAATACGTTGCTCGACGGATGCGCTCAGTCGCCGGATCGCTCAGCATGGCGGTAATGCCGGCAGGACGGGCGCGCGCTACCCCGGTCACTGATGCGGGCCCGACCTGAGCCGGTCGCGCGGGAGACGGGGAGTGACGAGCGGGCATGAACGCCAATCGATTCGATGAGCTTTCTAGAGTCGTTGACGAATCCGCGTCGCGCCGCGGAGCATTGCGCGCCGCCGCCGGCCTCGCCCTCGGTGGCGTCGCCTCGTTGGTCGGATGGACCAACACGGAAGCGGGGAAGCGACGCCGGAGGAAATGCCCGGGCAACCGGAAGCGCTGCCGTGACGGGCTGTGTGGCCGGAAATGCTGCAAGAACGGCCGCGCCTGTAACGTCGTGTGCAGCGGCCCGAACGGCAATGACTATTGCTGCCACGAAACCCGGCCCGTCGCCATCTGTGGTGGCTGCTGGACACGGGGCAGCACCCAATGCGACGATCCCAAACACTGTTGTGGTAAGGATCTCAAATGCTGTGGCGACACCCATTGCTGCGCCGAGGGGTGGCAATGCCTAGTTGGATGCGGCGGCAACCCGAACTCAGCGACGTGCTGCAAGGGTGGTCAGTCTCCGAGGTGCTGCCCGGACGGTACGCCAGCCTAACGACGGCCAGCGACCGTGCAGTAACGTCGATCGACCAAGCGAGCCGTAGTTCTCGACAGCGATTTCGTAGAATGGGACGATTGACTTCTGTCTCGCCTCGCGTGATTGCCAGGCGTGAGGCTTGAAAGCTCAAGAGCGCTTGACGTCGACCCGATGACGTCAAGTGCGGCTCCGCTGGGAATCGCTCGGCTCGATTCAACGAAGGTTCGCGGTGTTGCCGGGCGTCGTTGGTGTTCGACGCGCCGTGCCCGGCAATCGACGCGCACGACCAAACTCTGGGAGTGATTCCTCTCGCTTCGATTCGCGTCAATATTCCGCGCAACGAAGCCACATCGGATCGACTCCCCAGCCGCGCAGCAGTGGCGCCACCTGATCCCGCAACACCACCTGCTCCGAGGCATTGTGGGTGGTGCCCAGCAGGTTGATCGTGAGCTCCGGCAGCATGGCGCGTACCGCGGCCCGGTTCTGGTCGGCCCACGCGCTCTGGTGCGGCGTCCACCAGGTGCCGGTCAGGTAGGTGTCGACATCTGCCGCCAGCACCTCGTGCAATGAATCGACGTCATCGCCACCGCCGGCGATCACCGCCACCCGCGAGACGGGCCGGCCGGCGTGCCGGACCTGCGCCGGGTCCAGCGCCGGCAGCTCACATAGCTCGCGCACCCGGGCCGCGAAGTCGCCGAACGGCTCCGGCGCCTGCTCCCCGATCACCCCGGCGTGGCCGCCCACGTACGGCGCGAACGTCCCTACCCGGCGCAAACCCAACCCGTCCACCAGGGCGCCGCTGGTAGAGGTTTCCGGGTGGCAATCGAGCGGGGCATGCACCACATACAGCCCGATGTTCGCTTCCCGCACCGCATCGAACTGGGCCGGGGGCACCGGCGCCAGGCCGCTCCCCCGCGCTTCGAAATCGGTGACGTGGTGGGTCAGGATCAGGGCGCCGGGAATCCCCCGCTCCCGTTCGGTGGCGACGATCCGTTCCAGCCGGGCCGGTTGCGGAAAGACGATCAGATAGACCCGGTCAATCTCCGGATCGGGCGTTCGCGGGGAAATCATCAGGCCATTGCAGGTGGCGGCGAAGGCGGCCGGAGCCCGGCCCAGCAGCGCCTCCCACCCGCCCGGACCAAAGCAGAACGCCCAGCCGTCATGCTCGTCGAACGCCTCCGGCCGGAAATAGGCATCCAGCCGGTCCGTGAGCTCTTGCAACCGCATCCCGTCATCCTCCGCCCCGCGACATCACGCAACGACGCGATAGTAGCCCCGCGTCCGCTCATGTGCTCATCGCTGTTGGTCATCCCTCGGGCAAGCGCGGGCCGCACGATCGCAACTCACACCCACTTTACCCCGCCTGCCCGGCCGCGTATGCTGCGCTCACATCTTCCCGCGGTAGCCCAACGCCAAAGGAGCCGGATCGTGACCGAGACCCCCACGCGAACCTTCCGCATCGCCGTCATCCCCGGCGACGGCATCGGCCAGGAGGTCGTCCGCGAGGGACTGCGGGTGCTCGACCACCTGGCGGCGACCAGCGGCGGCGCCCTCGCCTTCGCGTATGAGACGTTCCCTTGGGGCTCCGGTTACTATCTGAAAACCGGGATGATGATGGACCCCGACGGCCTCGACCGCCTGGCCGGCTTCGACGCCATCTACTTCGGCGCCGTCGGCTGGCCGGACGTGCCAGACCATATCAGCCTCTGGGGGTTGCGCCTGGCGATCTGCCAGGGCTTCGACCAGTACGCCTGTATCCGGCCGGTCCGCCTCCTGCCCGGCGTCCCGAGCCCGCTGCGCGGGGCCACGACGGAGACGGTCGATTGGGTCGTCGTCCGCGAGAATAGCGAAGGCGAGTACGCCGGCATCGGCGGCCGCAACCTGGCCGGGCGTGGACCCGGCCGCGAGGTCGCGATCCAGGCCGCGCTCTTCACCGAGCAGGGCTGCGAGCGGATCATCCGCTACGCCTTCGAGCTGGCCCGCGGGCGAAAGCGAAAGAAAGTGACCAGCGTCACCAAGAGCAACGCCCAGCAGTACGGCATGGTCCTTTGGGACGACGTCTTCCGCGCCGTCGCCGCCGAGTACCCCGACGTCGAGACCGAGCGGTGGCTGGTCGATGCCATGGCCGCCCGTTTCGTCCTCCGGCCGGAGACGCTGGAGGTCGTCGTCGCCTCCAACCTCTTCGGCGACATCCTCTCCGATCTCGGCAGCGCCATCGGCGGCAGCCTCGGCATCGCCGCCAGCGCCAACCTCGACCCCGAGCGGCGCCGGCCGAGCATGTTCGAGCCGGTCCATGGCAGCGCCCCCGACATCGCCGGCCAGGGCATCGCCAACCCGATCGCCGCCATCTGGACCGCCGCCCTCATGCTCGACCACCTCGGCCTCGCCGCCGAAGCCGCCCGCCTCATGGCCGCCCTCGAAACGACCACCGCCGCCGGCCTGGTCACCCCCGACCTCGGCGGCGCCGCCACCACCCGCCAAGCCGCCGACGCCGTGCTGGCCGCGCTATAACTCTGGGCCTGATCGCCATTACTGAATTGCGGGATGCATGCGCATGCGGAATCCGTTGTGCTATTCTGAATTAGTACAAATGTTCCTCTCTCGGCTGCCGCTGGAAACGCATTTTCGGGCTCAAAGACGCCAACGCACCTGCATGGAAATGCGACAAGTTTCGGATATGATGGACGCATGAGTTCTTCAGTTGTGGACCAACGCACCGAAATCGGGATCAATCCCACTGTTCTCAAGTGGGCAAGGGAGTGGCGCGGGAAGACAGTCGAAGAGGCCGCGAGCAAAGTGAAGAAGAAGCCGTCTGATATCGTCAATTGGGAGCAGAACGTTGGGAGTCCGACAGTTAACCAAGCTCGCACGCTTGCCCAATTCTACGATCGTCCTTTCCTGGAGTTCTTCCTGGACGCTCCGCCCCAAATAGCTATACCTCAGCTTGTGCCTGACTACCGAATGCATGCTGGAGTCAAACCCAGAGGTGACGATCGTGACCTCCAGTTCATCCAACAGTGGGCGGACACAAAACGAACTGATGCTCTCGATCTGTACGTCGGGCTTGGGATCGATCCCCCGGAAATCCCAAAGCCTCTCTTTACGACTCTCGATGCCAGCCCGGAGCGTGCGGCTGCCCTGAGTCGTGAAGCAATGACGTTCCCTCTTCACGAGCAGATCAAGCTCACGAAAGCCGATGCTCGACTCCTACCAACCATCCTAAGAGCGAAGCTTGAAGGTCTTGGAGTGCTGACTCTGCGTCGCCCAGACCTCAGGCAATTCAATGCTCGCGGAATCTGCCTTGCGCTATTTCCACTGCCGGTGATCGTTGTCCAAAATGAGGCCCCGACTGGACAGGCGTTCACGCTCATACATGAATTTGCCCACATCCTCCTTGGTCAAAGCGGAATAACCGGGGAGCGGACTAGGGAAAGCGATAGGAAGCCCATTGAGGCATGGTGCGATCGCTTCGCAGCCGCATTTCTGATGCCGACTGAGCAGATCACGGCATTCGTGGGACCCACGCCAAGTCGCCCGTCCACCAAGGTTCCAGACGCTGAACTTGAACGACTGGCCGACATCTTTCGTGTGAGCCCGCACGCGGTTCTCATTCGTCTGGTTCAGCTCGGATACGTTCAAGCATCTTATTATTGGGACGTCAAGAAACCTCAATTCGACAATGATGAGCGCGAGTTCAAGTCGTTTGGGCGAGCGCGATATTACAGTGTACGCTACCGGTCCGAGCATGGCGATCTCTATACCGGGTTGGTGCTTGAAGCTTGGTCCTCCGGACGAATCACCAATCACCACGCCGCGGAATACTTGGGTATCAAGAATATTGACCATCTGGAAGACATCCGAGCGGACTTCAGCACGAGATGAAGAAGTATTGCTTTGATACTTCGGGGCTGACGAATCCTCTTCAGCATATGCCTGAGGATCTGCATGAAGGAATGTGGAAGCAGGTCAGAGCATTCATCGAATTCGGGCAAGTCGCTGTGACGACCGAGATCTATGAAGAATTGATAAGAGTTCCGGGAGCACTAGGAAACTGCATTCGGAGTAACAAGCAGCATCTCGTGCTTGAAGTGGGCGACGATGCGTGGGATTGGAAAGCATACGTCATGCATTCGAATGAAATAGTTACGTCATACCAAGGATTCATTTCCGAGTACAACGGTAACATCAAGGGAACTGTAGGGATGAATGATGTTTCGATTATTGCCCTGGCGAAGTCACTCGACATCTCAGTGGTGAGCATGGAGTCACCCATTCTAGTGCCAGGGAATCAGAGTCAGACCAAGAGAAGAATTCCTGATATTTGTGGTTCTGAGAAGATCCTCCATCTGACGTTCAATGATTTTCTGAGAAGAGAGCAGATATTGAGTTAGCGGGCGAATTCCCATGACAGGAGTTCGCCCGAGACAGTGGCCCGGACGAGCATCTCGCGGGCCACTGCTCTCCATGGAGCATCGGCGACGTTGGAGCGAGTTAACTCGGCCTGCCCACCCCCGCCGCATCCTCGATCACCGTCAGCAGCGCCGAGTGGTCCAGCTCGCCGCGGCCGGTGGCGTGCGCCATCTCGAAGAGCTGGCTGACCAGCGCCGTCACCGCCAGCGGCACCCCTTCCTCTCGTCCTGCATTGAGGGCGATGCCGAGATCCTTGCGGTGGAGCTTGATCCGGAACCCCGGCGTGAACTCGTGCTTGATCATCGTCGGCCCCCGCATCTCCAGCACCCGGCTGTTGGCCAGGCCGCCGCCCAGCACCTGCAGGATCTTCTCCGGCTCGACCCCCGCCTTGGTCCCCAGCACCAGCGCCTCGCTCAACCCGGCGTAGGCGACCGCGACCACGATCTGGTTGCAGGCTTTCACCACCTGCCCCGCCCCCGGCCCGCCGACATGGACGATCGTCGTCCCCATCGCCTCGAACAGCGGCCGCGCCCGCGCCACATCCGCCCCCGCGCCGCCGACCATGATGCTCAGGGTGCCGGCGATGGCTCCCTTGTCGCCGCCGCTGACCGGAGCATCGAGGGCGCTGGCCCCCTTCGCCGCCAGCGCCTCGGCGACCTCGATCGCGGTGGCCGGGGCGATGGTGCTCATGTCAATTAGCAAGTGCCCGTCGCCCATCCCCTCCAGCAGGCCGTTGGCGCCGAAGACCACCGCCCGCACATCGGGCGAATCGGGCAGCATGGTGATGATCGTCGTCGTTTGCGCCGCCACCTCGCGGGGGGAGCCGGCCGCGATCGCCGCCCCCTTCGCCTCCGCCACCAGCTCAGCGACCGGTCCCTGGCTCCGGCTGTGAACCACCAGCTCGTGCCCCGCTTTGATCAGGTTGCGCGCCATCGGCCGGCCCATGATGCCCAGCCCGATAAAGCCAATCCGCTCCGCCATCCGCGTCGCCCCTTCCGCTCACCCGCACCCGCCTGCCGCCGACCCGTTCCCGTGATGGTACGTCGTGTCGCCAGAATCCGCTCGTCGCGACTCTCGGCAGTGGCTAGGGGCCGAATGGAAGGCTGGGACGCGCCTGGCCCGCCCCGTGCGTTACCCCATCAAAACGCCCCGGCGACATGGGGAATGAAACCCGCCGCCAGGCTGAGCCGTTAATAAGCGTAGAACCGGTGAACCGGTTACGACGGGTTTGCCGTTGCCATGGCGTTGATCAGTGAACGCCCGTATTGCCACTTCCCGCGAGGTAGCTCATGTTTCGCCCCGGAGCGCGCTTGATCAACCCCACGCTGCTCGCCTTCATCGTCGCCGGCGGGGTGACGGCGGCGCTCGCCTACATGGTGCTTTCGGCCGGCAGCTCCCTGCTGCCGGAACGGCCGGAGCCGGCCGGCACCGCCATCACCGCCCCTACCGAGCAGGCGCTGGCGACCGTCGCCCCGACCCGATCCCCGGACCAAACCCCGAACCCCACCGCTGAAGAAAGCGCCCTGGAGCAGGCCCGCACCGTCAGCGACGAGCGCCCGGAAGCCACGCTCCCCACCACCGTTCCCGGCGACCCCGAGCCAACGACGGCCCCGGAGGTGCCGGAGCCCACCCCCACCCCGCGGGTGGTCAACGTCCAGGCGCCGGCCTCCACGCCAACCCCGACCCCCGGCCCGACCTCGATCC
>JALZJP010000206.1 GCA_030859715.1 Chloroflexota bacterium
TCAGTTGAGCGGGCTGGCGCAGGTGGAGCCGGTGGAGTCGGATGAGCCGTTACAGGCGGCGATCTATCCCGGCGCCTGCGTCAGCCCCGGTGAGCCGGTGCGCACGGCCCTGGCGCCGCTGCAGAAGCCGCCGGGGGAGATCGTGCTGGGGTTGCCGTGGGTCTCGCGGACTGAGATCGAGATGCCACTGACGGCGTTGCAAGCCGATTCCTACGCGCTGGTGGTTGCGGCCGGTGATGACCTGCTCGATACCGCGGTCGCCTGCGGCGATCTGAACGCCCTGACCAGGGCCGATGGGATGGCGATGGTGGTCGGCCTCTTTGAGCGTCAAACGTCGCTGACGACGGGGATTGCAGTCTTGACCGCGATCGGTGAGCGGACCGAAGTGCGCGTCTACGTGGCGCGTGCGCTGAGCGGTGGATACCCCTTTGGCAACACCGATTTTGGAGTCGATAGTCGCTCCGGCGAGGGCGATGCCGGAGCTGACGACGGCGTTGAGGTCGATGTTGGAGGGGAGACTGACACGGATACCGGTGACGATGCGGTGTCAACGATCACGGTTCGCGTCAATGAAGACTCGCTCACGATGGATCAGATCGACCCCGTCTTTGAGGTCGGACAAACGGTCGAGTTTCGGGTCATCAATGATGGACTTGAGCGGCACGAGGTGATGTTGGAGGAGCTTGGCGGCAACGAAGAGCCGCTCGAGATCGACGATGAGACGCAAGCGGAAACGGAGGATCTCGCACCCGAGGCGGAAGCGACGATCCGCTACACCTTCAGCGAGCCGGGAGAATTTCAACTCGCCGACCATATCGGCGACAACTTTGACGATGGTCTGCTGGCGATCGTCACGGTCGTCACGTCAGCGCCGGCTGAGGAATAGGGCTCCGGCCGGTCGCCTGGTGACCGAGATCAGTCGCGGCGAGGCAGGGTTGCTCGCGGCGGACGCCGTATGGCCAACATGCGCAGCGGGTTGCCCCGCGGGCGTGCCAGATTTCTGCCGCGCCTACAGCGATGTGCAGAGCAGGCGAGCCGGGGCGGCACCGGGGTGGGGTCTGCCTCGCGGGTGCGACACGACCGCTGTGGCGCTCCACGCCACGGGCGCGGCAAGCAGCGCCCCTACGGGCCGGCGGGCGCGGCGAGCGGTGCCCCGACGATTCGGGTCGGGACAAACGCGTCTGCCAACCGGTCTCAGCGGGTTAACGAACGTTGTGAACCAGGTGGCATCGCACCCGAATGCGTGATCGACGCACGGGAGAACGACATCCAGCAGCTTCAGGCTGGTCCAAGACATTCCGCAAACCGCTAAGTGGTGCATCCGCTAAGTCCGTGCAACGAGGGGGAGGCGAGCGATACCCGCGCGGCGGCGCGGCCGATGGCGCCGCCGCCGCCCCCAGACGAAGGGATGGCGATGGGCGTTCCAATAGGTCGTGGCCCGCTCCACCGCCTGGCAGATCTCCGCCCACGTCGCGAAGCGCTTGCCCTTGAGCGCCAGCGAGCGCAGGGTCTTCCACCACGGTTCGATCAGGTTGAGGTAGGCGGCGTAGGTGGGCTGGAAGACGAACTCCCAGCGCGGGTGGGTCAGCGCCCAGAGCAAGACGTCCAGCGCCCGATGCGTCGAGAGATTGTCCAAAATCGCGTACACCCGCGGCGCTTGGGCCTCGATCCAGCCGTCGACCTCCTCCAGGAAGAGACCCCAGTTGGCGATCGTGCGGTCGGGGTACGGGGCAGTCAAGGCGCGGCCCGTGGCTGGCTCGAAGGCGCCGAAGACGTAGCCTTTGCCCCGGCGGCCGTAGTCGATCTCCTGCTTGGCGCGGCCCGCCCCGTTCTCCGGTGCCGGGCGGACCACCGTCTGACCGGGGAAACTCTTCGCGGACTCCGGTCCCATTTCATCCAGACACACTACGACGCTGTCCGGGGGCGGCGCGGTGGAGAGGGCGATGATCGCCCCCTTTTTGCGGCGAAGGCGGGGTCGGGCCGTCCGCCGAACCACGTCTCCTGCTCCCGCCACCGTAACCCTTCGGCGACCAGGATTTCACCGATCCGGCTGCGCTTGACCGCCAGACCCTTCTCCTCGTTCAGATACGCGGCCAGGCGGTCGAGCGTCCAACTGGCAAACGGCAAATCCAGCGTCTGGGGATCGGTCAGGCTAGTGGCGACGACCGCCCCGACCTGCTCCGGGCTGTACGTCGGCGGGCGGCCAGCGCGGGGCGCGTCGACCAGCCCGTCCGGGCCGCGGTCGTTGAAGCGCCCCAGCCAGCGACGGACCGTGGCCTCGCTCACCCCGACCTCCTCGGCGATCGCTGGCACGCGCCGGCCCCCGTGGGCCAGCCGGACGATGCGAGCCCGCTCGACGGCGCGGGCGGGGGCGGTACGGGACCGGGCGAGGCCGGCGATGGCGGCCTCCTCCTCGCCGGTCAGCGGGCGCAGACGCAGCACCTTCGGCACGGGGCACCTCCTTCGGCGACCCCGTATCCTACCACCACTTCCCGGATGCACCA
>JALZJP010000212.1 GCA_030859715.1 Chloroflexota bacterium
CACCTACACCAACTACAGCTCCGGCCAGGACAAGCCGTTGTGGGATGGCATGATCGCCACCTTTCAGGAGCAAAACCCCAACATCACCGTCACCTACGAACCGATCCCGGGCGCGAGCTGGGGCGAATACTTCGACAAGGTGGCCACCCTGATCGCCGGCGGCAACCCGCCCGACGTCGTTCGCGTCGCCATCGAGGGCACGCTGCTCTTCGTCAGCCGTGAGCTGCCGATCGCGCTCGACGACTATATGGCGGGCGATCCCGAGATCGAGGAGTTCCTGGGCGATGTCAACCAGCAACTGATCGATCCCTTCGTCATCGACGGCCAGACCTGGCAGCTCCCCTTCGATTGGAACAACATGGTGATGTTCTACAACACCGCCATGTTCGAGGCCGAAGGGTTGGAGACGCCGGCCCCGGATTGGACCTGGGAGCAGTGGCTGGAGACGGCCCGCGCCCTGACCAAGGACGGCGTCTACGGCTTCGGCACCGCCGTCCAGTATTTCGCCGGCGTGATGCCCTGGATATTCAACGCCGGCGGCAATCTACTCAGCGACGACTGGACCCAATCCCAAGTCAATTCGCCGGAAGTGCTGGAAGCGGTCAGCTTCATGCGCTCCCTGATCTGGGACGAGGAAGTGGCGCCCTCGGCCCCGGCCAGTCACGACGACATCCTCAACCTGGCCGCCTCCGGCAGCCTCGGCATGTGGGGCGGCGGCCGCTGGCCGACCCTGACCCTGACCAATGCCGGCTTCTCCGACTTCGATGTCCAATTCTGGCCGATGCAGGCCACCCAGATCACCGAGTTCGGCGTCGGCGGCTTCCCCATCTTGCGCAGCTCCCCGGTGCCGGATGAAGCCTGGACCTGGGTCAAGTACCTCACCACGCCGGAAGCGTTCGAGGTCATCACCCGCCTCGGCCAGAGCATCCCGGCCCGCCGCTCCCTGGCCGAGAGCGACGCCATGTTCGAGCTGCCGCCGGCGAACGCCGGCATCTACTACGCCTCGGTCGACGATCGTGAGGCGAAGCCGGTGCCCTCGCCCGCCCGCTACAACGAGGTGGAATCGGTCGTCCGCCGCTACCTGGGCCAGATCCTCGCCAACGAGATCAGCCCGGAGGACGGCCTCGCCGCCGCCGACGCCGAGGTGGTCACGATCCTGGCCAGCTAGCGACATCGGCCCCCCGCCCCAATCCCGCGGGCGCACGAAAGCTCCCCTCTCCCACGGTTGGGAGAGGGGTTGGGGGTGAGGGCCTTCTGACCGCGCGCCGGGGCCAGCCGACAGGAGCAAGCGATGGTTGCCACAACCCAGCAAGCGGGCGGCTCGCCGCGGGTGCCGTGGCGACTCCGGGAGGCGATCGCCGCCTGGGTCTTTCTCCTGCCATCGCTGATCCCGTTCGTCGTCTTCGTCGCCGGGCCGGTCCTGGCCGCGATCGCTCTCAGCTTTGCCGAGTACGATCTGCTGTCGCCGCCAAGCTTTATCGGCCTGGCCAACTTCGAGACGTTTCTCAGCGACCCCCGCATCCTCACCATCTACAAGAACACGATCGTCTACGTGGCCGGGACGGTCGGGATCGAAACGATCATCGCCCTGCTGCTGGCGGTAGCGACCAACCGCGCTCTGCCCGGGCTGCTGCGCTACCTCTTCCGGACGACCTACTTCTTCCCGGTGCTGACCTCGCTGGCGTCGGTCTCGATCGTCTGGGGCTACCTCTACCACACGAATTTCGGCGTCATCAATTACTACCTGCAGCAGTTCGGCGGTCCCCAGATCCGGTGGCTGACCTCAAGTGATTGGGCGATGCCGGCGCTCATCATCCTGGGCGTCTGGAAGAGCCTCGGCTTCAGCTACATCCTCTTCGTCGCCGGCTTGCAGAATATCCCGCGCCACCTCTACGAAGCGGCGGCGATCGACGGCGCCGGGCCGGTCTCGACCTTCTTCAACATCACGCTGCCGATGCTCTCGCCGACGATGTTCTTCGCCGTCGTCATCTCGCTCATCAACGGTTTCCAGATCTTCGACTCGCCCTATATCATGACCCAGGGCGGCCCCGGCGACGCCACCCGCACCGTCGCCATGTACCTGCACGAGCAGGGCTTCCGCTTCTTCGACATGGGCTACGCGGCGACGATCTCCCTCTCCCTCTTCGTGGTGATCCTCATCCTCACCCTCGTCCAATTTCGCTTCGGCCGCTCCTGGGTCCATTACGCTTAACCATGACGAGCGGCAGGGAGCGGATCGTGGCAAGCACCCCAAGCGTGGAACGACTGAATCGCACGGCGACGGTGCCGGCCGTGGCCCGTCCCGCCCGCTGGCAACGGGGCCTCCTCGATTGGAGCCTCAACGCCCTGCTCATCATCGGCGGCGGGCTGATGGTGATCCCCTTCCTGTGGGCCTTCTCGACCTCGTTTCGGCTCAGCCGGGAGTCCTTCTCGTTGCCGCCGCAATGGCTGCCCACCGACTGGCAAATCACCAACTATCAGGCGGTGCTCGACGCCCTGCCCTTCTTCCAGTTCGTGTTCAACAGCTTCAAAGTGGCCGGCGCCATCACCCTGATTCAGCTCGTCACCTGCTCGACCGCGGCCTTCGCCTTCTCCCGGCTCCAGTTCCGGGGCCGGGAGCCGCTCTTCTTCACCTTCCTCGCCGCCCTGATGGTGCCGCAATACGTGACCATCATCCCGATCTTCGTCATCATTCGCCAGTTGCAACTGCTCGATTCCCACTGGGCCCTCATCCTGCCGTCGGCCTTCAGCGCCTTCGGCATCTTCCTCCTCCGCCAGTTCTTCCTCACCATTCCGCGCGATCTGGAGGACGCCGCCCGCATCGACGGCGCCGGCTTCTTCGAGATCTACTGGCGGATCATGTTGCCGCTGGTGGCGCCGGCGCTGGTCACGCTGACGATCTTCTCCTTCAACTACCACTGGAACGAATTTTTCCGGCCGCTCATCTTCCTCACCACCTGGGATCAGATGACGCTGCCGCTAGGGCTCACCGTCCTCCGCGGCTATCTGGGCACCGGCAATACGGCGGCGGTGATGGCCGGGGTGACGATGGCGATCGCGCCGGTGCTGGCGGTCTTCCTGCTCTTCCAACGCTACCTGATCGAAGGCATCACCCTCACCGGGCTCAAGGAGTAGGCGATGCTGACCACCCCGCGCCTCGCCCTGGTTGACACCGTGACCGCGACGGACGAGCCCCGCTCCTGGTTGCGGCGGACGCTCTCGCTCCTCTGGGACAACCTGGCCGGCTTGGCCCTGCTGAACCTGGCCGGCAGCCTGATCGCCGCGCCGTTGCTGCTGCTCAGCTCGCTCCTGGGCTTCGTTCCGTTGCTGATCGTCAGCGCCCTGACCATCACCCCGATCGCCGGCGGCCTGATGGGGGCGGTCAGCGATGAGTGGCGGGATCGACCCGGGACCATGCGCCGGCGGTTTCTGGTCACCATCCGCGATCGCTGGCTGCCGCTCCTGGCGCTCGGCGTCGTCACGGCCCTCGGCATCGGCTCCAGCATCATCACCACCTCGCTGCTCCTGGCCGATCCCGAGGTGCGGTGGCTGACGCTCTGGCTGGCCCAGAGCGCCTTTCTGGTCCTCGGCCTGATCCTGCTGATCTATGCCGTGCCACTAGTCGCCGGGCATGGGCTCGGCCCGCGGTTGGCCCTGCGCAACGCCCTGGTGCTGGCGATCGCGGCGCCCCTGGCGACGCTCGGCATGGTCGCCGGCCTGGTGCTGCTGATAATCCTGCTGCTCTGGATTGGGCTCGGCCTCTGGCTCATCGTGCCGGTCGTCGCCGCGGTCTTTCTTGCCACCAACTGCGAACATCAAATCGAGCGGCTGCGCGAACGATCGGGCCAGGCATGACGAGCGCGAACGGGCGCCACCGGCCCGCCATTCAACTCCAACCGGAGGTGGGGACCGCGCTCCTGCGTGGCGTCACCCAAATCGTGGCGGCGGTGCGGCCGACGCTGGGGCCGACGCCGCGGCTCGTCGCGGTCGCTCGCCCCGGCACCCGCTCACCGGAACTGCTCGATAACGGGGCGACGATCGCCCGCCGCATCATCGCCCTGCCCGATTCCGAGGCCAACGCCGGCGCCATGCTGGCGCGGGCCGTGATCTGGCAGACGCACGAAGCGGTCGCCGACGGCACCGTCACCGCCGCCGTCATCTTCGAGCAAGCGCTCGCGGCCGGCCTCCGCCACGTGGCCGCCGGCGGCGACCCCTGGACGCTCCGCCGCCACCTGGACCGGATCAGCGCCGGCATCGTCCGCGAGCTGGCGGCGATGGCCACCCCGGTTCGAGGCAAAGCGCACCTGTCCCAACTGGCGATGACGCTCTGCCACGATGCCGAGCTGGCGCCGCTGCTGGGGGAAATCCTCGACGTGGTCGGGGCGGACGGCCAAGTCGAGATCCACGCCGCGCCCGGCCGCCGCTGCGATCGGGACTACGCCGAGGGGATGCACTGGCCGAGCGGCGTCGTCTCGCCCCTGTTCATTACCGAGCACATCGCGCGGCGGGTGGCGCTGACCGGCTGCGGCATCCTCATCACCGACTTCGATCTCGCCGGGCCGGCGGCCGTCCGCACCATGCTCGATCAAGCCCGGGCGGCGAATCTGGCCGGCCTGGCCATCATTGCCCAACGCCTCTCCGATGCGGCAATCGGGGTCCTGCTCACCGACCCCCTGCCGGTCTTCGCGGTCACGGCGCCGGGCACCGGCGAAACCGGCCGCATGGTTGCCCAACAGGACCTCGCCGTGCTGACCGGCGGCCAGGTCTTCAGCCGGGCCGCCGGCGACACGGCCGCCCGGATCACGCCGGCGAGCTTCGGCCAGGCCCGCATCGCCTGGGCCGATCGTGACCGGTTCGGCCTGATCGGCGGCAAAGGCGATCCCCGCCTCCTCCGGCGGCACATCGCCGGCCTTCGCGCCTCGTTACGGGAATCTCAGACAAGCGCCGAGCGCGAACAGCAACGAGAGAGGCTAGGCCGGCTGCTGAGCGGGTCCGCCACCCTCACCATCGGCGGCGCCACCGCCACCGAGATCCAAACCAGAAAGGAGAACGCCGCCCGGGCGGTGACGGTGCTGCGCGGCATGCTCGTGGATGGCGTCGTCCCCGGCGGCGGAGCCGCCTTCCTCTCCTGTCGTCAGTCGCTCACGGCATCGCTGCCGGGCGCCGCTGATGAAGCCGAGCGAGTCGCGCTTCACCTCGCGATCGCGGCCCTCGAGGCTCCGACGCGGGTCATCGCCGCCAACGCCGGCCACGAGCCCGCCTCCGTCCTGGCCCGGCTGGCGCGGGCCGGGCCCGGGTGCCCGGCGGAGGCGATCGGGTTCGATGCCCGGACCGGTCAGCTCGTCGACCTCGCCGCCGCCGGCTTGCTTGATTCAGCGGCGGTAGCCAAAACGGCCGTCCGGGTGGCGTTGGCCGCCGCCGCCCAGGCGCTCACGATCGCCGCCGTGGTCACGCCGCGCTCGCCCGCGACCGCCACCACGCCGCTCACCTAGGATCCGAGAGGGAATGGCCGAATGACCGTCACCCTTACCTCGCCGCCGGCGGCGCCAACGACCGACATGACCCACGCCGTCGCGATCGCGCCCGGGTTTGAACAGGACGATCTCACCCTGAGCGCCCGCGATTCCGGCATCTGGGCCTCCGCCGACGACGGACTCACCTGGCGACAGGTCTTTGGCGCCGACTCACCGGACCAGCGCATCACCGCCACCAGCCTCGCCGTCATCCCCGCTATCACCGGCCCGTGGACTATTCTTGCCGGTGCCTTCGGCTCCGTTGTCAAGTCAATCGATGGCGGCCGGCAATGGCGGGCGGTCGTCCTGCCGCACCCGGCGCCGCTGGTGACCTGCCTCGCGGTCTCGCCCGCCTACGCCGATGACGGCGTCGTCCTGGCCGGCACGCTCGAAGATGGCGTCCTCCGCTCCGACGATCGGGGCGAGCACTGGAAACGGTGGAACTTCGGCCTGCTCGACTTTTCCGTCTACACCATCACCCCGTCCCCTGCCTTCGCCCAAGACGACACCCTCTTGGCCGGGACCGAGACCGCGCTCTTCAAGAGTGAGAACGGCGGCCGCTCCTGGCGCGAAACCACCTTCCCCGAATCCGCCGCCCCGGTCCTGGCCCTCACCGTTGACGACCGCGGCACCCTCTGGGCCGGCACCGATGGCCACGGCATCTGGCATTCCACCGACGACGGCGCAAGCTGGTATCGGGCCGATGATGGCGCAATTGAGGATGCCGTCAACAGCTTTGTCGTGACGAAGCACCTCATGCTGGCCGTCCTGCCCGAGGCAATCCTGGCATCACACGACCAGGGCCGCCACTGGCACCCCGCCATCACCAACCTCAGCGACGGCGGCGGCATCGCCGGTGTCGCCGCCCTCCGAGATCAAGCGTCTCACGAACACTTTGCCGATGCAGCGGACGCTCCGTCCTCAGTCCTGAAAGGACTTTCGGGTACCCTCTGGGTGGCTCAGCGCCGGGTGCCCTTTGGGCGTTATTCCAGCGCCGCAACAGCGGCGATCGCGCCGGCCACCTCGTCTGAGAACTCACCAACACTGCTGATCCAGCTCCGTGATGGTTCCGTCCGGCACCATCGCATCGACCCGGAAAGGGACGCGGGAAAGGGGAACCGATGATCGAAGCACCAGCGCGAACAGCAACGGCGACGCGCGAACGGCGCGTCTTCTCCGGCGACACGTTGCGAGCGGTGGCGATGCCCCTGGGCGGGCTCGGCACCGGCACCATCGCCCTAGCCGGCGACGGCTCCCTCCGCCAGTGGCAGATTCACAACCAGGTCAATCATCTCGGCCAGGTGCCGCACACCTTCTTCGCCGTCTGGGCCAAGGGGCACCGTCCCCCCTTGGGGCCGATCGCCAAAATCCTCCAATCACCGGCCCTCTACGACAGCCACGGCCCGCCGGCGCCCCCAACCTCGAACGACCACGTCGTGCCCGCCGCGCATCGCCAGTTGCTCGACCGGCTCCCCGGCGTCGCCGACATCACCTTCACCGGCGAGTATCCGATCGCGGAGCTCGCCTACACCGATCCCGATCTGCCGCTCGCCGTCACGCTGGAAGCGTTCAACCCGTTCATCCCGCTCAACAGCAAGGACTCGGCGCTGCCGGCGATCCTGTTCAATCTGACCGTCCACAATCCGACCGATCATCCGCTACGCGCCTCGGTCGCGGCCTCGCTCCAAAACGCGGTCGGCTGGAACGGCGTTGCCCCGATCTTTGACACCAACTGTCAGGGTTACGGCGGCAACGTCAACAACCTCGTCCGCCTGAACGACCTGACCATCATCACGATGCAGAATGACTGGCTGCCGGCGGACGACGGCCGCAACGGCTCGATGGCGCTGGCGGTTGAGGCGCCGGAGGCCACCTCCCTTACGCGATGGACCGACCTCGATGCCTTCTGGGCCGATTTCGCCGCCGACGGCGCCTTCGCCGATGCGGCCGGCGCCGCGCCTAGCCCGGCGGGGGCGACCTGGAACGGCGCCCTGGCGGTCCCCTTCGCGCTGGAGCCGGGTGAGTCGCGCACGATCCGATTCACCCTCGCCTGGCACTTCCCGAACCGCTATGTCAACTGGTCCCAGGTCAACTACTTCCGGTTCATGGATACCAAGAGCCGATTTTGGCTGGGAAACAGATACAACACCTGGTTCCGCTCCGCCCTCGATGTCGTCACCCACGTCGCGGCGAATCGGGTCCGCCTGACCGCCGAGACCCGGCTCGCCCGCGACACCTTCTTCGACACCACCCTGCCGCCGCCGTTGATCGACGCCGTCACCTCGCAGATGAGCATCGCCCGCACCCCGACCTGCTTCTGGACCGAGGACGGCAACTTCTACGGCTTCGAAGGCTGCAACGGCGCCTCGACCCCGAAATGGGACCCGGTCGAGGGCAGTTGCCCTCTCAACTGCACCCATGTCTGGAACTACGAGATGGCCCTGGCCCGGCTCTACCCCGACCTGGCGCGGACCATGCGCGACGTCGAATGGCAGATCCAGCAACACGAGTCCGGCTTCCTCCTCCACCGGGTGCTGCTGCCAACCTACCTGCCCCGGCCGTGGGACCGCCAGATCGGCGGCCCGCCGAACCCGGCCCTAGACGGTCTGCTCGGCGCCCTGCTGAAGACCTACCGGGAGTACCTGGCGACCGGGGACGAGGCGTGGCTGGCGTCCTCCTGGCCGGCGATGAAGCTGGCGATGGTGCATATCTGGACCGCGGACGACCCCGACCAAGCGGGCGTCATCCCCGGTGAGCAGCCAAACACCTACGACATCTCGATCTACGGCGTCAACAGCTTCATCGGCACCCTCTACCTGGCGGCCCTCCGAGCAATGGAGGAGATCGCCCGGAAGCAGGGCGATGCCGGCTACGCGGCGGAATGCCGGGCCGTCTTCGAGCGGGGCCGGGACCAGCTCGAACGCCGGCTCTGGAACGGCGAGTACTACATTCAGGACGTCGACTTCGCGCGGTATCCGGAGCAGAACTGGGGCCCGGGCTGCCACGCCGACCAGCTCCTGGGGCAGTGGTGGGCGCACCTGCTCGGCCTCGGCCACCTGCTCGATCCCGAGCATGTCCGCACCGCCGCCAAAGCCATCGTCGCCAACAACTTCCGCCCCGGCTTCCACGGCTTCGTCCAGGCGCCGCGCGTCTACTGCACCGACGACGACCAGGGCCTGCTCCTTTGCACCTGGCCGAACGGCGGCCGGCCGCCGGTGCCCACCCAATACTCGGACGAGGTCTGGACCGGCATCGAGTACGCCGTCGCCGGCCTGTTGTTGCAATACGGCGAGCCAGACCTGGCGATGAAGGTCATCGCGGCGGTCCGCGCCCGCTATGACGGCGCCAAGCAAAACCCCTGGAACGAGATCGAGTGCGGCGATCACTACGTGCGCGCCATGTCGTCGTGGGGACTGCTGGAAGCGGCCAGCGGCTACCACTACGACGCCGCCGCCAACGCCATCGCCTTCGCCCCGGTCATCGACGCCGCCAACTTCCGCGCCCCGTTCGTCACCCGCGATGGCTGGGGCACCTACGCCCAAACCGCGACCGATCGCACCCTCACGGCGACGATCGCGATCGTCCACGGCTCGCTGGCCCTCGCCAGCCTCCGCCTCCAACCGGGCTTTGCCGCGAGCGCGGTGACGACGATGCTCGACGGCACGGCGAGCCACAGCCGCTTCAACTCACGCGATGAGCACCTTACGGTCAATTATGATGTCATCGTAACAATCGCACCCGGCCATCCGCTCACGGTTGAGGCCCAGCGGTAGCGTATCGACCACAACAGAGCGCCGGCGGAATCCGGGTGATGAGCGGGTACTCACGCCAGAGGCCCGTCCTCAGGCACCCCGGGGATACCCGAAGGGACTTCGTGATGTTCAGCGCGGACGTCCAGTGGCCCCGAGGGCACCCCCGCACCGCCGGCGCGATGCCGCGATTACCACCCTGTGCATCCGGACGTCGGATTACGGCGTGAAGAACCGGTAGTACGGACCGCGATCAACCAGCGCCCGTTGCGCCTTGCCGTTGACGATGGTGTCGAACTGGATGCGCTCCGGGGCGCGGGGGTCACCCCCGACTCGGAAGAGACCGTCTCCCAGCGGTTCCAGCGGCTTGTCAAAGGCGTGGAGCCTGCCTTTGCGAAGGACGACCCGGAAGTTGGTGGACCAGGGATTGTGGGACCGATAGTGACCGGCATAGGCGTTCCATTCCTCGGGATAGTCGAAGCTGGTCGGGCCGTCGTACTGCTCGCCGTGGTACCAATCACCGCCGCTGGTCAGCTCGATCACCCGCTCCCCATCCCGGCCAAAGCGCACCGACCCCAACGGGAAGGCGGGGTGATCGACCCGGAAGTCGTCACCCTCGATGCGCGTCAACGGCGCCGCCAGGCCATCGATCTTCAGTGTCAGCCGATCGTCATCGGCCGCCACCACGACGCGACGGCCGGCCTGCTGGTAGACGCCGGCGAACTGCTCGGCCCCCTCGATGCGCCGTGGATCGGGCAGCGCCGGCACCTCGGGCAACGGCTCGCCTCGCCGCCAGGCCCGGAGCAGCGCCAGGGCGTACCGCTCGATCACGTCACCGTGGGCAAAGCGGCCATTGAGCAAGACCACCATCCCGACCCCGAGCTCGGGATCGCCGAGCATCTCCGAGCTATAACCAACCATGCCGCCGCCATGCCCAACCCACCGGGTGCCATCCTTTTCACCGACGCCGAGCCCATACGCGTAATGGGCGCCGTCCCAGGCCTCGATCACCGGCGTCGTCAACAGCGCGAAACTCTCCTCGGTCAGCACCCGGCCGGATGGACCCTGGCCACGGTTGAGGATCATCCGCAGGTAGGTCGCCAGGTCTTCGGCGTTCGTCGCCAGGCAGCCGTCACCGGTGTCGGTTTCGAGCCAGGTCGCCGGCACCAGACGTTCATCCGGCGAAGAGGAGCGGTCGTCATAGAGGCTCGTGTAGCCAACCGCCAACCGCGGGCGCAAGGCGTGCGTGATGACGCTCGCGCTATTGGTCATGCCGAGGGGATCGAAGATGCGCGTCTGGATCACCTCGCGATAGGGTTTGCCTTCGATTTCCTCCAACACCAGGCCGAGCAGCTTGTAACCGAGGTTGGAGTAGGAAAACCGCTCGCCCGGCGGGCAACCGGTCTCCGTCTCCCGCAACGACCAGACCTCGTAGGTCGGCGCCGGCGTGAAGTCGGTGCCACCGATGATGCCGGCGGTATGGGACAGCAGATGGTGGATCGTGATCGGCTCGTACGCGGTCCGCACCTCGAACCAGGGCAGATACCGCACCACCGGGGCGTGGAAATCAACCGTGCCCTCCTCCCGTAGTTGGAGTAAGGCGATCGCCGTGAAGGACTTGCCGATCGAGCCGATCTCGAACAGAGTCTCGTCGGTCACCGGTTGGTTCGCGTCCAGGTTGGCAGAGCCATAGCTCGCGGTCAGCAGCGGCCGGTCACGATCGGTCAGGGCCAGGGCGATGCCGGGGGCACTGCCGGGAGTCAGGCACTGGTTGACCAGGGTATCGAGGCGCTCGCGGAGCGGCGACGGATCGGTCATGCATTCGTCTCCCATCGTTCGCGTTCGGCCGGCGGCATCTAGCCAAGCGGAAGCGTAGCCGATAGGATCAGGCTCGAGCTGGCCGGGCGGCAACCAGGAGGTGAAGATGACGGCGACCAACGACCCACTCGATGTGCTGATTACCGGGGCGCGGGTGATCGACGGCACCGGCAACCCCTGGTTCCACGGTGACGTGGCGCTGGCCGGGGAGCGGATCGCAGCGATCACGCCGGCCGGCCTGATCCCCCCCGAGCGGGCGCGAGAGGTGGTCGCCGGCGGCGGCATGGTCGTCTGTCCCGGCTTCATCGACATCCAGTCGCACTCGATCGTCCCCTTCCTGACCGACCGCCGCTCCCTCTCCAAAGTGACCCAAGGGGTCACCACCGAGATTTTGGGCGAAGCCTGGACCCCGGCCCCCTTCGGCGGCCGGATCAGCCGCCCCTTCCCCGAGGGGCTGCCAATCCGGATCGGCGAGGAAAGCGCGACCGATTGGGACGCCCTGGGCCGGACCTGGGCCCGGTTCGGCGACTGGCTGGCCGATCTAGCGCGGCGCGGCGTCTCGGTCAATGTCGGCTCCTTCATCGGCGGCGGCACGGTCCGCGAGTTTGGCAAGGGCTACGACCTGGGCGACGCCACGCCGGACGAGCTGCACACGATGCGGGACGTGGTGGAAGCGGCGATGCAAGACGGCGCCTTCGGTCTGGCCACGGCGCTGATCTACCCGCCCGGCCAGTTCGCCGGCACCGAGGAGCTGGTCGCCCTCTGTGAGATCGTCGCCAAGTACCGCGGCGTCCATATCACCCATGTCCGCTCGGAAGAAGCCCGGCTCCTGGACGGGATCGAAGAGGCGATCACGATCGCGAAGCGGACCGGCGTCGTCACCGAGATTTACCATTTGAAGGCGGCCGGGGAGGCAAACTGGCACCTCATGGCATCCGCGATGGCGCGGATCGACGCCGCCCGCGCCGAGGGTATCGACATCACCGCCGACATGTACCCCTACACCGCCGCCGGCACTGGTCTCGCCGCCTGCCTGCCCCCGTGGGCGGCGGAAAACGACACCCTCTTCGCGAACCTGCGCGACCCCGCGTTCCGGGCCAGGGTGAAGGCCGAGATGCTGAGCCCGGCCGGTGATTGGGAAGACCTGGCGGGATCGACCGGCGGCGGCAGTGTCACCCTGGCCGGGCTGGTGAAGCCGGCCCATCGGGCCTACATCGGGCGCTCGCTGGCCGAGGTAGCGGCGGAACGCGGCGAGGACTGGGCCGACACCGCGATCGCGCTGCTGGTCGCCGAGGAGCAAAACGTCTTCTGCTTCTTCCACATGATGACCGACAAGAACTTGCGGCGGCAGTTGCAGCAACCCTGGATGAAAATCTCCACCGACGCCGGCGGCATCGACCCCGAACGGTGGACCCTGCCCGGCCTCAACCACCCTCGCGGCTTCGGCACCTACCCTCGCGTCCTCGGTTACTACGTCCGCGAGCAAGGCGTCATCCCGCTCGAAGACGCCATCCGCAAGATGACCTCGGCCGTCGCCGATCGCCTCTTCCTGCGCGATCGCGGCCTGCTGCGGGCGGGCTGCTACGCCGACGTGGTCCTCTTCGACCCGGCCACCGTCGCCGACCGCGCCACCTTCCGCGATCCCCACCAGCTTTCAACCGGCATCCGCGACGTCTGGGTCAACGGCGCCCGCGTCCTCCACGACGGCGTCCATACCGGCGCCACCCCGGGCCATCGCCTCTCCGGGCCGGGAGCGGTGAGCTAGCTACTGAACGGGTCGTTGGTACGTGGTCCAGCCGATCATCGTCACCACCGGGCCGCGTGGTTTGGTTTACAGTTTGCGCCAAACGAGCCGCCAGCCGCCGCTATCGGAGGAGTCGCTAATTGATGCGTATCGGCGTCACCTTTCCCCAAATCGAGCTCGGCAACGACCCAATCGCGATTCGCGACTACGCCCAGGCGATCGAGGGACTGGGCTATACCCATTTGCTCGCCTACGACCATGTCCTGAGCGCGGATTGGGCCAACCGGCCCGAGCAGCGGGGCACCTACGACCGCGACGACCCCTTTCACGAGGTCTTCGTCCTCTTCGGCTACCTGGCCGGCCTGACCACCACCCTGGAGCTGGTCACCGGCGTCCTCATCCTGCCGCAACGGCAGACGGCGCTGGTCGCCAAGCAGGCGGCGGAGATCGACGTCCTGAGCGGCGGCCGGCTCCGGCTCGGGGTTGGCGTCGGCTGGAACAAGGTTGAGTACGAGGGACTGGACAAGGTATTCGACGATCGCGGCGTCCGGAGCGAAGAGCAGATCGCCCTTCTGCGCGCCCTCTGGACCGAGCCGGTCATCAGCTTCGACGGGCGGTGGGAGCGGACCACCGAGGCCGGGATCAACCCCTTGCCGGTGCAACGCCCGATCCCGGTCTGGATCGGCGGCTATGTCGAGGCGACCTTGCGCCGGATCGGCCGCATCGGCGATGGCTGGTTCCCCTGGCGGGAGCCGGACGAGACGATGCGGGCCGCGATCGAGCGACTCCACGGCTACGCCGTCGAGGCCGGCCGTGATCCCGCTGCCATCGGCCTGGAGCCACAATTGACGCTGGCGCAAACGCGGCCGGCCGACTGGCTGCCCTTTGTCGACGGCTGGCGGGCGCTCGGCGCCACCCATCTCTGCGTCAACACGATGCGCAACGGCTTCACCACGCCGGACCAGCATCTCGCCGCCATCACCAGGGTGGCGGCGGCGCTGGGGGTCGGCCAGCCGTAACCAGGCGAGAACGATGATTCGCCGGCGGCGCCCCAATCCCGTCACCCTTGGTACACTGGGCGTGTCACCGCTCTCCAGCGCCTGACGCGCTGGCGACGATGAGCGGACCGGCCGGCTGCCGGCAGGCGACCCAGCCCCGCCAGAATCACCCGCACCGGGTCTGACGAAACGAGGAGCGCCCGCCGCCGCGACCCGGGCAGGCTCCGGCGCGGCATTCGTCGTGATCGATGACGGGAGGGTATTCATGGCGATCCAGCATGCTCCAGCAACCCTAAACCCGCGGGCCATCCGGGCCGGCTTCCCGATCCTGCAACAGACGAACGGGCGCGGCCAACGCCTGGTCTACCTCGACAGCGCCGCCAGCGCCCAGAAGCCGGCCGTCGTCCTCGACGCGGTTGCCCACTACTACCGGCACGACAACGCCAACATCCATCGCGGCGTCTACGCCCTCTCGGAACGCGCCACCGCCGCCTACGAGACGGCCCGCGGCCAGGTCGCATCCTTCCTCGGCGCCCCCGATCCCGCCTGCTGCCTGTTCGTCCGCAACGCCACCGAAGCGCTCAACCTGGTCGCCTACAGTTGGGGCCGGCACGCCATCGCGGCCGGTGATCTCTTGGTCGTCACCCTGCTCGATCACCACGCCAACCTGGTGCCGTGGCAAATCCTGGCCGGGGAGCAAGGGGCCGAGCTGGCCTACGTCGGAGTCACCCCGGCAGGTAGGCTGGACGAAGACCACTTCGCCCGGTTGCTGGATCGGGGGCCGAAGCTGGTCGCCCTGCCCCAGGTCTCGAACGCGCTGGGCACCATCGTGGATGTGGCGCGGTGGGCCCGGGCAGCGAAAGCGGCGGGAGCCACGGTGGTTGTGGATGGGGCGCAGAGCGCGCCGCACCTGGCGATCGATGTCGTGGCGCTGGGGTGCGATTTCTTCGCCGCCTCGGGCCACAAGCTACTGGCGCCGATGGGCTCCGGCGTGCTCTGGGGCCGGCGTGACCTCCTGGAGGCGATGCCGCCCTTCCTCTTTGGCGGCGGCATGATCCGGCAGGTGACGGTCGAGGGCACCACCTGGGCCGAACTGCCGGCAAAGTTCGAGGCCGGCACGCCGGCGGTGGGTGAGGCGATCGGGCTGGGGGCGGCGGTCACCTACCTGCACGAGCTCGGCATGGATCGCGTGCGCGAGCATGAGCGGGCGCTGACCGCCTATGCCCTGGACCGGCTGCAAGCGCTCCCTAACCTCACCCTGCATGGCCCGGGCGAGGCGGCGGATCAAGCCGGGGTGGTCGGCTTTAGCGTGGCCGGGTGCGACCCGCGCCGGGTGGCGGAAGTGCTCGACCAGGAGAATATCGCGGTCCGGGCCGGCATGCACTGCTGCCACCCGCTGATGCACGCCCTCGGCCTGACCGGGATCATCCGCGCCAGCTTCTCGATCTACAACGACGACGAAGATGTCGACCTGCTCGTCGCCGGGCTCAAGCACGCCATCCAGCAGGTACAAGGAACACCTGGCGTCGTGGTTGACCCCGCGAACCCGTGCGGTCGGCCGTAGGCATGATGACGACCGGTTGGCTCGCGAAGCCAAGCTCGGGAATAAATGGCCCAGGGGGCGCCCCGAGCTGAAGTCACAACACCCAGAGGGTACCCGTCCTAAAGGATGCTCACGGTGGTCCAGAATCTTCATTTTGCAAGCAACAGAGCCAAATCCTCGGGGTCAGCCGGCTTCAGCCGGGGTACCCTCTGGGTCTTGTGATCTCAACGCGGGGGGTTAGCCCCGCGCTAGCTTCCGAGGGCATCGGCGTCGCCCTATCACCACCGTGACAACTCAACCCTCCGCCTCGTCCCGCGGCGGCGGCAGCGACTGCCGCAGCACCAGGTATCCGGCCACGCCGGCGATGACCGAGCCGAACAAGATCCCGACCCGCGCCACGTCCGCCAGTTGACCCGCCTCAAACGCCAGCTCGGTTACGAACAGTGAGATCGTGAACCCAATCCCGCCCAGCCAGCCGACGCCCAGCACCTGCGGCCACGAAATCGCCCGCGGCAGGCTCGCGATCCCGAGCCGGACCGCGAGCCAGGCGAAAAGGGTGATCCCGAGCGGCTTGCCGATCACCAGCCCGGCCACCACGCCCCAGGCCACCGGGTTCGCCAGCGCCGCGCCGAGCCCGCTCACCAGCGGGATGCCGGCATTGGCGAAGGCGAAGATCGGCAGGATGCCATAGGCGACCCAGGGATTGAGCCGGTGCTGGAAGTAGGTCATCGGCGTTTCCACGTCCTCGACCAGCCTCGCCAGGGATTGGGTCGCCTGTTGCTGGGGCTCGTTCGTGAGGATGTTCGGCGCTACAAAGCAAGCCGCCTCGAAGTCATCGATCAGCTGCCGGCCGCGGAGCAAAAACTCGCTCGGGTTGATCCAGGAGCGGGCCGGCACCGTCAGCGCCACCAGCACCCCGGCGGCGGTGGCATGCACCCCCGACTCGAAGACCGCGATCCAGACTCCCAGGCCCAAGATGGCGTAGACCGGCCAGCGATGGAACCCCGCCGCGTTGGCGACCACCAGCCCCCCGAGCAGCACCCCGGCGATCGCCAGCGCTCCCCAGGAAATCGTCTCCGTGTAGAAGATCGCGATCACGCCGACGGCCAGGAGATCATCGACAATGGCGAACGCGGTCAGGAACACCAGCAGCATCGGCCGCACCCGGCTCCCCAGGAGGGCCAGGATGCCGAGGGCGAAGGCGGTGTCGGTCGCCATCGGGATGCCCCAGCCATGCAGCCCGGCGCCGTCGCGGTTGATCAGAGCGAAGATCAGGGCCGGCACCGCCACGCCGCCCACCGCGGCCGAGATCGCCAGCGCCGCCTGCCGCGGGTAGCGCATCTCGCCGACCAGCACCTCGCGCTTGATCTCCAACCCGACGATAAAGAAGAAGAGGGCCATCAAGGCATCGTTGACCCAGTGCCGCAACGTCTCCGTGATACCGAAATCTGCTGTCCCGATCGTCAGCTCAGCATTCCAGAACGCCTCGTAGCCGTCCGCCATCGGTGTGTTGGCGAGGATCACGGCGGCCAGCGTTCCTAGGAGCAGGAGGCCGATGCCGGAGACGCTGGTCCGGACAAAATCCTCCAGCGGCGTCAGCGCCATCGCCAGCGGCCGCTCCTGGGCGGTGCCGGTAATATTCGCGATCTGGGCATCTGCCTCGGCCAGCTCGACGGTCGCGGCCAGCAAGTTCTGGCGCGGCTCCGATTCCTCCCAGGCCCGAAGGCTACTGGTGCGATCGAACCGGAGCACCGTCCGGTACTGGAGCTCACCCCCGGTCGGACGGAAGATGCGCCCCCCGAGAAAGCCAGGAAAATCCGCGGCCAGATCCAGGGTGGCTTGGAGCAGTTGCTCGTACTCTTGCTCCCGCCTGGGTCGGATGCGACGCACGATGCTAAGCGTGACCGCCGGATCGTCGGCCGCCGCCGGTGGCTCATGCTCCACGCGCCGGACCTCCCTTGCTATCCAGGACATTCAACCGGCAGGCGTTCGAACTCCCCGCGCCCACGATCGGCGGGCGCCCTTTGGCCGCGGCCGCGGATGAGGACTGATCCCCGGTTACGGCGCGGTCTCCATCGTCACCTGGTCCACGTAGCACCACAGCCAATGCTCGCCACGCTCGATCGAGCGGATGATCGGGTGCTCCGTCGCCTGAAAATGCTTGGTGGCATGCCGGTTCTTGGAGTTGTCGCAACAGCCGACGTGGCCGCAGATCAAGCATTGCCGGAGATGAACCCAGGTATCACCCAGCTCCAAGCACGCCTCGCAGCCCTCCGTCTCGGACGAGACCTCCTGTATTTGGTCGAGGTGGGTACAGCGTTCCGCCATGCGCTTGCTCCTCTCCCGTGCCATCACGGATTTTTGGGGTACCGCACCTTGGCATCGCCCCCGGCCGTCCTGGGTTGGCCCTGAGGCAATGACGACGAGCGGCCGATTGCCTCGCCCACATGATAGCCGACCCCGCTCGAGATCCCGCGTCGTGGGGCTTGCCAACTCCTGCTCGATCCTCTACACTCTGAAACACACTAAGTTAGTAGACATTACTGACATAGTGGAGTATCCGTCGGATTGTCCGGAAGGAGCCGCCCATGCCGTCGTTACCGACTCACCCGTCGTTCAGCCGCCGCGCCGCCCTGGCCGCCCTCGCGGCC
>JALZJP010000230.1 GCA_030859715.1 Chloroflexota bacterium
TTCCGCCGCCGCCGGCTCCCGGCCGTTGGCGCCGGCGGGCGCCTCGGCGGCCTCGGCTTCCTCGGCTTCCTCGGCTTCCTCGCCAATGGTGGCGATCGTGGTCCCGATCGGGACCGTGTCCCCTTCGCTGACCAGCGTCTTGGTGAGAACGCCCGCTTCCGCCGCCTCGATCTCGATCGTCACCTTGTCGGTCTCGATCTCGGCCAGCGGCTCGCCGGCGGCGACCTCCTGGCCCACTTCCTTGAGCCAGCGGAGCAGGGTGCCCTCCTCCATCGCGTCGCCCATTTTCGGCATGATGACCGTCGCCATCGCTCTACCCCTATGCTCTCTCCGCTCGCCGGCTAGCTGGCGCGGTATGTCACCTGATGGACGGCCTCAATCACGTCGGCGGCGCTGGGAAAGGCCGCGATCTCAAGATTGCGGGCATACGGGGCCGGTACTTCCGCCCCGCTGACCCGCACCACCGGCGCGTCGAGATCGTCGAACGCTTGCTCCTGGATGATGGCGGCGACCTCGCTCGCCACGCTGAACCATCGCCATTGCTCCTGGACCACGACCGCCCGGTGCGTCTTCCGCACCGATTCAACAATAGTTTCCGTGTCGAACGGCCGGATCGAGCGCAGATCGATCACCTCGGCCGAGATGTTTTCCCCGGCCAGCTTCTCCGCCACGTTCAGCAGTAGGCTCACCTGCCGGCCGTAGGCGATCAGCGTCACATCGTCTCCCTCACGGGCGACCCGGGCTTTGCCAAAGGGAACCGTGAAGTCCCCCTCCGGCACCTCGCCCTTCGTCCCGTAGAGGGCGCCGGCCTCGAGGAAGATGACCGGGTCCGGCTCGCGGATGGCGGTCAGCATCATCCCCTTGGCGTCGTGCGGCGTCACCGGCGAGACGACCTTGAGGCCGGGGAAGTGGCCATAGAAGCCTTCCAGGCTGTGCGTATGCTGGGCCGAGAGCTGGACCCCGCCGCCGTTCGGGCCCCGCAGCACCAGCGGCACCGAGACCTGGCCGCCGGAGAAGTAGCGCAGCTTGGCGGCATTCTGGACGATCTGATCGACCGCCTGGAACGAGAAGTTCCAGGTCATCATCTCGACCACGGGCCGCATCCCCAGCATCGCCATCCCGATCGCGGCGCCGGTGAAGCCGCCCTCGGCGATCGGGGTGTCGATCACCCGCTTCGGCCCGAACTTATCCAGCAGGCCGTCGGTGACGAGGTGGGTGCCGCCGTAGAGGCCGATGTCCTCGCCCATGACGACGACCGCGTCATCGCGGCTCATCTCGTCGGCCATCGCCGAGCGCAACGCCTCGCGGTAGGTAATAACGGGCATCTGCTCTCCCTTACGTCGCCGGTGGTCGCCCGCTCGCTGGCGGGCGATCAATCCACCGGGGCGCCGGCATAGACATCGGTATACAGCTCGGCCAGGGCCGGCTCCGGGCTCTCCTCGGCAAATTTCACCGCGTCATCGACCACCGCCCGCGCCTCCTGCCGGACCCCGGCCAGGTGGTCGTCAGTGGCGGCGCCGGCGTCCAGCAGCCGTTCTTCGAGCAGCCCGATCGGGTCACGCTGGCGCCACTCGTTGATCTCGTCCTTGGTCCGGTAGCGTTCTAAGAAGTCGGCCGCGCCGTGGGGCGACAGACGATAGGTGATGGCCTCGATGGCGTAGGGCCGCCCCGTCTCGCGGACTTGGGCCGCCACCCGCTTGGCGCAGGCCAGGACCGCCAGCAGGTCCATCCCGTCGACGTCCTCGTGGGCGATGCCGTAGGAGTCGAACTTGGCCGACAGATCGGTCATCGCGGTCGCCCGCTCGACGCTGGTGCCCATCCCGTAGTTATTGTTCTCGAGGATGAAGAGGCAGGGATTCATCCCGTCCCGGCCCCAGAGCCCGGCCAGGTTGGCCGCCTCGTGGAAGGCGCCGTTGTGAATCGCGCCGTCGCCGAGATAGAGCTGGACGATCCCCTCGGTGGCTTGGTAGCGCTGGGCATAGGCCATGCCGACACCGAGCGGAATGTGGCCGCCGACGATGCCGTAGCCGCCCATCAGGCCGTTCTCGACATCGAACAGGTGCATCGAGCCGCCCTTGCCCTTGACCAGGCCGGTGCCCTTGCCGTACAGCTCGGCCATCACCTCCCGCGGCGAGGCGCCGAGCAGGATGGCGTGGGCATGGTCCCGATAGGCGGTGATGATCCGGTCGCCAGCCTGATACTCGTGGAGGAAGCCGATCGCGATCGCTTCCTGCCCGCTGTAGAGGTGGAGGTAGCCGCCGATCTTGCCGGTCCGAAAGCCGCGCTGGGCGGCATCCTCGAACATCCGGATCTGGACCATGCTTCGATAGAACTCGACGAGGGCGGCGTCATCGAAGCCAAGGCCGCCGCCCTCGCTGGCTACGCCCGCCTTACCCCGTTTCTTGCTCCGGCTCTGGGTTGATGCCATGCGTTGCCTCTCGTGCAACCGCGGGCCACGACCGCCTTGGCGCGCCCGAGAGTGCTCAATCTGGACAGGGGAACTGGCGGCCGAGTCGCGCCGGGTCGCTGGCTGGCCATCGCCGCCAGCGCCGGGAGCAATCCCACCCGTCCCGCTATTCGCGGCATTGTACCGTACCGAACCGGCGGCGGGGGCGGGGGATTGGCCCGCGGAGCCGCGGTTCGACCGTTCGCGCCACGTTCAACGGCCAGCGGGGCCGCCAGCCCTCGCGTTTGAGCGGCGAGGACCGCACCTGGTATGTTTGCGGTCAGCGGTGAGCGTTCAGGGAGTCCCCGGTGGAGGAAAGACGATGCCCGACGAGCGCTTTCGGGTCGCGCTGGCGACGTTGCCAATGCCGGAGTCGGTCGCGGACGGGGTGCGGCGGGTGACGGCAGCGTTGCGTGAGGCGGCGGCGCAACACGTCGCCGTCGTCTGCTTCCCGGAGGCCTATCTGCCTGGGCTGCGCGGCTTCGCGTGGCCGGTGCCGCCGCCCGATCAGCGGCGACAGGAGGAGGCGCTGGAGGCGGTGCGCGAGGTCGCCGCGGCGTGCGGCGTCGCCGCCGTCCTGGGGATGGAGTGGGAGACGCCGCGGGGGCTGCACAACGTCGCTTTCGTGATCTCGGGCACGGGCGACGTCCTGGGCTACCAGGCGAAGAACCAGATCCCGGTCGAGGAGGCGCCGCACTACGTCCCGGACGGCCAACGGCGGCTCTTCACGGTTGATGACGTGCTGATCGGGATCGCGATCTGCCACGAGGGCTGGCGCTACCCGGAGACGGTGCGCTGGGCGGCGGCGCGGGGGGCGAAGATCGTCTTCCACCCCTCCCTCACCACGGGGGAGGACGCGGCCAGGCTGGCGCCGCGGCCGTGGGGCGACCCCGGCGCCCCGTACTACGAGAAGGCGATGATCGGGCGGGCGGTCGAGAACACGGTCTATTTCGCCAGCGTCAACTACGCCTTCGCCCAGCAGGACGCGGCGACCAGCCTGATCGGCCCGGACGGCGCCTGCCTGGCCTACCAGCCCTACGGCCAGGAGGGGCTGTTGATCCACGACCTCGACCTGACGCGGGCAACCGGTTTCTGCGCCCGCCGCTACGATCCGGCCCTCTACCCGGCGTAGTGACGAGCCTATACCCCGACCCGCGATTGGCTAGCCGGCGAGATGTCCGGGATCGGCCAGGAAGCGCTCGACCGCCGCCATCACCCGGCCCAGCGCCGCCACGGAGCCGGGGACATCGCCGGGCAGGTCCAGGCTGTGGTCGGCGCCGGGGATAACCAGCACCTCTGGCTTCGTGGTCGTTCGTAGCGTATCCAGAGCGGCGGTGTCGTAGTGATGGTCGGCGTCCCCAATCACGATCAACGACGGGTCGGGGCAGCGCGTCATCAGCCCCGTCAGGTTGGGCAAGCCAAAGGCCGGTGTCAGCCAGACGGCCCGCGCCTTGCCCGGCCACCGATCGGCCATGGTCAAGAGCCGCGCCATCGCCATCGTCCCAATCGACTTGCCGATCAGGATCAACTCCCGATACGGCCGTTGCCCGATCGCGGCCCGGTAGGCAGCGGTGACATCGGCCGCCAGCCAACGGTCCGTTCCGTGGTCGGGTAGTGACAGGAAGCCAGGAATCTTGTTGTAGGCATACTCGACCCGGAGGATGTCGACCCCGGTCTGGATGAACAGCTCCTCCGCGTAGTAGAAGAGCGGCATATCACAGGTATAGGCAAAGCCGGGAAGCATGATCGCCAGCCGGCTGGCGCTCCCCCGCGGCCGCACAAACTCGTTCGGCACCGGCTTGTCCTGATAGCCGGTGATGTCAAGCTGGGTGTAGGTGGCCATCAGGCGACTCCTTCCCGGACGCGGCGCGCCACCGAGGTAGCGCCGGTGTGATCGGTTGAGCGGCGCAAGGAGTCTGCCACGGCAGGGACTCATCGCCCACTGGCGATCCATCGGTGCCGGACCGGGCTCGACCTCATCAAGACGAAGGTTGTTGACGGGGCGGCATGCTTCAGGCAGCCTTCTCACCCGAGATGACGACGCGCCGAAAGAACGCGAATTGGAGACGGTGTGGATACGGCTTCGCTCATTCGATCCGTCTTGTTGTTCGCGCTGGCTGGTCTCTTCGAGATCGCCGGTGGCTACCTGGTGTGGCTGTGGTTGCGGGACGGACGGGCCGTCTGGATCGGGGTTATCGGCGGCCTGCTGCTTTTCCTCTACGGCGTGCTGCCGACCCTGCAACCGGAGCCTGCCCATTTTGGCCGGGTCTATGCCGCCTATGGCGGTGTGTTCGTGGTGCTCTCGCTCCTATGGGGCTGGTGGGTCGATGGCGTGCGACCGGATCGCTACGACCTGATTGGGGGTGCCCTGGCGCTTTGCGGGGTGGCGATCATCATGTACATGCCTCGCGGTTAAATCTGCTCGAGCCCGCCAAACTGCTGTCGCACGAAGTCCTTCACCCCGTCACCGCCGCCCAAGTGGAGCCAGATCGGACCAAGCTCCGGCTCGAAGTGAAGCTCGATCCGGAAAAACGAGCAGCAGCCCCGCTCGGTGCTGACAAACTCGAAGAGCTTGGTTCGCGAGTCGTCCGTCTCCGGGAAACGGAAGGCGTAGCCATCCGGCAGTTCACGGACCTCCGTCGTTGCCATGAAAAGCTCGCGTCGCAGTTCGTCGCTCCGGATGGCGAGGTCACGAGCCGAGAGGTTGCAGGCGATCACCGCGGGGGTGACGGATGCTGGTGACGAGTTCATGCCTTGTTCCTTTCGCTCAGCCTGCTATGCGAACGCCGTGGCGACCATCGCCTGGCGCCTGGCCGAGCCCATGGAGTACGCTACGGCTTCAAGTGCGCTTTAAGTCAAGGAGCGGTCAGTCTATGGAGTCTCTTGCGATTGGCGAGGTGGCGCGACGAGCGGGACTGCGAACCTCAGCGATCCGCTACTACGAAACGGTCGGCATCCTGCCGCCGGCCCGGCGCGAACATGGTCAGCGCCGATACGATTCGGCGACGGTGCATCGGTTGGCCGTGGTCAAGCTCGCGCGGACCGTCGGGTTTTCGATTGCCGAGGTACGGGATCTCGTGGCGGGCTTCGAGCGGGAAGGGCTCGCGGCGGAGCGCTGGCGCGAGTCGGCCCAGCGAAAGCTGATTGACGTGCGGGCGCAAATTGAGCGAGCGGAACAGATGCGACAGGTGCTTGAAGACAGCCTCCGCTGTGACTGTCTCACCCTGGACGCCTGCCCACTCGTGATTGACCGGGCGCCCGCGGCTGCCTGCTAATCGCGCTCACCCATCGCGGGGGCGGGTCACGGACCTTCGTCGTTTGCAGGCTCGCCGGTTCACTGCCTCCGTCTGACGCAATGAGGAGCTATCCATACAAATGAACCGGAGGATGCTGCCTGCTCACAGGTCATTCGTGTAGAGCATTGTCGATCCGAGGGGCAAGAGATGGCCAATCTCACTGACGAGCAACATGCAAAGCTCAATGCCCTGATTGTAGAGCTTGAGACCCTTCCCACTCCAGAGCTAATCGCTGAGTCAGGCCGGTTGCGCTGCTCCTCACCACTCAACGAGGCAGGTAAGCAGCGATTACGCCTCGCCATTGGCGGCGGGGCGGCCGCCCAGAAAATCATGGCCTACCGCAGGGTCTTTTCATTCTCCTACAGCCCGAGGAGGGCGAGGGTGGCGACGGGGTCACGCGCCAGGGCACGCCGCGCCGTGGCGATGGCGGTGTGACCATGAGCGCGCAAGAGGCCGATCACGGTG
>JALZJP010000232.1 GCA_030859715.1 Chloroflexota bacterium
CCGCCAATGTTGGCGGCGCCGGTCGTTTGGAGCGGGGCGCGGATCGGGCGCCTCGTTGGACGGTGGCCGGTCATGGCCCGACGAGAAGGAGCGACGAATGCCCGCGAAGATCTTTTATGATGACGACGCCAGTCTTGACACGCTTCGGGACAAGACTGTCGCCGTCGTCGGCTACGGCAGCCAAGGGCATGCCCACGCCCTAAACTTACGTGACTCCGGCATCGACGTGGTCGTTGGCTTGCATCAGGGAAGTAAGAGCCGGGCCAAGGCGGAGGCCGACGGGCTCCGCGTTGAAACCGTCGCCGACGCCGCCAAAGCGGCGGACGTGATCATGGTCGTGGTCCCGGACCATGTGCAAAAAGGCGTCTTCGAGCAAGAGATCCTGCCAAACCTAACGCCGGGCAAGACGCTCATGTTCGCCCATGGCTTCAACATCCATTTTGGCGCGGTAAGCCCGCCCGAGGGCGTTGACGTCTCGATGATCGCGCCGAAGAGCCCTGGACATCGCCTCCGCGAGTTGTATCAGGAAGGCGTCGGTGTTCCTGCTCTCGTCGCCATTCATCAAGATGCCAGCGGCATGGCCATGGATGTGGCGCTCGCCTACGCGAAGGGCTTGGGCTCGTTGCGAGCCGGCGTGATCGAGACGACGTTCAAAGAAGAGACGGAGACTGATCTCTTTGGTGAGCAGGCGGTTCTTTGCGGCGGCGCCAGCGCCTTGGTCGAGGCCGGCTTCGATACTCTGGTCAAGGCTGGATACCAGCCGGAGATCGCGTATTTCGAGTGCTTGCACGAGTTGAAGCTGATCGTGGACCTCATGTACGAGGGTGGTCTGAAATACATGCGCTACTCGGTGAGCGACACCGCCGAGTATGGCGACTATACGGCCGGGCCGAAGATCGTGGACGACCATGTGCGCGAGCAGATGCAAGGACTGCTCGATCGGATCCAGGATGGGTCGTTCGCCAAGGAATGGCTGGCCGAGAACGCGAATGGCCGGCAGGGCTTCCTGGATATGCGGACCGCGCACGAAGAGAGCGAGCTGGAGACGGTCGGTGCCGATCTGCGGAGCATGATGACCTGGTTGCGAAAAGGCAAGCCGGCGGCGGCAACCTCGTAGCGATCTCAGCGGAGGAGGACAGGCGTGATGGCCGATCCGGACGTACCCGTAGCGACCGCCGAGAACCGCATCTACGTGTTCGACACAACGTTGCGCGATGGTGAGCAGTCCCCGGGCGCGACCTTGACCGCCGACGAGAAGCTCGAGATCGCGGACGCCCTGGTCGGCCTCGGCGTAGATATCATCGAGGCGGGTTTTCCGGCGGCATCGCCGGGAGACTTCGAGGCGGTTCGCTCGATCGCGAGACGGGCGCGGGGCGTCACGGTGGCGGGGCTGGCCCGCTGCCATGCGAGCGACATCGAGCGTACGGCCCAGGCGGTCCGGGGCGCGGAAACGCCTCGGATACACACATTCATCGCCACGTCCGATATTCACATGCGGCACAAGCTCCGAGTCAGCCGAGCTGACCTGCTGGTGCGGGTCGAGTCCATGGTGCGCCTGGCCAAGGGATTCACGAGCGACGTCGAATTCTCAGCCGAGGACGCGACGCGCTCCGATTGGAATTTCCTGGTCCAGGTGTTCACGGCCGCCATCGAGGCGGGGGCGACGACGCTCAATGTCCCCGACACGGTGGGCTACACGACGCCGAACGAGTACGCGGCATTGATGGACCACCTCCGGGCTCAGGTGCCCGGCATCGAGGACGTCATCATTTCGGTCCATTGCCACGACGACCTGGGAATGGCAACGGCAAACACGTTGGCCGCGATCGCCGCCGGCGCCCGCCAGGTCGAGGTCACGATCAATGGCATCGGCGAGCGGGCCGGCAACACGGCGCTGGAAGAAGTCGTCATGGCATTGGCGACCCGCGGCGGCCAGTTCGGGACGGGCTGGACGCGGATCCGGACGGAGCGACTGGTGCCGGCGAGTCGGTTGGTAAGCACGCTGACCGGGGTGCCGGTGCAACCGAACAAGGCGATCGTCGGCGCCAATGCCTTTGCCCACGAGGCGGGGATTCACCAAGACGGGGTGTTGAAGGAGCGGACGACCTACGAAATCATGAACCCGACCGATGTTGGCTGGGAAGGCACCAAGCTTGTGCTCGGCAAGCACTCGGGACGCGCCGGGTTCCGCAACACGCTGCAAGAGGCCGGGCTGCGTCTCGACGAGGATCAACTCAACGAGGCGTATGAGCGGTTCTTGGTCCTAGCTGATCGCAAGAAGACGGTGACGGCGGCCGACTTGATCGCCCTGGTGAGTGATCAGATTTCCACCGAAGACGCAACGTTGCGCCTCCTGCGGTGGAACGCCAGCATCGGCAGCGGTGGCGCGGCGACCGCCAGCGCGGTCGTCTCCCGGGACGGGGCCGAGCTGGCGGGCGATGGGCAGGGGAACGGGGCGGTGAATGCGCTGTTGCAAGCCATCGACAACGCGGTGGGGAAGACCGGCGAGCTCGAAGAGTACGAGGTCGAAGCGGTGACCCCCGGCGACGATGCGCAAGGACAGGTGCGGGTACGAATCCGGGCCAATGACAGCGTCTACACCGGTACCGGCTTGGCGACCGACGTGGTGGAGGCAAGTGCCCGGGCCTATCTCAATGCGTTGAGCAAGGTTCCGGCGCCGGCGGCATCCGTCGCGAGCTCCGCGCCGTCAGCCTAAACTGGCCGAGACGACGAAATGCAATTGTGTGGGCGGACAATGGGCGGTCGTTGATTCAATCGCCCGTCCTGACCCGCCGTGACGAGGTCGGAAGAGGTTATCATCGTGGCTACCCGGGACGAATCAAGAACGCTGAGCGACAAGCTTTGGGATCGACATGTGGTTCGGTCCGCGCCCGGCGAGCCCGACTTGCTCTATATCGACATGCATCTCATTCACGAGGTGACGACCCCCCAAGCATTCGACGGGCTGCGCCTGGCGGGACGTTCGGTCCGGCGTCCCGACTTGACGATTGCCACGGCTGACCATAACGTGCCAACGGTCAACATTGATCAGCCGATCGCCGACCCCATCTCGGCCAAGCAGGTCTCGGTCCTGACCAAGCATTGCCAGGAGTTCGGGATCCGGCTGTACCCGATGGGGCACCGCAACCAGGGGATCGTCCACGTCATCGGACCGGAGCAAGGGCTTACCCTGCCGGGCATGACGGTCGTCTGCGGCGATAGCCACACCTCGACCCATGGCGCGTTCGGCGCGCTCGCGATTGGGATCGGCACCAGCGAAGTCGAGCATGTGCTGGCCACGCAGACATTGCCACAGATCCGGCCAAAGTCGATGGCGGTCACGGTTGACGGCGATCTCCAACCCGGAGTGACGGCCAAAGACGTGATCCTGGCGATCATCGGGCAGATCGGCACCGGCGGCGGCATCGGCCACATCATCGAGTATCGGGGCTCCACCATCCGATCGCTGTCGATGGAGGGGCGGATGACGATTTGCAACATGTCGATTGAAGGCGGCGCCAGGGCGGGTTTGGTCGCTCCCGATGACATCACGTTCTCCTATGTCGAAGGGCGGCCGCACGCGCCAAGCGGGGCCAATTGGGAGCGAGCGCTCGACGACTGGCGATCACTGCCGACCGACGCCGGAGCGAGCTTCGATACCGACGTGGTGCTCGATGGCGCCACCCTGCGGCCGCATGTGTCGTGGGGGACGAATCCCGGTCAGGTGGCCCCAATCGATTCCGTGGTTCCGGATCCGGATCAGTATGACGACCCGAACACGCGCGATTCCGTCCGGCGGGCGCTGAACTATATGGACCTCTTGCCCGGCACCCCATTGCGGGAGATCGCCGTGGACACGGTTTTCATCGGCTCCTGCACCAATAGCCGGATTGAGGATCTGCGGCTGGCCGCCTCGGTCATCGCGGGGCGGCGGGTGCGTGACGGCGTCCGGGCCCTGGTGGTGCCGGGGTCGATGCAAGTGCGTGCTCAAGCGGAGCGCGAAGGGCTGGACCGGATCTTCCTCGACGCCGGATTCGAGTGGCGGGCGGCGGGATGCTCGATGTGCCTGGGAATGAACCCGGACCAGCTGGCGGCCGGGCAGCGATGCGCCTCGACCTCCAATCGGAACTTCGAGGGCCGGCAGGGGCCAGGCGGGCGGACGCATCTCGTGTCGCCGGCGGTGGCCGCCGCCACCGCGATCGCGGGAACGCTGGCGTCGCCGGCGGAGTTGGGGTAGCGAGATGGAACCCGTGCGCGTTATCACCGGGACCGCGGTGCCGCTGGATCGGTCCGATGTCGACACCGATCAGATTATCCCGGCGTCGTGGCTGAAACGGGTCGAACGGACCGGTTTCGGCGTCGGCTTGTTCTCCGCCTGGCGTCAGAACGAACCAGATTTCGTGCTGGATCGGCCGGAATACGCCGGAGCAACCATCCTCGTCGCCGGGGCTAATTTCGGCATCGGCTCATCGCGCGAGCACGCCGTCTGGGCCTTGGCCGATCATGGCATTCGGGCGGTCATCTCGCCAAAGTTTGGCGACATTTTCTATAACAACGCGACGAAAACCGGGTTGGTGCCGGTGGTCGTCGAGCCGGAAGTTGGCCGCGCGTTGATGGACGCGGTCGAAGCAGACCCGACCATGGAGATTTCGGTCGATGTCGAGCGACGCTTGGTTGGGGCCCACGCGATCGGCCTCGAGGCTCCATTCCCGCTCGATGATTTCACGAGATACCGGCTACTCGAAGGGCTTGACGATATTGGGTTAACGTTACGGCACGAGCCCGCGATCACCGCCTACGAGGCGACCCGGCCGGACTGGATGCCGCTGACAGACAGGACGACATAACGGCGGTGCAGCCGCGCTCGTGCTTCATGGCGTTGGAGCCGCCGCGATCCGAATCGTGGCGGCATTCGCTTGTGCGCGGCGAGCATTCGGGGAACGGGGGCATTCGATGACCAAGGCAGCCTCGAAGATCATGGTGTTTCCAGGAGATGGGATCGGGCCCGAGGTGATGGCCGCGGCGCGGCCGGTGCTGACGGCGGTCAGCGAGCGGTTCGGGTGCCAATTCGAGACGGCGGAGTTGCTGATCGGGGGCGCCGCCTACGATGCCTATGGCGAGCCAGTCAGAGCGGAGGACATCGACCAATGTCGCCAGGCCGACGCCGCGTTGTTGGGCGCGGTCGGCGGCCCGGCTTGGGAGGGGGTGGAGCGCGAGCTGCGGCCCGAGCAAGGTCTCCTCACGTTGCGTAAGTCGCTTCGACTCTTTGCGAACCTGCGTCCAGTCTCGGTCGTCGCGGCGTTGGCCGATGCCTCGCCGATCAAAGCGGAGTTGGTGCGAGACGTTGACCTCCTCGTGGTGCGCGAGTTGACCGGGGGCATCTATTTTGGCCGGCCGTCGCGGCAATGGCGCGAGCGGCGGGGTCGGATCGCGGTCGATACGTTGGTGTATCGGGAGCACGAGATTGAACGTCTCGTCCGCCTCGGGTTCGAACTGGCCCGGGGGCGCAACCGACGCCTGGCGAGCGTGGACAAAGCCAATGTGCTCGAATCGTCCCGGCTCTGGCGAACGATCGCCACCGAGGTCGCGGCCGACTATCCCGACGTTGTCCTGGAGCATGTGCTCGTCGACGCGATGGCAATGCACTTGATTCGGAGCCCGGCCCGGTTCGACGTCATCGTCACCGAGAACATGTTTGGCGACATCCTGACGGATGAGGCATCAGTCATCGCTGGCTCGATCGGGCTCTTACCATCAGCCAGTCTTGGCCCAACGCGAACGGATGGGTCGGGACGGCGCTTTGGGCTGTATGAACCAATCCACGGCAGCGCGCCCGATCTTGCCGGACGGGGTCTCGCCAACCCGGTCGGAATGATCCTCTCGGCCGGTTCGATGCTGCGCTTGTCACTCGGGCTGGACGCGGCGGCGCGATCGGTGGAAGGCGCGGTCGCCCAAGCGCTGGCAGACGGATGCCGGACGCCTGACATCTATACCGGAACCGGCACGAGGATGACGACGTCGGAGTTTGGAACGGCGGTGGCAGAACGGGTGTTGACCGCGTAGCGTCGCTGGCTCAACCGACAAGTGGAAAGACCGCGAACGGCTGAAACGGCGGGTACGGCTCGGCAATCGTCATCGTGGCGATCTCGACCTCGGTCACCTCGAACTCTCCGAAACGGGCGTCTCGCCATTTCGAGAGAACCTCGATGGCGGGAGCGGCCAGCGCCGGCTCAGTGTAGTGTGCGATCGTGGAGTGCGGTAAATAGGGAAACGTTGGTGAAATGGGCGGCGCCGCGATCTCGAACAGCCGCTGGTGGAGCCGGCTTGACTCCTCGTCATCATGCACTTCGAGGAACGGCGCATCCTTAAACGAGTTGGCGCCGCCGAGCGTCAGCACGAACGGCGGTCGTTCACTTATCGGGCTCGCTGCCATTGAAACAAACTCTTCGAGCGCGGCGGGAGAAATTTCGTCCGGATGGCGCGGCGCAGCGGTGACGAAGCCTAGCTCTTGCAAGGAGATATGGAGGAAGTGGTCTGGGTGAACGCGGACTCCAGGCAGGCGAGCCAGCGCTGCTCGACAGCGCGCTAAGTCGTCGTTCAACGCGGTGATAGGCACCCGAATCATGCAAACCGCGAACACCGCGTCGTGCGAGCGCCAGGCCGGCGTGTCATGCCGGCCGTCGGCGACGCGCCCTAATGAGCAAAATGATTCCCAGACCTTGGGGAAGGCTGCTTCCTGCTCACTCATGTCGGTACCCGTCCCAGCCCGAATCGGATCGGCGCCAGGGCCGCTCACTCAATGCCGACGATCCGGTACTTGCTCTGTCCACGCGGCGTGGTGACGAAGGCGTCCTGGCCCGTCCGCTTGCCGAGCAGCGCCTTTCCCACGGGCGATTCGTTGGAGATCAGCCCGAGCGATGGTTTCGCTTCGATGGCGCCAACAATGGTGTAGCGTTCCTCGTCGCCCTCGATCTCGACCACGACCGTCGAGCCGATGGACACCTCGCCGGCCCGCCCTGCGGGCGCATCTTCCAGGATCACCGCGTTGCGCAACAGCACCTCGAGGTCGGCAATCCGCTTCTCGTTCATTGCTTGATCGTGCCGGGCCGCATCATAGGCCGCGTTCTCCCGGAGGTCGCCATGGGAACGGGCTTCCGCGATGGCCGCCACGATGGCGGGGCGGCGGACGTCGCGCAACTCATTGAGCTCGTCTTTGAGGCGCTCAAGACCATCTCTCGTGACGGGAACTTGCTTTGCTTCCACGGATTGTCCCTCGATTCGCGCGTTGGCTGACGGTGCGAGCCGGCGTTCGCCCGCTTCGTCGGGCGCCGCCGACGACGGTGCCGCCAGCCCTACTCGACTTCGAGCGTCACCTCGATTTCGACCGGAATGCCATTCGGTAAGGCGCCCATGCCGACGGCGGACCGCGTGTGCCGGCCGGCGTCGCCGAGCACCTCGACGAAGAGATCGGAGCAGCCATTGATCACTTGCGGCTGCTGGCCAAAGTCCGGGCTTGAATTGACCATGCCGAGCACTTTGACCACCCGCGTGATCCGGTCGAGATCGCCGAGGGCATGTTTGGCGGTGGCGAGGATCTGGAGACCGACACTACGGGCGGCGCGGTAGGCGTCGTCGACCGAGATGTCGGCGTCGACTTTGCCATTGGCAAACTCTTCCGCCGGTCCGGTACCCGAGATAAACAGCAGGTTGCCGGTCCGCACGGTGCGCACGTAGTTCGCGACCGGGCGGACCGGCGGCGGCAGCTCAATGCCCAACTCGATCAGTCGTTGTTCCACCTTCATCGGTACATCCCCCCAACGGTTGCTGGCGTGTGACCCGGCCGCGGACTCGCGGTTGTTAGCGTCGTCCGAGGACAGCACCAATCCGGTGGACGGCCTGGTCCAGCAGCTCATCGCTGGTGGCAAACGAAAGTCGGAGATGTCCCTCGCCGGCCTCGCCGAAGGCGACTCCCGGGACTAGGGCGACGTGACCTTCCTGGAGCAGGAGGTCGGCAACCTCGACCGAGCTTTTCCCTATCTGCCGGATGTCGGGAAAGGCGTAGAAGGCACCTTCGACCAGCGGACAAGTGATGCCCTTAACCGCGTTCAAGCCGGTGGCCACGGCGCGGCGCCGCCGATCCCAGGCCGAGACCATGTCCGGGATGAAGTCTTGGGGACCGGTGAGGGCGACCACGCCGGCGGCCTGGACGAATGACGTCGCGCACGTCACCGAGTGGCTATGGATCTTTTCGATCTCGGCGATGTACGGCTTAGGCCCAGCCACGTAGCCCAGGCGCCAGCCGGTCATCGCGTACGCTTTCGAGAAGCCGTTGAAGGTCAGGGTGCGCTCCGCCATGCCAGGCAGGGTGGCGATGCTGACGTGCTGGTTGCCGTCGTACATGATCTTCTCGTACATCTCATCGGTAAAGACCAGAAGATCGTGGTCGCGGGCAAGATCGGCAATCGCCGTCAGTTCCGCCTCATCGAGCACGCGTCCGGTCGGGTTGTTGGGAGAGTTGATAATCAGCACCCGCGAATCCGGGGTGGCCGCCGCCGCCAGGATCTCCGGCGTGACCCGCCAGTTGTCATCGGGACGGAGCGCGACCGGGATCGGCCGGCCGCCGGCCAGCTCGATCATGGGCACGTACGAAACCCAACTCGGTTCGATCACCAGGACGTCGTCGCCCGGACCGACCAGGGCCAGGATCGACTCGAAGAGCGATTGCTTGCCGCCAGGGGTGACGACGACCCCACCGATGGGATCGACCTCGATCCCATTGTCGTCGAGGAGCTTCTTGGCGATCGCCTGGCGGAGGGCTGGGGTGCCAGCGCTCGATACGTAGTGAGTGTCGCCGGCGTTCATCGCGTCCGCCGCCGCCTGCCGGATGTGGGCGGGGGTGATGAAATCGGGATCGCCGCCGCCGAGATCGATGACGTCGATCCCTTGCGCCTTGAGCGCCCGGGCCTTGTCGGAGACGGCCAGCGTCGGCGACGGAGCGAGGTCACGCACGCGAGCGGCGATAAACTCGTCCGGGGCTCGATTTGTCATCACGGACACGGAAAAACCTCCGGGCGAAACGCCGGGATCAGCGGCGGTCTCGTCGATTAACCATCGCCGCGGGTGAGCCGCGACGGGCGGAACAATGACCACGGATTCTAGCATGTGCTGGCGCCGCAACGCAGAGCGGCGCGAGTTTGAGCCGCCGGAGCGGGCGCATGCTCGTGACCGGGCGGGCGGTAATCGAGCCCGGCAACCGGATCATTGTGAAGTCGACCACGCCGGACTGTTGACCGATATTAGCACTCGGGATTGAAGAGTGCTAACCGCCTATGCTACCCTTCGCGACGTGGATCGGAACCGCGTTTGCGGCAGGAATGCGGCCGGCGCGGACAAATGATGGAAAGGATGGTTGGGCGATGGTGACCAAGGCAACGACGACCAAGCTACAACCGCTGGCGGATCGCGTCGTGATCCGCCCGGCGGGCCGCGAAGAGACGACCGCCAGTGGCATCGTGCTGCCCGATACGGCGAAGGAGAAGCCCCAACGGGGTACGGTCATCGCCGCTGGCAAGGGTCGCCGGGACGACGATGGTGCCCGGATCGAGATGGATGTACAAGTCGGCGACGTTGTGCTCTTCGCCAAATACGCCGGCAGCGAGTTCAAGCTCGATGGTGAAGACCTGCTCATCATCGCCGAGAAGGACATCCTGGCGGTCATGAACGACTAACGGGACCAGGCGCCGCAAGCATATTGGTCGTCCTTACTAGTTGAATCGGAGGGTTTCAATGGCGAAGATTTTGGAGTTCAACGAGGTGGCTCGAGCCTCTCTCAAAGAGGGCGTCGACACGCTGGCCAACGCGGTCAAGACCACCCTCGGCCCGAAGGGCCGCAACGTCGCCCTCGATAAGAAGTGGGGCGCCCCGACCGTCACCCACGACGGCGTCACCGTCGCCAAGGAGATTGTGCTCGAGGACGAGTTCGCCAACATGGGCGCCCAACTGTTGAAGGAGGCCGCCACCAAGACCAACGACGTGGCCGGTGACGGCACCACCACGGCGACGGTGCTGGCCCAGGCGATCGTCCATGAGGGGATGCGCAACGTCGCCGCCGGCGCCAATCCCATGTTGCTGAAGCAAGGGATCGACCTCGCCACCGGCGCGGTGGTGAGCCGGATCCTCAAGATGGCGACTCCGGTCAACGGCCGCGAGGACATCGCCCAGGTCGCCGCCATCTCCGCCGCCGATCCCGAGATTGGCGAGCTGATCGCCGAGGTCATGGAGAAGGTCGGCAAGGACGGCGTCATCACCGTCGAGGAGTCCCGCGGGCTCGAGTTCGAGACCGAGTACACCGAGGGTATGCAGATCGACCGCGGCTACCTGTCGCAGTACTTCGTCACCAATACAGAGCGAATGGAAGCCGAATTCGACGATCCCGTCATCCTGATCACGGATGGTAAGATCTCGTCGATTCAAGACATCCTGCCGGTCCTCGAGCAGGTCGCGAATGCCCGATCGCCATTTGTGATCATCGCCGAGGACGTGACGGGCGAGGCGCTGGCGACCTTGGTCGTCAACAAGCTACGCGGCACGCTCAATGTCCTCGCCATCAAGGCCCCGGGCTTCGGTGACCGCCGCAAGGAGATGCTGCGCGACATCGCGATCTTGACCGGCGGTCAAGTCATCACCGAGGAGATTGGGCGCCGGCTCGAGGCGACGACGATCGAAGACTTGGGCCGGGCCCGGCGGGTGGTGGCCACCAAGGACAACACGACCTTTATCGAAGGGGCCGGCGAAGAGGCGGCGATCAAGGGCCGGATTGATCAGATCCGCTCTCAGATTGAGACCACGACCTCCGACTTCGATCGCGAGAAGCTGCAAGAGCGACTGGCGAAGCTGTCCGGCGGCGTCGCGGTGATTAAGGTCGGCGCCGCCACCGAGACCGAGCTGAAGGAGAAGAAGCACCGGGTTGAGGACGCCCTGAGCGCGACTCGCGCCGCGGTGGAAGAGGGCATCGTCCCCGGCGGCGGCGTTGCCCTCATCAACGCGATCTCGGCCCTCGATTCCATCAAAGCCGAAGGCGACATCAAGACCGGGGTCGAGATCCTGCGCCGGGCGTTGGAGGAGCCGCTGCGCGGCATCTCCGGCAATGCCGGTAAGGATGGCGGGGTCGTGATCGAGATGGTCCGTCAGGCCCAGCGAGACCAAATGAACGACAAGGTTGGCTACGACGTGATCGCCGACGCTTACGTGGACGTGGTCAAGGCTGGGATCGTGGACCCGGCGAAGGTGACCCGCTCGGCGGTGGAGAACGCGGCGAGCATCGCCGGCATGATCCTGACCACCGAAGCCCTCATCGCCGACATGCCGGAGCCCGCCGGAGCGGCGCCGGCCATGCCGGGCGGTATGGATTACTAGGCAACTGCCCCAACTCTGAAAAGGGGAGCCTACGCGAAGATGGCCCGGGCTGCTGCCCGGGCCATCTTCGATTGGAAAGCAACCGCGCGCTTAGTCCGTGTGCGCCATCCCGCAGTCCGCGCTCTTTCCATGCAGCAGACAGGAGATGCCGATTGAGCCGTCGACGCCGCGTTCCGAGGCGACCCAGCCGGCATCGACTGGTTCCAAGGTCAGAAAGCCGAATCGCTCGATGGTTTCGGCGAAGCTGAGCTCAACGTCGTCCAGCTCCATGCCGGAAAGCGAGGCCGTGATGTTCTGGTCCAGCTCGGTGCCGCTGTTGCCGACAACGAGCTGCGTCGGCCGGCCGGAGCCGTCTTTGAAATCGAGGATCTCGGCCAAGTGGATATGCCCGGACACGACGAGGGTGAAGGCCTCGGGGAGCACGTCGTCGATCGCGTCGGCGAAGGTCTCGGTATCGACCTGAATCTGATTTCCTTGTTTGTTTTCGATGATGCTCCAAATCGGCTTGTGCGTCACCAGCCAGGCGGAATCGCCGGCAATTGAGCCGATCTTGGTGAATTCCTGGCGGAACATCGCGGTTTCTTCGGCGGTGCTGACCTCGTCGGCGGCGATCGCGGAATCGAGGATGACCAATCGCTGGTCTCCGAGATCAAGCGCGTACGGTTCCGTGTAATCCTCGCACGACTCCGGGTAGGCGCGAGGGTCGAGGAAACGGAACCAGCCGTCGCCGGCCCGGCTGCACACCTCGTGGTTGCCGCGGATGAAGAGCCATGGCGCGGCGCCGAGGGCGGGCGCGGCGGGCTGGAAGAAGTCCGCTTCCCAGGTTTCCCAGTTGTCGCCAAACGGGCTGCCGGCACAGCCGGCGTTATCCGGTGGGCAGGCGACCTGGCGGTAGAGATAATCACCGACATGGACAATTAGATCGGGCTCAAAGGCCGCCACTTGGGCCGCGACGGCGGCAAACGGCCAGGCAGCGGGATCGTTGCAACTCTGGAACGGATCCCAAGTTTCGGCCCGGCAGCCGGTATCGCCAATCACGGCGATCCGCCGCGGCTGATCGACCAGGAAGGGCAGCGGGAGCCCGGCGATCGAGAGCGCGGTGGCGCCGGTTGGCACCGCCGCCTCACAGGCCGTGACCGGGAATGCGTCCGAAGTGTCGGTCCCTCGTCGTGACATCGCGATGTCCTGATCGTCGGCGGTGAGGCTTGGGCAGTCGCCGGCGACGATGATCCGGGCCGAGAGCGAGCCGTCGGGTCCAAGCTGAACCCACGCGTACGGTGCCGATGCTTGCTCGCTGGCGACTGGGGACGCCACGGGCGTGCCCTGGGCCGTGCTGCTGAGCGGACCCACGCCAAGAACCAGAGTGATCAGGAGCAGCCCGATCCCAAATCGACGGAATGGTCCAAGTCTCACGGACCGCGACGCGCGAATCATCGTCTGATCCCTTCCTCAAACCTCGTCTGGACGATTCACCACTCGCGGAACTTGGATGTCGGTCGTTGCCGTCAGGGCTCGGTTGTCGGCGGCTCCACGGCATCCGTGGTCGAGTTTAGGCCGTCCCCGAACATGGGCGGCAAGATCGTTGGATAGACGCGGCGGCCAAACTGGGTGACGATGATCGCTTTGGTCGGGCAGGCCCGAGCGCCGGCGAAGAGTTGCTCGACGGTTGCCGTATCCTCGTTCTCGAGCACCGCGACGCGGGTCTCTTCGTCGAGCACGTAGATGCCTGGGGCAGCCCAGGCGCAGGCGGCGTTGCCGACACAGCGGTGTGGATCGATGAAGATGTTCAGCCCTCGTTTGGCCCGCTCATTGCTCAATCCGTTACTCCCTGGCGGCGAACACGGGTCCACCGGAACGACACTGGTGTCTTGTGTGCGGACGGCGGGATTCGAACCCGCACGAGGGTTGCCCCTCAGCGGTTTTTAAGACCGCGGCGTCTGCCTTTCCGCCACGCCCGCGCGACGTTGCGAAGTGTACCGATCCGGGGACGAGCCGTCGATAGTCCCACGACTACCGGTAAGCGTCCACCGATGAGCTCGTTCCGCAGGGTCTTTTCATTCTCCTACAGCCCGAGGAGGGCGAGGGTGGCGACGGGGTCACGCGCCAGGGCACGCCGCGCCGTGGCGATGGCGGTGTGACCATGAGCGCGCAAGAGGCCGATCACGGTG
>JALZJP010000246.1 GCA_030859715.1 Chloroflexota bacterium
CGGCCCGTGGGTGTCGGGGATGAAAACCCTTGGCCTCCTACATGTCAGAGCTTGGTGAAAAACGACCCCTCGTTGCGCGACGTCCATCCGCGTCGCGAAGCCGCACCCTGACATGAATTGACCCCGGCGCCTCGACGTCCATCCGCGTCGAGCCCTGGGGTCAAACCGTTTCAGCCTTGTTCAGTGGCGGTCCGGAGACCGCGCCGCTGTATCGTCGCCGGCAGAATCTCCGACCTGCACCTGCCATCGGGCACGATCATCTGGCTCCAGATGATTGCGCGGATGATGGCCTCAGGCATTCGATCTCCCGTCTTCGATACGGGGCAGTGGGCCCCGGCTTTAGGCGCCAGCTGCCGCTCTGAACGCAACACCCGGACGCCTGGAGCGCCGACGGGATAGGACGACGATACCAACCAGACGGGGGACTGTCAACCCCTTGCCCGCCGGTCAGCGGCGGGGTTGACGCCATCTGCCGTCGATTTCGAGCGCGGCCAGCGGAGGCCGAACGCGAACGTTCGCGGCCCACCGTCCGCTCCACCAGACGATTGCGGCGCGGACCGAGATCGGGCTCGTGTTCGCGGCAGCGGACGATCCATTCGGAAGGTGAATCGCGTCGATCGCCTCCTCCTATCGCGGGCGTCGCCCATGCCGCTCGCTTGCCGTCGGGGCGGGTCAGTGGTCTGCCTGGCGCCGCTGGCGCGTCGCCGGCGCTTCGGCCTCTGCCTCCCGGCGCTGGCCGGCCACCTGGTCGAGCTCCTGTTGCGCCTGCTCCAAGCGGAGCCGGACTCGCTGCTCGTTCAGGATCCAGAGCTCTCGCCGCAGCGAGACATCGACCAGGCGTAACTCGTCGAGCTGCCCGCTGAGGGCGGTAATGCGAAAGCCGATCTCGCGCTGTGCTTCTCCCAACTCCTCGATTCGATCGGTGAGCCGTTCATAGCGCTGCTCCTGGGCCTGGCGGACATCGCTGATTTGGGTGTCCGTTTCCTGACGGGCGTCTTCGGCCCGCTCCAGCAGCAGCTCGTGCCGCTCGTTCGTCTGGGTTTGGAAGCGGGTCAGGTCTTGGCGCAGCACGGTGTCGACGCCGCGGAGCTCGTCGATCGCGGGATCGAGGTGAACGATGGAGCGCCGGGTGTCATCGATCAGATCGAAGAGGTGGCCGAGATCGGAGCGGAGCTCATCGATCCGGGCCGAGACATTGGCGCTGGCTTGCTCAATCTCGGTGGTCCGGCGGCGGGCTTCCTGGTCGACAATCTTGATCCCGTCGTCGGTTCGCATCACGTCGCGGCGGACCTGATCGCTTTCGCCGCGGAGGGAATCGACCGCGTCGCGCAACTGATGAATCATCACCGAGGTGCGGTCGACGTGCGCCGAGAGGTGCTCGATCTGCTCCTGCAGCTCCTCATCGCGTTGCCGGTACTGCCCGGTATCGTCGGTCTTCCGCCGCGCCGCTTCGAGCAGCTCCAGGACGTGCGCTTGGAGCGAACGAATCGGCCGGGCGACATCATGGAGCCGGGTTTCGAGATCAGCCACCTGCTGCCGGGTACGGTTCTCGTCGAGGGCCCGGGCCTGGGCGCTCTGCTGCCCTTCCTGGCGCAATTGCTCGATCGCCAGCCTGTTCTGCGCCGCCGTGCCCTCATACTGCTTCAGCAGCTCTTCCTCGCGGCCTTGGCGACTGGCAAACTCGCGGAGCGCCTGCCGCAGCTCGTCGACCTGGTTTTGGAGACCGACGACGCGGGCTTCATCGCGCCGGCGCTCATCGTCTTGGCGGTAGGCCGTTGGCCGCGGGCCATCGGGCCGGGCGGCCGGCGGCCGGCTCGTGTTGCTGCTCATCGTGCTCCCCAGTCTTTCCGGCGCATCGTCGCTCGCTGGATCGTGGTCATTCCGTGTCGTCAAGGGTCGTCAGCACCGCCGCCACGCTACGACCCAAGGCGCTGGGATCGTAGCCGCCTTCGAGGATGGCGACGAGCCGGCCGCTGGCGCTCGCGGCCGCCACGGCGAGGGCCGCTCGCGTCATGCGGACGAAGCCCGCCTCGGTCAGCCGCATGCCGGCCAGGGGATCATCCTGGTGGGCATCGAACCCGGCCGAGACCAGCACCAGCTCCGGCCGGAAGGCGCGGGCGGCGGGGATCACGGTCTCGGCGAACGCCGTCTCGTACTCCTCGTCGCCCAGACCTGGCCGCAGCGGGATATTCAGGGTGAACCCCGCGCCGGCGCCGCTGCCACGCTCGTTTTCCGCCCCCGTCCCTGGATAGAGCGGCGATTGGTGAAGCGAGCAGAAGAAGACCCGCTCCGTCTCGTAGAACGCTTCCTGGGTTCCATTCCCGTGATGCACGTCCCAGTCGAGGATCAGAACCCGGTCCAGCCCGCGGGCGATCGCGTGGGCGGCGGCCACCGCGATGCTGTTGAGCAGGCAGAAGCCCATCCCCCGGCCCGGCGTGGCATGGTGGCCGGGGGGCCGGGCC
>JALZJP010000008.1 GCA_030859715.1 Chloroflexota bacterium
AGCAGCAGCCACGGGTGCGAACCGTGCTGCGGGCGGTCGTCACCGCGCGCGAGCTGGCCACCCGCTATCAGTGCCCGATCGAGACGTGGATCTGGGATACCGAGCGTCACGAGCTCGACGGCCCCTACCCGTATCCCCTCCCTGGTACCCGATAGGGCGCGTCCTGAGCCACCAGGAGGTGCCAAAGGAGTCGCCATGACCATGATTACCCTCTACATACGCTGTCCCGCGTGTGGCGCGGTTCGCCCGCTTCCGACGCCATCGCCGCCGCTACCCCTCTCGCCCCTGCTCGCCCGTCGGCCGGTGCGCACCTCACCCGCGCCGCATCCGGCCCTGGTCGAGGTCCTCGCCGCGATCGCGCGCGGTCCGCCACGCTCAGGCCGACCCGTCGTCGATCGCATCAGCCATGTGCGCCAGAGAGGAACCGTGATGACCAAGTCCACTGCTCCCGTCGCCACCAGCCCGCTCGATGAATCGATCCCGCCCGCCATGTCTCCCCCGCTGGGAGCAATCCCCACCCTGACCGTGCATCTGGTCATCTTCGACAACACCGCGCCCCGCGAAGCGCACGCCACCTGCACCGTCTCCCCGAGCGGCATCGTGTGTGATCGCTACGCCGGTGCCGGCAAGGTCATCGTCGACGCCGAGATCGATCAGCCCGTCGTCGGCTTGCTCTCGGCGCTGCTCGACGCCGTATCCCAGAACGGGATGGAACAATGAGCACTGCCGCCGTCGAAACGCTGCGCCGGACCATGCTCGGCCGGAGCGAGCAGACGCCGAACCAGAGTTAGGCGAAGCCAGAAGCACACGCGGGGGATGCACCCCACATCCCCCGCGTGCCGATTCACCCAGAATCGATGGCCATATCCTAGAATAGACACCGTGGCCTCGGACCCATCGCGACAAGCGAAAGGCAACCACATGACCCACCAGGCTGACGATCCCACGCTGTTTCTCACGATCAAGGAACTCGCTGCCCTGACCGGCCTGAGCGCCAAGACCCTGCACAGCCAGGCAGCGAAAGGCACGCTGCCCCTGCCGGTGCTCAAGTTCGGATCACGCTACCTGATTCCCAAGAAAGCGATCGAGGACCTGGTTGGCCCGATCGCGTTGCGTGGCCCGGCCCGGGTGAGCTTGCCGACCCGGACCTAGCAATCCAGAGGAGGCTCCACTGAGCGAGCGTGGCGCGCGGGACCTGGCGTTGCTGGCCGCGATCATTGCCGCGGCCGGGGATGCCATCATCAGCACCGATCGGGACGGCCGGATCACGACCTGGAACCCGGCCGCCGAACGACTCTTCGGGATCGCCGCGGCCGACGCGGTCGGGCATCCCGGCGGCCTGATCGTGCCAGGCGAATACGACGCGGAGTGGATTCGCTTCCTGAACCAGGTCCGGATGGCGTCTACCCCGCGGACGCTGCATACCAAGCGATGCCGCCAGGATGGCACGTTGGTTGACGTCGCGATCGTGGCCACCACCGTCCGTGATCCGAGCGGCGCGGTCGTCGGCGACGTGAGCATTGTGCGCGACACTTCGGAACAGACGCGAGCCGAGCTGGCGACGACGGAGCTGATCCATCAACTCCGGGCCGCCAATCACGCTCTGGCCCAGTTGAACGCGACGAAGAGCGAGTTCGTCGCCACGATCAGCCATGAATTCCGAACCCCGTTGACCAGCATCCAGGGCTTCAGTGAATTACTCGACTCGGCGGAGCTCACCCCCGACGAGGTGCGCACCTTCGCCCGCGCCATCAACCAGAATGCGATCCGCCTGGGCCGGATGATCGGCGACGTGCTCGACCTGGAGTCCCTCGAAGCCGGACACCAGCAGATCAGCCGGGCACCGCTCTCGCTCAACCAGCTCGTGGTCCACGTCCTGAACGTGATGCGGGCCCTGACGGCGGGACATCGTATCGTCACCCGGTTCGATCCCGCCTTGCCGGACATCCACGGCGATACCGATCTGCTGGAACGAGTGGTCGTCAACCTGGTGAGCAATGCGGTCAAGTACTCTCCCGCGGGCACACCCATCACGCTCGCCACCGGCCTCCGCCACGGAGACGTGGAACTGACGGTGGCCGATGCGGGACTGGGGGTACCGGCCGAACATCGAGAAACCATCTTTGCCCGGTACGGCCGGATTGCCCGTCCTGAGCAAGTGGGGATCGAAGGGACCGGGTTGGGGCTACCGATTGCCCGCCACATCCTGGAGATTCACAATGGGCGGATCTGGGTGGAACCAAACAGCCCGACCGGGTCCATCTTCCATGTGGTGCTCCCAGCGGCTATAGCGACGACGGCGGAGGGAAGCGCGTGATAGCCGTCCGCCGCCCAGAAGGCCGTGCTCCGGCGGCAGATTGAGCCGGATATTGCCGCGATCGCGACGGCGCGCATGGTCGCCGGAACCCTATCTCACGATCAAGATAGGGTCGAACCCAAGCAGCACCGCATCACCGATTACCAGGTTGCCAAAGATGTGGTCGCTCGCACCGTCGGATCCGGGTGGGTCACGCCTGGTAGGAGATGCGGATCGGGATGGTGAACGTCTTCATCCCGATCCTGTCGGCAACGTAGACGAGGTCGTTGGCGATGGCGATCCCGGTTGGCCGATTGAGCTGGCCGGAGCCGAGCGCGCCGCGGAAGTCACCGGTGCTGCTGAACACTTGCACCCGATGGTTGCCGGAGTCGGCGACATAGACATTCCCCGAGCCGTCGATCGCAATCCTGTAGGGCTCGTTGAACTGGCCGCGCCCAGAGCCGTGCTCGCCGACGGCGAACAGGTGACGAATGCCACCTCGCGTCCCAAACACCTGGACCCGATGGTTGCCGGAATCGACGACCCACGCCCGTCCCTGCCCATCGACTTCGATTTCCTTGGGATGGTCGAGCTGACCAGGGCCCGACCCGAACGAGCCAAGCTGACCACGGTGGCTGTCCCGCCGATTGAACACCTGAACCCGGTGATTGCCGCTATCCACAACGTACACTCGGTCCTCGGCGATGGCGATGCCGGCCGGTGCATTGAACTGGCCGTTTTCTGAGCCAAAGGAACCGAACATCCGGAGTAAATTTCCGTCAAGGCCAAAGACTTCGATCCGATGCTGGGCTTGATCGGCGACGTAGATGGCGCCACTTTGCCGGTCAAATGCGCTCCCGCTTTTCATGGATCCCCCTCGCTTGGCTTCAGAAACCAGGAATCATCACGGCCGACCGCGTTGTCCGAGCCAGGGTCGCACGCGCCGCCTTTCGCGCTCAGCATAGTACGCGGCGATCGCCAACGCCAAGCTGGTCGCTACACGGAAGTCGATCACATCAGTCGAGCCGTCGCGTTGGGAGCATTGCGCCTCATCATCTTGCTAATTTGGCGTCAGAACGGGTAAAATGAGGAGAGCGGGAACGAGATACCAGCAATCCCACTCATCCCGCGGACCGATGGGACAGGCCGGCTTGCCGGGCATGTAGAGCGAGGTGAACCATGAGTGATCCATACGGCGGCGGACGACGACAACGGCGGCAGACCCAGTACGAGGAGATGCCGACCTTTGATCCAAACAGCGTCTTCGCCAGCTACAACGACTATCTCGGCGATCCGGCCGGCATGGGTGGTGGTGGCGCCGGCGATCCCTACAGCGAGCTCGGGTTCGATCTCGGCATGTCCGCTCCCGGTGGCTGGGCCGGGGAGCAGGGCTATCAAGGGATGCCTTTGCAGGATCAGATCTTCGAGAATCCCGAGTACATCCTGCCCGATGTGTTTCCGGGCATCGACCCCTATGGCGCGGGCTACTCGATGCTGGCCGAGCTGCCATTCGATCCCAGCGTCCTGTTCAACCTGACCGGTGGCAGTCAGGGCACCAATATGGGCTACGACGATTACACCAACTGGCTGCAGCAGATGTACTCCGCGATTGGCGGCGGCCAGTACATCGACTTCGGCGAGCTGATGAGCAGTCTGGCGAATCCAGACGGCGATCTCGCGGCCTGGCTGAATCATCCGGGAGTTGCGGCGGAGACCAAGGTGGGGTTTCTCAAGGCGGCGCTTGGCACCGCGTCGCTAGGGTTGACGCCGAGGGCGGCGTCATCGTTGCAGGCGTCGATCCCCGGCATGTTCGCCGGGGTCGGCAACCAGTCATTGAAGACGCCGGTGCCGGAACAAGGCAACATCGACCCCCACGCGATCTTGCGGTCAGGGTTGGCATCGCTTGGTATGGGATTCTGAGTCCGAGCAGCGTCCCCTGATGGAACAACCAGATAACGGCCGGGGCATAGATGTCCCGGCCGTTTGCTTATCCGTTTCAGCCTGCGATGTTTTCAGGTGAGCAGCTAGGGACTCGAACCCCGAACCGTTAGCCAGTCGTCGGGCTCGCTGCAGACGCCACCATTGCGGGATTGGCTCGCGGAGCTTGCTCATGCCACGGTCGCCCGGACATCCACGTTTGCGTCCCGGATTGCGAGCCAATCCCGCAGCACCTGATGATCGAGCGCGGTTGCCGCCGGATCCGCGGCGTGTGCCGTCAGCCGGGCAACGCAGGCCTCGATCATCTCGCGGGAGTTGCGATGGGCAAAGCTCTCGATGATCCCCTCATCCAGTGGAGCAAAGCCGGTCAGCTCGATCAGCAGCGATGTCTTGTGCGCCTTGATTGCCGCCTTCGAGTCGAGCGTCAGCGCACCGGGCGGAGCGATGATCTTCAACTGAAATCCGTCCACCGCGAGCCGGATGCCCGCGTCGTCAAGGTGAGCGCGTAGCGAGTCGAGCATCATACTACCCATTCCTCCACCTCGGGGTCGGGGCTAACGGACTCGTCCGCGACTGGAGCACCCATCATTACCGTTTCGGCTGCGTCCTCTCTTGGTCGCCGACCACCTCCATGGAGTTCGCAATAGAAGCCGTTCGCGATCGACGACCCGCAATCGAGGCATACCCGCTCGATTGTAGCGAAGTCGGGGACACCCCCTGCAACCGTGCAACTGCGCAACCCATCGATCGATTTCTCAGCACTGGAGCCAAGATCAGCGGTTCCATCGCGTGTTGCAGTGAACAGAGCAGTTGCAACCCCTCTCGTTTCCGGTTGCACGGTTGCATTCCCTGTAGCGTCACTGCAACCGCTCATGCAACCGTCAGCTTCGGCGTCAGCATGCGGATTCTCGGGGGGAGGTTGCACGGTTGCAGAGGTTCCCGGGGGGTCCCTCACGCCAAACAACATGTCGGGGTCGGGCAGCGCCGGCTTGGCTTCCGGCAATGGATCGCCGGGTCGTAGCTTCATCGGCTGTCCGCGGCGGCTCTCGTCGTTGATGACGTGGCCGGCCTTGATCGCGGCCCGCAGATGCCGGCTGACCACGCTCTTATGCAGCCCCAGCTTGTCCGCGACCTGCACCGCGCTGGCCGGTTCGCTGCCTTTGTCCGGCAGTAAGTCCGCCACCGCCTGCACGACCCGCCGCACGGCTGCGGTGACCCCGCCGGCATTGATGATGCCGAATGTCGGGCCGGCCAGGTCGTAAATGGTGCGATAGTCGCGAACATCGGCCACGATCCGCCCGTGCTCGTCCCGTTCCCGCTGGAGCTGATGCAGGACCGCGCTGGCACGGATGAGATGGAGCAACTGCACGAAGTCCCGCCGGGCGCGGACCAGATGCACCGGGTAGCTGGCGGCGAGTTTCTCGCCAAACGGGATGGTGACTTCCCAGCAGCCCTCGCGGTCAAGCCAGATTTGGGCGGCATGCCATGGTGCCAGATCTACCGGCTCCGCGACGTGGCCATTGGCTCGGGCCGCGGTGGCGGCAATAATCTGACGGGTTGTTTCGGGATCGTCCGGAATCGCGACCGATAGCATCCTGGTCGCCAACTCCGGCTCCAGTCCCTTGGTGCCGGTGGTGATCAGCCCGGTCGGCCCTTCCTTCACGATCGACACCGGCTTCATGCCGGCCGCGGTCGATTCGACCGTCTCGTACCGGAGCTCGTTCCCCCACACCAACCCTCGAATGATGCTGGCCCCCATCCCTTCCTGGTGCATGCCGTCCGCCTCGCCGATGACGAGGAAGCGGTGCTTCAGGCTCGCTTCGCCGTAGACCAGGGCCCGTGGGCTGGAGCCGGCGATCTGGTAATAGGCGCTCGCCGGGAGGAACGAGAGCACCTGGTCTACCAAGTACGACTTGCCAGCGGCGCTCGGGCCTTCGACCAGGACGTTGGTTGGCCGTTCCAGGCGGCGGGTGATGGCCACCAGGAAGAGTATCTTTGGTTGGGCGATGTCGCCGGCATAGCCGCGCTTCCGGACTGCCCGCCCGAACCGGTCCAGCAGGTCAGGATCGACAAGCAGAGCACGTGCCGCTGCTTCCAGGTTCGGATCAAGTGACTCTTCGACCACCGCATCGGCAACCGGCTCCGCGGTCAAGTGCTCGATGAGGCGCTCGCGCACCGTCGCCAGGTCATTCGGATCTGTGCCGGCGACTTCCGCAAATTTGACCCGGGCAGCATGCCGATCGAGTATCAGCCGATCGCTATGGAGGAGGGTTTCTCCGTCGCCGGTGACGCGCATGGCAGAGACGGTCGCCGTCAGCGTTGCCCTCAGCGTCGGAGCCTCAACGACGTAGACGAGGTCCGTGGCGTCACCAACCGTGACGCGCAATACGTCAGCTGGCATGACGCGCCGTCGCCTGGAGGGCAATGACCCGGCGGCTGGACCGTGCCAGTTTCATCGGCGCCCGGCTTCCAAAGTCCGGCGTTCGCAGGTTGAGTTGCAAGGCCATCGTTCGCACGGCGGCAAAGAACGATTCGCCCGGCAGCAGGAAATCCCGATGGGCGGAAATGGCGTCACCGCTGACGCCGCATCGCCGGCACCAATACCGTGGCCAGCCGGCAGTTCTGCCGGCCCACACCCGAAATCGATCGTGTCCTTCGCAACAGGGACACGGACCCGCATGCTCGTCTCTTCCTACCGGCGTGAGCGGAATACCCGCGAGGGCGAAGATGTCGAGAATGTCGGCCCGCGCTCGCACCTCAGCCGCCAGGTCCTTCCATTGGTCATAGCTCACGTCATGGGGATCAGGAACGTCGGCGCCTTCAGTATAGAGACGCTCTCGCCGGGTGAACTCGGCATCGACCAGCTTCAGACGATCGCCATTCAGGATCTGCACCACTTCTGCAGAAACCGGATCGTACTGACGTGCATCGGCGATGTCATACCGCAGGCTTTCCCGTTCGGCAGCCAGCTCAGCGCCACCCATCCCTTGGTAGGTCGAGCGGGCAACCAGCTCCCAAGCATGGTCGGATCGTGTAGAATTCATGTGCATCGCTCCAATTCAAGCGAAGGGGACACGCCTGGTATGGCGCCTGGCGGTCCCCACCCCTTCTGCTCTAAGCAGCAGTCGCAGAGCCTCCGTGCTGTTGCTCAAGCAATCTTTCGAGCGCACGACGGCTGAACCGGAACTGCCTCCCGATCCGGATCGTCGGAATCGGAAGCTTGTTCTGGTTCGCCAATTCGTAACCCGTCGTTTTGCCAATGCCGAACCGACGCAGGACTTCATCCAACGTCAGGAACTCGCGATCGCCAAGTGCCGCGATTTTGTCTGTGTGAGGCGTCTGGCTCATGGTACCCTCCGAAATCTTCGTCAAGCCCCGGTGGCTCGGGCGGTTCCAAGGTACCAATTGACAATGTCTGCAGCGCGGAAGAAACGGAACTTAGGACTAAACTTCCGAAAATTCCGGACAGAAAACGTCTTCGGAAGGTCGAGGCGGACGCCAACCGAGGCCCGACTCACGCATCTTCATCCTTAGGACTTTCTCACTTACTGGTTGATGTCTAAGCCCCGCCAATCGGTCGCACACTTCCTGGGCGCTTGGGAAACGTTCTTTCTCTCCTGCTGGCGGGTTGTCGTGCATATGCCAGAAGAGACACTGGATATACTTTGAGTCGATTTCCACCCTCGATTTTCGCTTACTCGGGGTAGTTGATTGCTCCGAAGCGCCAATATCGCTGCCTGTGCCAGCACCCGCCGCAGCCTCAAACGCCTCTACGTCAGCGAAATTGTTCATGAGAATGATTCTGATCGCGGCAAGGTATGGGCTCATTCCGCCCGCCAGCCTGCGGAGCTTGGTTAGCTCCGCGCCAAGGCGATACACGCTTTGGTCGCCTGGCTGCAATATAGTCGCTGACACATTGTCAAAGCAGTCAGGAAAGGTACTGATTGTTCGGTCACGTGTGTCAGTAAATCCACCCTTCTCCAGGTCGGTAAGGAGGTCCTCGCGAAGCTCCTGATAAAGGTCTTCATCCCCAGGTACTCGAAGGCGTTGTGTACCATGAAATGAGGCGTCTATTAGTCGGGTTAGCAGCAGGAATCGAGTAGACACAGTTGTGCTGCGTCTGCCGCTAACTGAAAGCAGGTTGAATTGGTTGGCTTCAGCTTTTTCAGCGGGAGAGAGGTTGTGAAAGGCTCTCATCTCCTCTGACGAGGGCTTCAGGCGGAGATCGCTTACACTATCGCTCACGCGCTCGACTCCTCACTCGTCGTAGCGTTCTGCCCGCTGCCGGCTGCTACCGGTCGCGGGCATCTTCCTGTCTATCGTCAGTCAGCGGCTCGACTTGGCACCGGGGCGGAGAGCGCCGCGCCAAGAATCCCAACCACTTCATCCTCCATCGATGTCGTCACCGCCGAATAGACACGAAGCGTCAGCCCCACGTCCTTGTGCCCTACCCGTCGCGAGACCGCATTCGGATTGGCGCCGCCGGCCAGGGCCAGCGTGATCGAGGTCTTGCGCAGTTCGTGTGGCGTGATGCGAGTGACACCGGTTAGCTTGATCAGCCGTTCCAGGCTCACCTTGACGTGGCTCGGATTCACCGGCCGCCCTGAGGCCGTGACAAAGATCAACTCGTCCGGATTACTCCATTCCTCGGCAGCCTCGCGCTTGTCGTTCCACGCTGTCTGGAACTGACGCACGGCGTCGAGGGTCGCCGGCGACAACTTGACCGTGCGTAGCCCGGCGCTGGTCTTGGCCGTCTGCTTGATAAACGGTGTCCCCCCGAGCAAGCGGATTGCCCGGCGCCCGAGCTGTAGCGTGCCGCGGTCCCAATCGACATCGGTCCAGGCCAGACCCAGCAGCTCGCTCGTGCGCGCCCCGGTTTCGAGCGCCAGCAGGAAGTACAGATGATGGTGAGCGCTATCGGCCTTGGCTTTCGCCAGGAAGGCCGCGATCTCAGTCGGTGTCCAGACCATGGGCGGCTTGGCCGGCACCATCGTTGCCTTGACGCCCTCGGCCGGGTTCGTGTGGATCATCCCCCAGCGCTTGGCCATCTTCAGCGCGGCGTTCAACCGTTGCAGGGTCTTGGTAATCAGGCTGGCCGACTTGCCAGCGGCACGCATGTCGGCGAGCAGCGTCTCGATCTGCTTGGTCGTGAGCTTCTGGGCCCGCGTGCTACCGATGACCGGCTTCAAGTGGAGGCGAATGATCTGCTCATAGGCCGGTAGGTTCTCCGCCGCCACGCCCTGCGGCGCCTCGACCTTCAACCACTCGTCGAGGAGTTCGCCAATTGTCGTCGTCGAGGCTTCGAGCAAAGTGCCCCGATCCCGTTTGACCTGGGCGTCGCGCTCTTCCGCCTCGGCTTCCTTCTTGGTGCGGAAGGTGCCAACGACCTTCCGCTTACGCTTGCCGGTGGCGTCCTCGACGTCGATCACCGCCTGCCAGTGGGTCGTCCTGCCGTCCGTCCCCACCCGCTTGTAGACCGCCATCGTCCCCTGTCCCTCGCTGCCATATTGCTGCCATGCTGCCCATTGCTGCCCGACAGTTACCGATAGACGCCGGTACTTCGCTTGTGGTGCTATCCTTCATTTTGGTCGAACGGACGCGGATAGTTGACTGCTACCGATAGTATACGGCAGTCGGCGATTCTTGGCTAGAGATGATTTGTAAACAGCAGGTTGCGGGTTCGAGTCCCATCGTCGGCTCCAATATACTGGCTTAGATGAGCCAAAATTGATCCTTGAATGGAGCACTTTCGCCACGGTTTGATCGTTAGTATCCCGTCAAGTGTGTAATCATCGCGCGAGTGTGGTTCAAAGGCGTCAAGCAGTTCGAATAACTCGATTTGCTCGGGAACCTCCTGATAGATGAAAGCGTCGTGATCAGACGCAATGGTTCGTCCATCCCTGTGACGCTTCTCGGCACGGCCGGCGTCAAACAATCCGCGGAACCGGCCATCGCCATCCAACACGGGGAGTTGGTCAAATCGGTGCTCCCTAGCCCGCGCGAGCGTATCTGGCAAGAATATCTCCATTCCGCAAACCAAGACATTGCTCCCGCGGTGTGCAGATTGGCTAGAGACCGATCCTGATTCCGCTGGTGTCACTCATCAATCCGTGCCGATCAAATCAGACTCGCTCGCCGTAGCCAGCTACGTCGGCCTCCTGAGCGTCGCGCACGACAGCCTTGCCCATGGCGCTCTCGATTCGCTTCAGAAGTTGTTCCGATCGATCCTGGAAGAACGCATCGAAGTCATCGAGACGGAGCGCCAGCGGGTCAATGACGTGGGACGCGAGTATGTCGTCCATGCGATCCTCGGAGATGCCGGCCGACGCCTGCAGCTTCTCGACGTAGACGCTTGGCGCGTTGCCACTGATGATTCGATTCGTTCTGGCCGAGATGGCCGTCTTGTTGACGAAGCTATCCATGCGCTGGGAGTCGACCCTGCCCTGACACCACGCCTGCGGGAAGATGTGGTGAATGTCGACATTTTCGTCGAGGAAACGGGTAACGTCGATCGTCTCGCCCGAGCGAAAATCTTGGCATCCGTCACGAAGGACCAAGGCGAAGAGCCCCTTGTAGGCGGCGCTGTTGCGGCTTCTCAGCGTCAGCAGCCGATTCGGCGAGAAATTCGCGTCGGTGACGGACTTCGGTTCAGGACCGTCATCCAGCCACGCGGGAACATCCGCGAGGTCGCGAGCGAACCGGGTCTCGATCGACCCGCCATATAGTTCGCCGAGCACGCCACACCAATACCACCTGGCAAGACGCCGTCGCACGCCGTCCTGCTGAATCTGGTCGCCGAGCAGCGCGAGAATCGCGGCGAGCGGGGTGAGCTGCGTCCGATACGGCAGGTCCCGCGCCGTGACGATGTTCTGCGAGTAGACGAACTTGGCCGCCTGCTCGAACCCGGTGGTCACTTTATCCGCCCACGCTCGGTAGTCCTCCAGGTCGAGATCGAGAATGTCCTTGCGTTTGCACGTAATACCCGGCGCCCGCTCTGGATCGCGTCCGGACGCGATTGCGCAGCGCCGGCGGTCCCAGCTCGCAAGCAGCGAGACCGCTTGGAGGAAGTCGTCGCTCTGTATGGATTCGAAGACGCCGTACTGCTTCAGACGCTCCTCGCGCCTTTTCCAGTCATCACGAAGCTGGTAGTTGTCTGCCGCGTACGTGGCCGTTAGCAGCTCGAAGACGGTCAGCGACACCCCCCCCGGTGTTGACCTTCTCGAAGACGAGGCAGACTGCCTCCTTTGGAGTGGATTTGCCGAGACTAATGACTGGTTGAGCGTAGGAATTGAACCGCTGGATCACTTCTTCGATGAAGCTGGTCCAGGTCGAGAGGTTCTGCTCGATTCGCGCCGGATCCCGACTGATGAACTTCGTCTGCCACTGCATTGTGCCGGGTATATCGAGCATAAGCGAGCAGGGGAAATAGCCGTGCTCGCGCTCAAGGTCCGCGGTGGAGCAGTCCACCTGGACCTCGCCCCGGAAGTTTCGAAGCTTCCGGTCCTCCGGGAACCCAATGATCGCGTCCTCGCGGTCAGCTTCCGGATCGAGCGCGGCAGCCATATCGATGTAGTACCAGCGCGAAATCTCCTTCCGGCGGGAGTCCCGAGTGTGGACAGGTTGCTTCATGAGTAGCGCCTGGTAGAGCGAGGTAAGCCGCTGCTGGCCATCGAGGATGAGCAGATCCGGCTCCGGCTGTCGTGGCAGAGTCAGTCCTTCGATCAGACGCGGTTGGAAGCGGACGGTCGGGTTGCCGGTCTCCAGCATCATGACGGCGCCAATTGGAAACGAGCGGGAGACGCTGGCGAGCAGGCTTCGAATATGTTCGTCGTTCCAGATCCACTCGCGTTGGAAATCGGGGAGTTGGATCTTGCCGGTCTCGATGTCGCGCAGGATGTCCGGAAGCTGCTTCTTCAGACTGTCAAAGCTCGTTGCCGTTGTCATGTCGCTCTCCCTGGCTCGCCACCGAACGCGCGTCACGCTCACATGGGCGGGACACCCTATGTCAGTCCCCTCTACCACTATCGCGGTAGCGCATACCGATGCGCCCGTTCGCGGAGTTGGATGGTTGGACCGTGCCACTGGTGTCCGAGGAGTATCGCGGCCCTGGCGACCAACCACGCTGGTATCTGCTACGTCGCTGATCGCGAATCGTTCCAGAGTTATGTCCGGCGCAACATGGTTACCCTTGAATTCACCGTCATCTGACACGCTGGGCAAGATCAGGGCCAGCGGTCTCAGGGAACGAAGCGGGATTGCGATCCCGAGCATGGGGACGCGCGATGGCCGAGACTGGTCTGACCTCGGCCCTACTCGTCGTCCTTGCCGGCGCGGCTCGCTTCGCGGAAGGTGTCGACCACGCCGGCGTCGGCCAGGGTGGTGGTGTCGCCCAGCTCGCGGCCGGCGGCGATGTCGCGCGGCAGGCGGCGCATGATCTTGCCGGAGCGGGTCTTCGGCAGGTCGGGGGTGAACGTCCGGCCGTCGTAGCAGAACGGGGATCGCAGCGTAGAAATATGGCCACGCTAGATACCCGGAATGCGTGGCTGACTGGCCCTTGGCTCGATGATCGGGAAGCCGAGCTGGGATGCATACTGGAAAAGCCGGTGGTCAAAAGTATGGAACTCGACCGCGCCGATCCGACGTGCCGTGGCTAAGTGGATAGCGTCAGGCGGTTTCAGACCTTTCTTGGCGAGCCTTGCCGTACGCACCAGGTCTCGCGCCTCAAATGCAATCTCCTTGTAGAGCTCGACCTGCTTGATGATTGGGTCGGTCCACAGAGCGTCAATCTTCGCTTGAATGGCAGGATCGAAATGCTGTGCGAACTGATCCAGATAGCCGAAAGCAACCTCAGTGATTGAGAGCATCGAGGTAACAATCTCAACATCGCCGCCCGGAATCGCACGATCTAACAAGGCATCGAGCAACGGCAGCTTATCAGGCACACCGTTGACATAGTCCAAGAAGACGGAGGCGTCCCAATAGATAAGCAGCGGTTGCTCAGCCATCGCGCAGCCAGCGGATCGCTTCAGCCGCCGCGGGAGCGCCGGGGCCAAGGGGTGCGATGCCGCGAGCGGCCCGGATCGCCGACCCTGGCACGACATCATCCCTGAGGGTGATCCGCTGGACCCGCCGGATGGTGAGTGGTCGTCCTGTTGCGGTGTCCCTACTCACCCATCCTTCAACGATGGCGCGCCGGTCCCAAGCGTTCCGCATGATGTCTTGCTGACCCGCTTCGACATAGCACGAGACGGCTCGGTCATAGACTGCATCGTACAGCGTGAACCTCATCGATTCCCTGCTCGTGAGGGTTTGAATGCGCCCTTCAACCGCTCCATATGCGGCGCTCACGGGAGGACGATGCCCCACATCTGCCGGATCGACAATCGTGGCATCGTCTTCTTCTGTCTCGAATCGAATCGAGGTGATATCGTCACCGATGAGCTTGGTCAGAGCCGTCGCCTCGTTCGCCACCCGCGGCGAGTATGGAACTTTCCGCCCCTCCGCAAGCGCGCGGCCCACAACGAGGTACGCATCCGCAATTGGTTCGACCGCCTCCATCGTCGGCGATTGCCCACGAATCGTGGCGATGGCGCTCCCGCCTTGAAGGTCGTCAATCCACCAGTCAATGCGCGCACCCGGACTAACTTCGGCCGTGAGCGCATTGACCAGACTACGAAAGTTGGTGATCGCCCGCACCAGGCTGTCGAGCGAGACCTCGCCATTGAACGCAATCGTCATTGTGCTGTTTGGCACGGTAGTTCTCCTCGGCAAGTTCGGTGCAACGACCTGGGTTGAAGCCTGACCCTACTGAAAAGCCTTGGCTACACGACCTTGAGCATCAAGCCCGGTCAAGCGCCTCAGCCACAAAAGATAGCACGAAACAGAACAAATATTCTATTTCGCGCCGGTTCAGTACTGTTCGCCGTTACTCGTCGTCTTTGCCGGCGCGGGAGGCGTCGCGGATTTGCTCGACCACGCCGGCGTCGGCCAGGGTGGTGGTGTCGCCCAGCTCGCGGCCGGTGGCGATGTCGCGCAGCAAGCGGCGCATGATCTTGCCGGACCGGGTCTTCGGCAGGTCGGGGGTGAACATCACGGTCTTCGGCCGGGCGATGGGGCCGATCTTGGCGGCGCAATGCTGCCGTAGCTCCTCGCCCAACGCGGGGCTGGTCTCGATCCCGCTCTTGGCAATGACAAAGGCGAAGATCGCCTCGCCGGTGAGGTCGTCCGGCCGGCCCACCACCGCCGCTTCCGCCACCCGGTCGTCCGAGACCAGGGCGCTCTCGATCTCGGTCGTGCTCAGGCGGTGGCCGGAGACGTTCATCACGTCGTCCACCCGGCCCATCAGCCAGTAATCGCCGTCGGCATCGCGACGGGCCCCGTCGCCGGGGAAGTAGACGCCGGGGAACCGGCTCCAATAGGTCCGCTCGTACCGCTCCGGATCGTTATAGATCCCGCGCAGCATCGCCGGCCACGGCGTTTTCAGTACTAGGTAGCCGCCCTCGCCGAGGGGGACCGAGTTGCCGTCGTTGTCGAAGATGTCGGCCTCGACCCCGGGGAACGGCTTGGTCGCGGAGCCGGGCTTGGTGGTCGTGATGCCGGGCAGCGGCGTCAGCAGCGCCATCCCGGTCTCCGTCTGCCACCAGGTATCGACGATCGGACAGCGGCCGCCGCCGATCTGTTGCTGATACCAGATCCAGGCCGCGGGGTTGATCGGCTCGCCGACGGTGCCGAGCAGCCGCAACGACGACAGATCGTGCCGCGCCGCGTGGTGCGGCCCCCACTTCATGTGGGCCCGGATCGCGGTCGGCGCCGTGTAGAGGATCGTCACCCGGTGCCGCTCGACGATGTCCCACCACCGGCTGGGATCGGGATAATCGGGCGTGCCCTCGTACATGACGCCGGTGGTGCCGTTCGTCAGCGGGCCGTACAGGATGTAGGAGTGGCCGGTGACCCAGCCGAGGTCGGCGGCGCACCAGAAGACATCCTCGTCCTTGATGTCGAAAATGGAGCGGTGCGTCGTCGCCACCCCGGTCAGGTAGCCGCCGGTGGTGTGGAGGATGCCCTTCGGCTTGGCGGTGGTGCCGGAGGTGTAGAGGAGGAAGAGCATATCCTCACTCTGCATCCGCTCCGGCTCGCATTGGGCATCCTGGCCCGGCACGATCTCGTCCCACCAGACATCGCGCCCCGCCACCATCGCGACCGGTTCGCCGGTTCGCCGGGCGACGAGCACCCGCTCGACCGTGTTGGAGAGTGCCAGCGCGGCGTCGACGTTCGGCTTCAGGGGGCTCGGCTTGCCGCGCCGATAGCCGCCATCGGCGGTGATCACCAGCTTCGCCTCGGAGTCGTTGATGCGGTCGGCCAGCGACTCGGCCGAGAAGCCGCCGAAGACAACCGTGTGCGGGGCGCCGATCCGGGTGCAGGCCAGCATCGCGATCGGCAGCTCGAGGATCATCGGCATGTAGATGGCGACCCGGTCGCCCCGCCCCACCCCCAGCTCCTTCAGCGCGTTGGCGCATTTCTGGACCTCGGTCAGCAGCTCGGCGTAGGTGATCGCGGCGCGGTCGCCCGGCTCCCCTTCCCAGTAATAGGCGACCTTCTCGCCCTTGCCCGCCGCGACGTGGCGATCGAGGCAGTTAACCGAGACGTTTAGCTCGCCGCCGAGGAACCACTTGGCGTAGGGCGGCTTCCATTCCAGCACCGTCTCCCAGGGCGTGAACCACTCCAGCTTGGCCGCTTCCTCCGCCCAGAACCCCTTGAGGTCGGCGGCGGCCCGCTCGTAGATCTCGTTGCTCTGGATGTCCGCCCGTGCCGCGAACTCGGGTGGCGGGGGAAAGGTGCGGTCCTCGGCCAGCAGCGCTTCAATCGCAATCTCACGGTGCGCGGTCGCTTTCGCCTCGGTCATTTGCCACCCTCGCCACTGGTATTGGCCTCGCCCGGATCAGATGAATCCGCCGAGCTTCGGCCTGTCCTTCGCATGCCACGAGTATACCGAAGGATTGCGGGCGCGGACGGCGTTACGTGACGGCGCGGAATCTGAGATGAGTCACACCGGGAGCCTCGCTGACCGCCGTGGGTTCCAATTCAAGGTGCTCGGGACCGAGATGATCGAACAGTCGTGTTCCGTCACCGAGCAGCACAGGCACGAGATGGATCACGATCTCGTCAACGAGTCCTGCCCGCGGGCTTTGCTGAGCGGTGTTCGCTCCGCCCAACACCATGATTCGCTTGCTGCCCGCGGCGGCCCGGGCTTGAGCAACGACGTTCTCGATCCCGTCCGTGACAAAGGTGTACGTCGTCCCGCCCGCCTTGGTGATTGTCGCTTGGCCAACCTGAGATAGAACAAAGCATGGCGCGTGGAAGGGCGGATTCTCCCCCCACGGCCCGACCCCAAGGTCGAACGTCCGTCTGCCCATCACGATGGCCCCGGTAGTCTGGAACGACCGCGTTTGAAACTCCTCGATCTCGCGCTCGGTCTTGCCAGTGAACATCCAATGATGGAGGCGTTCACCGCCATCGCCCATGGGTCGCTCCCTGCCAACGTTTGGCCCAGCGATCAACCCATCAAGCGACATGCTCATTTCCAGCACGACGATTCCCCGCTCATTGGTCGTAGTGTTGTTCGTCATGACGTTGATTCCCTTCTTGACGATACGAGCCGGGACCAGCCTGGGTTCGATCACTTCACGACGTGGTAGCGCGGATGGGTCAGCTTCGGGGAATCGATGACCCGCGTGGGTTCCAATTCGATCTGCCCGGCGCCGATGTGGTCGAACGGCCGGATGCCGCCACCGAGCAAGACCGGGATGAGTTGGAGGTCGAACTCGTCCACTTGGCCGGCCCTGATCGCTTGTTGCACGGCGTTCGCCCCGCCTTCGACCCGGACATCCTTCTCACCGGCCGCTGCCTTTGCTTGGGCAATGGCGCTGGCGATGCCGTCGGTGACGAAGGTATAGGTGGTGCCTCCAGCCTTGGCCACCGTCTCCCGCGCCTGGTTGGTCAGAATGAAGACCGACGCCTGGAAGGGCGGGTTGTCGCCCCACGGCTCTTCCCCGCGGTCGAACATGAGCCGGCCCATCACGTGGGCGCCGACACGCGCCGCCTGCTCCTTGATCACGTCGTCGTCCCGGTTGGCCAGCCCGCCCTCGAGGCCGGCGGCCCGTCGCCAGCTCGCCAGGTCATGCACCCAACCCAGAAGCCGATTATGGACCGGCAGCGCCTGCTCCCCGGCGCCGCCCATGTAGCCATCGACCGACATCGCGAGACTGAAAATCACCTTGCTCATCGCCTGTTTCCTTCCGATGCCGACGATTCGTCCCGGCGTCCCCCTTGGACACCTCTCACCTTAAGGTCGGAGCCGGTTCGGTGATCTCGACATCCAATGTTTGTTCCTTTCCGGAGATGCTGGACAATGGTACGGGGTCTGCCGGGCCGCCCGGATTGGACGCGGATGTCGAGAACCCGAAATCAGGTCCGACCTCTCTCCGAGAGGCGCCCACCGTGGATGCCGGCACCAGAAGGAGTGACGACGTGAAGTACATGCTACTGATCTACAACAATCCCGCCTTCCTGACGACGATGGCGGAGGATGAGCGCAATGCGGTGTTTAGCGATGTCGACGCCGTCATGCGGGAATTGACCGAGTCGGGCGAGCTGGTCGGCGGCGAGGCACTCGCCGATGTTTCGCGGACCAAGACCGTGCGGGTGCGCGACGGTCTGCCGGTCATCACCGATGGGCCGTTCGTGGAGGCGAAAGAGCAGCTGGCCGGCTATCTCATGGTCGATTGCGAGAGCCCGGAGCGGGCGGTCGAGATCGCCGCCCGGTGGCCGGATGCCCGCTACTGGGCGATGGAAGTACGGCCGGTGATGGATGCGGCCGGGGAAGAGATGTGACGCCGGCCACCGGGGTCGAGGAGCAACTGAGCGAGCTGGCGCCAAGCGTCCTCGGCACGTTGATCCGGCGCCACGGCCAGTTCGACGCCTGCGAAGACGCGACGCGGGAGGCCGTTGCTAGCCGCCGCCACCCAATGGCCGGCGCGGGGGATACCGGACAATCCGCGGGCCTGGCTGCTCACCGGGGCCGCCCGCCGGCTGGTCGATCAGTGGCGCGGTGACCAGGCGCGCCGGCGGCGGGAGGAAACCGCGGCGGTCTTGACCCCGCCGGGCGAGCTGATGGCACCGGCCGCCGAAGATGGGCCGCATGATCAGGACGACACGCTGACGCTCCTCTTCCTCTGCTGCCATCCCGCCCTCTCGCCGGCCTCCCAGTTGGCGCTGACGCTGCGAGCGGTCGGCGGCTTGACCACGGCCCAGATCGCCCGCACCTTCTTGGCGCCGGAGGTGACGATGGGGCAGCGGATCAGCCGGGCCAAGCAGCGGATCAAAGCCAGCGGCATCCCCTTCCGGATGCCTCCGGATGACGAGCGGGCGGACCGGCTGCGCGTGGAGCTCCACGTCCTGTACTCATCTTCAACGAGGGCTACACCGCGACCTCCGGTCCCGCCTTGCACCGGGGCGAGTTGACCGCCGAAGCAATCCGGCTGACCCGCGCGGTCCACCGCCTGCTGCCGGCCGACGGCGAGGTCGCCGGATTGTTGGCGTTGATGCTGCTCACCGCCGCCCGCCGCCCGGCCCGTACCGGTACCGACGGCGGGCTGATCCCGCTCGCCGAGCAGGACCGCTGCCGCTGGCACCAGGCGTCGATCCAGGAGGGGCTTGCGCGCATCACGCGGACGCTGGCCCAGGCGCCGATCGGTCCGTACCAGGTGCAGGCGGCCATCGCCGCGGTCCACACCGAAGCGGACCGGCCCGAAGAGACCGATTGGCCGCGGATCGTCGCTCTCTACCAGATCCTGACGCGCCTCTCACCCAACCCGATGGTGACGCTCAACCGGGCGGTCGCGGTGGCGATGGTGGACGGTCCGGCGGCCGGTCTCGATCTCCTGGCGACGCTGGACGCCGATGACCGGTTGACCGGCCACCATCGTCTCGCCGCGGTCCGGGCCCACCTCTGGGACATGGCGGGCGACCATCTGGCCGCCCGCGCCGCCTACCTCTTCGCCGCCCGCCGCACGACCAGCCGGCCCGAGCAACGCTATCTGGAGGCCCGGGCCGCCCGGTTGCGGCCGGGAGGCCCGGAGCGCACCGAACGCTCAAGCGTCCTGCCTCAGGATCGCGGCTAGGGCGTCGAACATGTCGCGCCAGCCCCGCTCGGTCCCGCCGACAACGTCCGGCGGCAGTTGCCGGAGCTCGGCCGCGATGTCACAAAGAGACAGCCGTTCATCGAACACGGCCAGGATTGCTGGCGACCTTGTTCGGGCTGGGTACTAAGATGCTGACATTGCGCCCAACGCTCCGGTTGGGTGGGGATTGAAACGGCGAGAATTGCGGCATGGCGAAGGTGAAGACGAGACGGCGCGGCCGGTCGATCTCGAGATACTCACCGAGGGCGGTGTAGTCGATGCCGCCACGGCGGGCGGTGATCGTCCACCGCCCGCCGACGCGCGCCTCGGCTTCAATGTGGTAGCGCTCTAGCGCCGGCACCGCGAAGAGCCATTTCCGCGCCGTGTCCGGATCAAGCCAGGCGTCGAAGACCCGCTCCGGCGCGACGTCGAAGCGCCGGGTCAGTTGCAAGAACCGGTCGGCGTCATCGGCGATCGGCGGCGTGCTCGCGCTCACGCGCCGTTCAACCGCGCGATTCGGATCAGGTTGCCGCAGGTGTCGTCGAGGTCGGCGGTGGTCACCGGCCCCATCGCGGTCGGATTCCGCGTAAACCGCACCCCGAGCCGCGTCAGCCGGTCGTACTCGCGCTGGATGTCGTCGACCGCGAACATGGTGGCGGGGATGCCGGCCTCGAAGAGGGCGCGTTGGAAGCGCTGGGCGGCACCGTTCAGAGCCGGGTTCGACATGGGCTCGAGCAGCAGCTCGACGCCATCCGGCGCCGCCGGCGAGACGACGGTGAGCCACCTGGCGTCCCCGACCGGGATATCGTTCTTGACGACGAAGCCGAGCTTCTCCGTGTAGAAGGCGAGGGCCTTGGCCTGGTCATCAACCATCACGCTGGTCACGTAAATCGAGATCATGCTGTGATCCTTTCCCGATAAACTTCGCCGCCACGGCGGCATCTTCGGCCTTGAGCAGGGCATCAAGCTGGTTGGTCCACAACCGCTCGCAGAAGCGTAGCCACCCGCCGGCCGCGGCCAGCGGCGCCGGCGCGATCCGCAAGCGATGGCATCGCCCCTCGACCTGGCGGCGGACAAGCCCGGCCGCCTCCAGCACCCGAACGTGCTTGGAGACCGCGACAAAGGACATGCTGAAGGGCGCCGCCAACTCGCTGATGTTTTGCTCACCCGCCGTGAGCCTGTGCGACATCGCCCGCCGGGTGGGATCGGCTAGAGCATGGAACACCCTATCGAGTTGTGCAAGCTGGTGTGAAACCATGTGGTTAGATTAGCGGACGAGAACGCATTTGCAAACCATATGGTTTAGCATCGCCTCTCCGCGCCGCATCCGGCTCACCGTCTTCGCGCGGGCGCGATCCCCGGCCGTCTCCTGATCGCAACCGATGTCCAGTCGCCGGGCGTGGCATGGAATGCGCGTCGCGCACCAGAGCGACCGGCGCGATCAGTGAGCTTTGGCGGAGGTGACGGTCTTGGACATTCAGCAACTCCTCGCTCAGGCGCGTGACACGATCACCGTGAAGCGCGTGTTCGGCGACCCAATCGACAAGGATGGGGTGACGGTCATCCCGGTGGCGAAGGTCATGGGTGGCGCTGGCGCCGGTGGCGGCTCGACCGCGGAGCACGGCGGCGGTGGCTCGGGCGGCGGCTTCGGTGTCGGCGCCGCCCCGGCCGGCGTCTTCGTGATCAAGGGCGACGCGGTGACCTGGCAACCCGCGCTCGATCTCAACCGGGTGATCTTGGGCGGCCAGCTCGTCGCCATTGCCGTGCTGCTGCTCATTCGCGCGATCGTGAACGCCAGGGCGAACGGCGACCGCCGGTAGCGATGAGGAACCGCGCGGTTCGAGGCGAGAGCTTCGCATCGAGCGGAAAGCGTGTCATTGCCGCACGGCTAGCGAGAAGACCTCTTCCCGATCAAGCCGCGCCTCCGCGTCCAGAATCGCGGCGCGGCTATCGTCGATGGACAGGATGGGGTAATCCTCGATGATCTCGGCAAATGATCCTCCATGTGCAATGAGGTTGAGAATCAGCGAAGCGGGAATTCTTGTCCCCTTGATGACCGGCTTGCCGACCAGGATTGTCGGGGCGACAACGATCCGATGCCGAACGTCGAACCGCTCTGCCTCGTCCGCGTTCATCGTGTTGCCTCCTTTGGCACAGTATAGTGAAGTCCGGGCGCGTGACATCCGGCGATCCAGCAAAACCTGCCCGCCAGCCGGTGTCCCGTCATGGATCATGCCACTTGCCTGAAGCCAAGCCCGAGACGACGAGAAAACGGAGGATGGCGGTGCCCCTACGGTCGTACGCCCCGGATTTGCTGCTCGTCAACGCCCGCGTCCACACCATGGACGCCCACGACGGGACCGCGACCGCCGTCGCGATCAAGGATGGCCGTTTCGTCGCCGCCGGCACCGATGACGAGGTGCGATCCCTGGCCGGCCCCGGGACGGTGACCGAGGATCTTCATGGCGCGACGATGATTCCCGGCCTGATCGACGCTCACAACCACCTGCTCGGCACCGGCGTCATGCTGCACCAGGTCCAACTCTACGACTGCCGCGGCATGAGCGAGATCCTGGAGCGCGTGGCGGCGCGGGTGGCGACGACGCCGCCGGGCGGCTGGATCGTCGGCCGCGGCTGGGACGAAAGCCTCCTCGCCGAGCGCCGCCACCCCACCCGACATGATCTGGACGCGGTCGCTCCCGAGCATCCGGTCGTCCTGCACCGGGTTTGGAACAAGCTAGTCGCCAACACGGCCGCGCTCCGTCTCACCGGCATCACCCGGCGGAGCCCCGATCCGCCGGCCGATGTCCTCTACGCCGGCTCGTTTGAGCGTGACGACACGGGTGAGCCGACCGGGCTCTTCCGGGACCGGGCCAAAGAGCTGATCCTGCGACACCTGCCGGCGCCGGCCGAGGCGGACCTCGTCGCCGCCATTACCACCGCCTGCCGCGCCTACAACGCGGCCGGCATCACCAGCGTCGCCGAGCCGGGCCTGCACCCGAACGAGGTTCGCGCCTTCGACCTGGCGCGACGAACCGGTAAGCTGACGGTCCGCGCCGACCTGCTGCTCGCCGGCTGGGGGTTCGACCCGCCGGCGACCCAAGGCGGGCTGAAAGAATGGTTCACGTCACTGGGCGTGATGGGCGGCGTTGGCGATGAACTGCTCCGGCTGGAGGGGATCAAGCTGATGCCGGACGGCGGCATGAGCGACCGCACGGCGCGGATGTACGAGCCATATCTCGATGAGCCGGATAACCACGGCACCTGGGTGGTCGAGCCGGACCGCTTGCGCCAGCTCATTCACTGGGTCCACGATCTTGGCTGGTCAATGGACATCCACACCTGCGGTGACGAAGCGCAGGAGGCCGTCGTCCGGGCCTACGCCGCCGCCGCGTCCAATCCGCAGCCCTGGCTCCGGCACCGGGTCCACCACGCCTATTTCCCGACCCCGGACACGCTGCGCTTGATGGCCAAGCATCAGATCTCGGCCGTCGTCTCCTCACCCTTCCTGACCCACCTGGGCGAAGGGTTCGTCAACGCGGTCGGTCCCGAGCGGGCGGCGCGGGCGATGCCGATGCGCTCCTACCTTGAGGCCGGGGTGCCGCTGGCCGGCTCCTCCGACTCCCCGATCACCGACTTCAACCCCTGGACCGGCATCCACGCCGCGGTCAACCGCACTACCGTCGCCGGCCGCCGCCTCGACCAGAGCGAACGCCTCACCGTCACCGAAGCCCTCCGCTCCTACACCACCGGTGGCGCCTTCGTCACCGGCCGCGAGCACCGGCAAGGCTCCATCGAAGCCGGCAAGCTCGCCGACCTGGTCATCCTCGACCGCGACCCGTTGACGATCCCTGCCGAAGACCTGGCGGCGGTGACGCCACTGGCGACCATGCTCGGCGGCGCCTGGGTGTTCGAGCGGTGACATCGCCGCACGGTGCTTTGTGATGCGGAGCTGGCGGTCAATGGACGACAGAATGGAGCGGGTAGCGGATCGGGAGAGGCAGCATGGCCGCGGATGAGGATATTTTCGAGAGCACCCGAGTGCCGATCACCGGCGCGAGTCCAGTCGGGGTGGGGGATGCGGCGGGAGCCGAACCGGCGCCGAACGCCGGCACCAATTTTCCGTTCAACCGCACCGTCACCTGCAAGGTGCCGGCGCAGGAGCAGGATCTCTGGTGCTGGGCAGCGGTCGGGACAGGCATCGCGAACTATCATGCGGGGTCAACCATATTGCGTCAATGTGAGCTGGTGAATCAAGTGTTTGGCGGTGGCGATTGTTGCGAGAACGGAGATAGTGCAAACTGTAATCAGGCGGGGAGTTTGTACACGGCGCTGACGACGACAGAGAATTTAGCGGAGGCGATCCCGGGGACGATGAGCCTCGGGGCGGTGAAAGATGAAATCAGTCACCAGATGCCGGTGGGAGCGAGGATCAACTGGGGCGACGAGATCGGCCATGCGGTCGCCATCGTCGGGTGCCGGCACGCGCCGAACCAGATTACGCTCATCGTATCGGACCCGGCGTATGGTGATGGCCTAATCGTGTCCTGGCGGCAGTTCAACAACAGCTATCAGGGCGTCGGCACCTGGTCCCACGCCTACCGGACGAAAGTGAAAGGGTAGGACGATGCCGCTCCATCCCGCCAAGGCACCGCCGGAAGCGCTGGCGGCGGCGCTGCGCGGTGTCCAGCGATTGTCAAGCACCGGCAACGCCGGCGACCTCAGTGGCGCGGCGTTGGCGGCCTCGTCGTTGACGGTGCCCCATCAAGTGTTTGTGATGAGAACCAGCGACCTGGCGAACGGAGCCAGCATCGAGGACCAGGCTCGCCCTTTCTCGTGGCGCCATTTGGTTCAGGATTCGGATCGGCAGACGATCGCGAGTGTCGAGGTGACGCGGGATTCGAGTTCGGGAAGCTTCCAGTTTGCCCAGTTCGAGCCAGGGCCCTTCGCGAAGTCAACCGAAGCGGAGATCAAGACCGCTCTCGCGTTGCACGTCGTTCAAACCGGTTCCTATGAACTACGTCTCCTTCGCATTCCGGCGCTCTACGCGGTCGCCCTGTGGTTGAAGGACGAAGGACTTGGGCCGGACCTCCTGCTACCCCTGGCCCCCACTCCCCTTGGGGTCGAAGCGGATCATGTCTACACCGCGGATCAGTTTCTCGATGCACTCCGGGACCTAGCCAAGCGCAGGGGTTCCACACGACCCGGCGGGGACGTGGCGGGGTGGTCCACCGCTGGGAGCCTGAGCGGATCTTAATGGACCGCCGCGCCCTGGTGCGTGAAGGCCACCTCTCTCCCCTTGAGCGCCTGATCCCCGTCGCTACGCCGAATCAGCCGGCACGCGTCTGGGATGGCGAGATCGGATTAGCTTCACCGTAGATGCACGATCTCCATATCACCCCAAACCCGAGCAATTCGGTCGGCAACCAGGCGGCGATGACATTGCTCAGGACTGGCTTCGCTACAGAGCAGGCAGCTTGCCTCACGCACAAACGAATCTTGGTCGAGGCCACCGGGCACGTCGCGCTCGTCCATCAGCGTCTCGAACCGTTCGACATAGCGATCCCAGTCATGGTCTTGGCGATAGTCGCCTAGGATCTCCGCCGTCGGCGCCAGCACCGGCCGGTGGAGGTAGCGACCGCCATTGAGACGGTGGAGGAAGAAGGGCAGATCACGGCCGTTGGCGAAGCCGGACAACTGGCCGCCCGGCTTCAACCGGATGTCGATCACCCGCTCGACCCCGGCATCGGCCAGCAGGGTAAAGAACCGCTCGGCCGGCTTCTGGGTAAACCCAATGGTGAATAGCTTCATGTGCCGTCACTCCGCAGGGCGGCGAAGAGATCCGTCTGCTGCAACGTCACCGTGGCCCGGAGCAGGCCGCCTCCTTGCCGGATGTGCAGCACGTCAACTCCCCGGTTCAGCAGCGTGCGTCCAACCAAGTGATGGCGATGGCAGATGTGTGGGCTCTCCTCGCTGCACATGACCACGGTTCGTCGCGTCGTCGCCATCTCAACGAGCCGATCGATGCCGGCTTGATACCAGGCTCGCCGCTCCACCGCGACATAATCTACTTCTTGCAGGTAGTCCGCTTCAGGTTCGGGCAGGACCCCGTGTCGATAACAGCCAGGATCGTTTGGACGCCCGCCCAGCTTCTCCCCGGCATAGGCGTATTGAAGCCCCGCCTCGCTCAATAACAGCCGCAGCCGCTCCCGGTTGAAATGCGGCGTAAACCGGCTATAGGGAGCGCTCCGAACATCAACCACCGTCTCGATCTGATGCTGATTGAGCAACGCGAGAAGCTGCTCATCGGTCAGATTGCTATGCCCGATCGTGAAGATGGTCAATCCGGATTGCGATTCGGCCACCGGCAATTCCCTTCCCTCCGGCGCGGGCTTGCCCCCCGCGAATCCACCTGATTGAATAGTAGTAGCAGCAACCGCGTGTGCCTAGACCGACGACCACGCTGGCGCCCCGTTTCTGGCGGCGTCCGGGACCCGCGTCTAACGCGGGTCCCGGATCGTTTCGCGGTGACGTGACCCTCACCGAGTTCGCCGGTAAGGAGGCTGGCCGAGATGCGCTCCCAGCTCACGATCACCGACCTCACCCGGATGCAGGGGACAAAGATTTGCGTTGCCGGCTATCTTCCGACCGGGGAATGCATCCGCCCGGTTCTGCCCAAGACCTATCTCACCGAATCCTGGCTCTTTCGAAACCGGCCCCGGATCCTCAAGCCGTTCGCCGTGATCGAGCTTGAGCTCTCGCGGCCGGCCGCCGATCGTGTCCCGCCTCACACCGAGGATTGGGAGATCGAACCCGGCTATGACTACCGCGCCGACCTATCCCCACGAGACCGCTTCGAGTTGCTCTACACCACTGCCAGCTCTCACGTTGGCTCGCTGTTCGGCTCCGCGCTCAGTGGCCGAGAGGCTGGCCACGGTCTCTGGATTCAGCACGGGACCGGGCTCCGATCGCTCGGGACGATCCATATTCGACAGATCACGGAGGTCATCTTTCAGATCCGGCCCGATGGCAAGGGAGCGTATCGGCTTCAGTTTGAGGACGAGGCCGGAGCGGACTTTCGGCTCCCGGTCACCGACCTGGCCTTTCGCATGTATCTCGACTCGTTGCTGGGCCGGCAAGAGATGACGCCCGGCGAAGCGGCTCGCTTCGTTCAACAAAGCCTGCAAGACGCACCCGATGTCTTTCTCCGGCTCGGCCTCGCCCGTTATTGGGACCAGCATCCCGACCGCTGCTACCTGCAAGTCAATGGGGTCTACTCGTTCCCCGACTATCTCGATGGCCGCTGCTTCGCCGACTTCATCGAGACGCCGCGGGTCGAGGTCCCATTCTGATCTGATTGGCAGTGCCGGCACCACCCATCGAGACCGGGCGCCGGAGCCGCCCTACGTCGCCCGTGGGAACACCTGCACCGCGCCACGGACCGTCACTTGCACCGAATCGCCAGGCCGGACGCCCATCAGCGGGCCGGCCCGGACCCGCAGCCGCACTCCGCCTTCGAGCTGCACGACAAGCGATTGGTCGTGGCCGTAGAATTGACGGCTGAGCACCTTGCCCCTGGCGCCGGCGTCGCTCTCGGTGCCGATGGGCCGGAGCCGTAGCGACTCCGGCCGGAGCACGACATCGACGGCGCCGCCCTGGCTGCCGATGACGGGTAAATCTCCCAGGGCGCAGGCGACACGGCCGCCCGCCGCCTCGCCCGGCAGGAACTGGGCGTCGCCGACGAAGGCCGCCACCTCCCGGCTGGCCGGCCGGTGGTATAGCTCTTCCGGCGCCGCCGCCTGCACGATCCGGCCATGCCACATCACCGCCACCCGGTCGGCCAGGCTCAGCGCCTCCTCCTGATCGTGCGTCACCAGCACCCCGGTGGTGCCGGCATCGGCCAGGATCTGACGCACCTCGGCCCGGACCGCCGCCCGCAGCTCGACATCGAGGTTCGAGAACGGCTCGTCGAGCAACACCACATCCGGCCGCGGGGCCAGGGCCCGGGCCAGGGCGACTCGCTGCTGCTGGCCGCCGGAAAGCTGGGCCGGCATGCGATCGCCCAGCCCGTCCAGGCCGACCATCTCCAGCGCTTCATCCGCCCGGCGCTCACGATCGCCTCCCCGCGGCAGGCCAAACGCCACGTTTCGGCGTACGCTCAGATGTGGAAAGAGGGCGTAGTCCTGGAACACCAAACCCACCCGGCGCCGCTCCGGCGGCAGCTCGCGGGCCGGCCGGCCGGGACAGGCCTCGGCCACCGGGCGCTCGCCGACCATGATCAGGCCGGCATCGAGCTGCTCGAACCCGGCGATCAGGCGCAGCGTCGTCGTCTTGCCGCAGCCGCTTGGCCCCAGCAACGCCACGAGCTCGCCCCGCTCGGCGTGCAAGTCGAGCCCCGCCACCACCGAGAGCGACCCGTAGCGCTTTTCAATGCCAACGCAGCGCAAGGCGGAGCCAGCGCCGTCCTTGACGGTCGTCATGCCAGCGGCGCCTGGTCCCGCACCGCGAGCAACAACGTCGGCAGGGCGGAAACCGCGACCAGCAACAGGGCGGGCAAGGCAGCCTCGCCGTAGCGAGCGTCCCCCGCCGCCGTCCAGATCAGCGTCGGCAGGGTTCGCTCCCCGATCGGGATCAGCAACAGCGTCACCGGCAGCTCCTTCATCGTCGTCAGCAGGACGAGGGATGCCCCGGCCAGCAGTCCGGGCCGGACCAGCGGCAACGTCACCCGGGTCAGCACCCGTGGCACCGAGTGCCCCAATCCCCGCGCCGCCTCTTCCAGCCGCGGGCTGACTTGGAGGAGGGAGAGCCGGGTCGAACCGACCGCCTGCGGCAGAAAGCGGACCGTACAGGCGACGATCAGCAGCGGCAATGTCTGATACCAGGGCGTGCGGACCGCGAGCGCGACGAAGGCGATGGCCAGCACGATCCCCGGCAGCGCGTAGCCAAGATAGGACGACCGCTCGGCGACGGTGCCAAGCCAGCCCGGATAGCGCACTGCCAGGATCGCCAGCGGCAGCGCGGCGGCGGTGGCCAGGACCGCGGTCCAGAACCCGAGCGTGAGCGAGGTCAGCGCGGCGGCGACGACATACTGCCCCGGGTCGCGATCGAGCAAGGTGCGCCCCAACCAGAAGCCGAGGACTACCAGCGGCAGCCCTAGCGCCAGGGCCACGATCGTGGCGCAGAAACCAACCGCGGGATACTTCCAGTGGCCCAGGCCCACCGGCTTGGCCGACCGGGCGCTACCGCTACTGACCCGGTAGAGGGTGGCCCGGCCGCGGATTCGAGTCTCCACGATCAACAGCGCCACCGTGAAGCCGACCAGCAGCAAGGCCAGGGCGGCCGCCGCCGAGCGATCGAAGGCGGTCTGATACTGGACATAGATCGCCCGCGTAAAGGCATCGAACCGGAGCAGCGAGACAACGCCGAAATCGGCCACGCAATAGAGCGCGACGAGGAGCGCCCCCGCCCCGATCGCCGGCCGCAACTGGGGCAGCGTCACCCGGTGGAAGGCCTGCCAGGCACTCTGGCCCAGGCCGCGCGCCGCCTCCTCCAGGCCGGGATCGAGCCCGCGCCAGGCGGCCCGCACCGACAGGTAGGTGTAGGGATAGGTAAAGAGGGTCAGGGCCAGCCAGCTCCCCCAGAACCCATAGATCGAGGGCAGCCGCTCAACCCCCAGCGGCTCCAGCCACCCTTGCAGCATGCCGCGCGGGCCAACCGCCGCCACCAGCACCAGTGCCCCCACGTAGGATGGGATCACCAGCGGCAGGGCGCTGACCGTGGCCCAGACGCGGCGCCCCGGCAAATCGGTCCGCGTCGTCAACCAGGCCAGCGGCACCGCGATGACCACGGTTGAGGCCGCGACCGCGCCAACCAGCGCGATCGTGTTCACCACCACCTCGACCGTGCGTGGCCGGGCGATGACCAGCCAGGCGGCCTCGCCCCCCTCGCTGGCCCGCGCCACGAGGTAGACGAGCGGCAGCAGGACGACGATTCCGATCAGCAGCGCCGGCAACCAGAGCCAGATCGGCGGCCGCCGCCGGCGCCGCCGGTGGAGTCGGTTCTCGATCGTCCGTCGCTCGAATCGGGCTGGGAGTTGGTTCGTCGCCACACGCTCTCCGGCTTCGGGCCGACCCGGCGTCACAATTCCGAGTCCAATAGTCGGAATCAGTGTACCGCGACTCCAATCCTTCTTGCCGCGTTCCCGGTGGGGTTCTGGTGCCAGCGCACGATCGCCGGCCGCGACGGCCAATGGCGGGATGCTTCGCCGCTGGCGGCTACCTGCTGATCCACGTTTCCGCGTTCCGAGCAACGAGATTGGCTTGTCATCCCTTGGAGCGGGCGTGGCGTCACACGCGATGATAGGCAGGACATGGATTCATGACTGGACCCCGCGTCAAGAGCTCTTGCGATGGTTCACGCCGCCACCCGCCACGTCGCCGGCCAAACGTTCGACAACCAAACCATTGAGGTCGATGGGCAAGCGTACGAAAAGTGCCAGTTCATCGAGTGCCGCATCATTTTTCGAGGCATCGAAGGTGTATCCTTCGACGAATGCACGTTCACCCGATGTGACTGGAGATTCTCTGGTCCGGCCAGAAATACGTTGAGCTATTTGTCCGCCATCTATCGTGGTCTCGATGATCCCGGTCAGGAGATGGTCGAGGGCATTTTCGATGGTGTCCGGTTCGGGCTTGTGGAACAGGACGAGCTTCTTAATCCCCCGCTGGCCGCCCGGTGACGGAGCGACCAGAGAGTCGGCAGCAAGGCCAGGGACGCGACGCGGAGTTCAACGCCTTCGCCTTCGCCGCGAGCCGGGCCGACGGACAGCAGCTCTCTCCACTCGGCTCAAAGCCGCGGCGGACGCGCATAAGCGTCGCCAGCAAGAGCGGCAACTAGATCACGATCTTGATCAGGCCCGCAAAGACAACGATCGCCGTCGACTTCGTGAGACGTTCACGTTCCGCGTCGTCATCGGCGTACTTCTGCTTGGCTTGATATTCGCCGCGCGCTTGTCGCTCTGGACCACGGATAGTCAAACGAGGCTCTGGGCACAGAGCATCACCACGCTCATTTTTGGTGGTGTGCTGGGTGGACTTGCCGGCTATGTCACGGGAAAGTCAGGGAAATAGCCTCGTGTCGCGACCGATCGGCACTCGGGCATGTTCGTTATTGCCGTTGCCACCGAAGCTGTTCCAATCGTCAGTCGGTGTTGAGAAGCGTGTGGTGAACCGATTTCTGTTTAACCCGCCACCGGCCAGCAACGCGGCCCTCGGCCTACGGTATGATGCGACCTCTAACGGCGGAGCGGTTGGCGGATTTGATGTCCACGCTCCCCTGACCGCTCACCGGGATCGTTGCCGGGAAGCGTTGACGACGCGGAGGAAGGTGCATGAAGATCGGGGTGTTCACTGTTCTGTTCGCCCAGCGCCCATTCGAGGAAGCGCTCGATTACATCAAGGCGGCCGGCTGTGAGGCGGTCGAGATCGGCACCGGCGGCTTCCCCGGCACCGCCCACGCCGACGCCGCCGTCCTGCTCGATGACGCCGCTGCCCGCGACAAGTTCAAGACTGCCATCGCCTCCCGCGGGCTTGAGATCAGCGCCCTCTCCTGTCACGGCAACCCGCTCCACCCCGATCCCGAACGGGCCAAGACCGATGATGCCTCCTACCGCGCCACCGTCCATCTGGCGCGGGCGTTGGAGGTCGAGACGGTCATCACCTTTTCCGGCTGCCCCGGCGACTCGGAGCACTCCTTGCGGCCAAACTGGGTCACCTGCCCCTGGCCGCCCGATTACCTGGAGACGCTGGAATGGCAGTGGACCGAGAAGGTGACCCCGTACTGGTCGGACGCCGCCGCCTTCGCCAGGGACAATGGGGTGCGGGTCGCGATCGAGCTGCATCCCGGTTTCGTCGCCTACCACACCGATTCGTTCCTGCGGCTGCGCGAGATCGGGGGCGAGACGATCGGGGTCAACTTCGATCCCTCCCACCTCTTCTGGCAGGGCATGGACCCGCTCGTCTGCGTCCGCGAGCTGGGCGCGTCCATCTTCCATGTCCACGCCAAGGACACCTGGCTCGACCACCCGAACATCCGCCGCAACGGCGTCCTCGACACCAAGCAGTACACCGATGAGAAGCATCGCTCCTGGATCTTCCGCACCGTCGGCTATGGCCACGGCCAGGAGTTTTGGCGGGCCCTGATCAGCGAGTTGCGGCTGGCCGGCTACGACGGCGCCATCTCGATCGAGCACGAGGATTCCTTGATGAGCGTCAACGAAGGCTTCACCAAGGCCGTCCAGTTCTTGCAAGATGCGAACATCCGCGAGCGGCCAGGCGAGGCGTGGTGGGCGTAACGTTCGTGGTGACCCTTGGCCAAGCTCGGGAATAAATCCCCGAGCTTGACCCGAGGATCAACACCCTCGGCCAACACGCCAGAATGAAAGGAGCGCGGTATGGCGGACATCGGGGTCGGGCTGGTCGGCTATAAGTTCATGGGGCGCGCCCATTCGAACGCCTACCGGCAGGTCGCCCACTTCTTTGATGTCGATCCCAAGCCACGGATGGTTGCCCTCTGCGGCCGGAACGAAGCGGCCACCACGGCCGCGGCCGTGCAGCTGGGGTGGGAGCAGGTCGAAACGGATTACCGCAAGCTGGTGGAACGGCCGGATATCGGCTTGGTCGATGTCTCGACCCCCGGCCATACCCACCACGCGATCGTGCTGGCCGCCATCGCCGCCGGCAAGGACGTGCTGTGTGAGAAGCCACTGGCAAACTCGCTGGCCGAGGCCGGCGAGATGCTGACGGCGGCGAAGCGGGCCGGCATCGTCAACATGATCAACTTCAACTACCGGCGAGTCCCCGCCGTCCAACTGGCGAAGCAGATCATCGATGCCGGGCGGATCGGCGAGATCCGCCACTGGCGCGCCGTCTACCTCCAGGACTGGATCAACGATCCCGATTTTCCCTTGGTCTGGCGCCTGCGGCGGGAAACGGCCGGCTCCGGCGCCCTGGGCGATATCGCCGCCCACATCACAGACCTGGCGCGGTTCCTGGTCGGTCCCATCACCGAGGTCATCGGCACGCTCGACACCTTCATCACGGAGCGACCGGTGGAGGTCACCAGCGGCGGCGGCGGTGGCCTGCAGGC
>JALZJP010000012.1 GCA_030859715.1 Chloroflexota bacterium
AGGCCACGTCGCGGCCTCGTTGGCGAACGCCGCTTGGAAACGAACCGTGGCGGCATCACCGGCGAAATGGGGGTGACGGGCGTGTCTTGGCGCTACCTCGGGGAACGGGTGGTCATCTTCGTCGCCACCGTCGTCATTTCGGTGACGGTGGTGTTCATCGTGCCGCGGATCGTGCCGGGGGATCCCCTCGGCGCCGTCTTCGCCAAGATGGCGGCGGTGGCCGGGGGGAGCACGGTCAGCGAAGAATTAGTGGCGGAGTACCGGCAGCGCTTCGGTCTCGACCAGCCTCTTTGGCAGCAGTATGTGTCGTACCTGCGCGAGGTGGGGGGGGGGAACCTGGGCTATTCGATCGCCAGCTTCCCGACGCATGTCGCCACGCTGCTCGGGAGCGCGATTCCGTGGACGGTCGGGCTCCTCAGCGTGACGACGCTGATTAGCTGGCTCTTGGGCTCGCTGCTCGGTGCCGTTGTCGGGTGGACCGGCGGCCGCTCGCGCTTCCTGCAAGGACTGGTGCCGCTGGCGCTGGTCCTCTATACCACCCCGTATTACATCCTGGCGATTATTCTGGTGTATTTGTTCGCCTTCTATTGGCCGATCTTCCCGCTCTCGGGCGCTTACCCGGCGGGGATGCAACCCGAGCTGACGCTTGCCTTTGCCGGCGAGGTGGTCCGGCATGGGGCGCTGCCGGCGCTGAGCATCATCCTCGTCTCGTTGGGCTGGTGGTTCCTGAGCATGCGGAGTCTGATCATTGCCGAGCAAGGCCAGGATTACATCCTGTGGGCCGAGGCCAAGGGGCTGCCCCGGCGCCGCATCTTCTGGAACTACGCCTTCCGCAACGCGCTGCTGCCGCAGACCACCGGCCTGGCGCTGTCGCTCGGCCACATCGTCGGCGGGGCACTGATCACGGAGGCGATCTTCGGCTATCCGGGGCTCGGCTACCTGATCTACAACTCGATCAAGAGCCTCGACTTTCCAGTGATTCAGGGCAGCATCCTGCTGCTGATCGTCTCGGTGGCGCTGATCAACTTCGTGCTCGACCTGGTGTACCCGTTGATTGATCCGCGGATCCGGGCCGATGCGGCCGGGAGGTCGTAACGATGGCCGTCGTTCCCGCCGTTGATGAGCTGGTTCTGCCGCCCGTCACCGCGCACCGGGGGATCGCGAACGCGCTCCTCGGCAACCGCAAGTTCGTGGTCGGGATGGCGGTCTTCATCCTGATCTTCGGCACGGCGCTGATCGGCGGCGCCCTGGTCGATCCGGCGGAGCGGCGGACCGGGGCGTTTCCGGCGCGGCTAGCGCCCGGCGCCGGGGCGATTTTGGGAACGACCTCGCTGGGCCAGAGCGTCGCCATCCAGTGGACCGAGGCCGTGCCCAACTCGATTCAGGTGGGCTTGATCGCGGCCACGATCGGGACCGTCATCGGGGCCATCATCGGCCTCGTCAGCGGCTATTTCGGCGGCAAGGTGGACGCCGCGCTGCGGGTGCTGATCGACGTCTTCCTCTCGGTGCCGTCTCTCCTCTTTTTAATCCTGATCGCGTCGCTGTTGCGAGGGGTCGGCGTCACCTCGATGGCGCTCATCATCGGCCTCTTCGCCTGGGCCTGGCCGGCCCGCGCCGTGCGGGCGCAGGCACTGACGCTCAAAGAGCGGGCCTTTGTCAACGTGGCGCGCCTCTCCGGGATGTCGGAGCTGGAGATCGTGGGGCGGGAGCTGCTGCCGCACATGCTGGCCTGGCTGGGGGCGAATTTTCTTAATGCCTTCATCGCCGCGATCCTGGCCGAGTCGGGGCTGTCGATCCTGGGCCTGGGGCCGCAACGCGATATCACGCTGGGGATGATGATCTACTGGGCGTTGAGCTACGGCGCCATTTTCCAGAACTTGTGGTGGTGGTGGCTGATCCCGGTGCTGACCTTGATGGTGCTGTTCCTGGCGCTCTACATGGTCCATCTCGGGCTCGATGAGACCGGCAACCCGCGGCTGCGGGGGCAGGGGTGAGTGGGCGGCGTGGTGCTGGTTGGACACGGTCTGGCTGGGGTTGTGCATCGCGATCGCCGGGTCCGGCGTCGCAACCAAGGCGATCGCGAGGCGCGGCCCCGTGTGCGGTCAGGCCACGAATACCTTCAACCGCGATCTTGTTGTTCTCCCGTCAGCCAACGCCAGAACCGCGGGTTCATCCGCGCGTAGATGCCGGGCATCGCGGGGGGGTCGAGGTGGCGGAGGAGGGCGAGCGATTCCGCAGCTTCGGCGGCGCGGTGTGGGTAGTCGGTGGTGGCCAGCCAGGCGGTCAGGAGCCGGTGCCAGCAGGCGGTGAAGCGGATGATGATCGCTTGTAGGTGCGGTGGGGTGAGCAGGCGCGAGGCGGGGGGTGGCCAGTCGCCCAGGCGACGGGGCGGCCAGCGCTCGGGGTTGAAGCCTGGATATTCGCCGGTGCCCAGCGGCTCCCCTTCGGGATAGGTCAGGACGACGATGCGGGGCGGGGCGTAGAGGCCGCGCCGGCCCGCGTTGTCCAGGGCGATCAGGGGGAGCGGCACCTCGACCCGGCCCGGATAGCCGGCCGCGGGGATCGGGAAGCGGGGCAGGCTGCCGGGGTGGTGGGGGCCATTGTCACGGGAGAATGCCAGTGCCGTTTCTAGCAACCGGTCGAACCCGGGCGCCGTCGCGCCAGCGCCGGGCGGGTCGCCGAAGAACGAGGCGATGTCAAACGGCACCATCACCTCGCCCACTGACGCGGCGCGCACGGTGACTTGGTCTTGGGGAGGGTCGTTCCGGACCCGGAGGGTTTGCGAGACGATTTCCCAGTCGCCGTCCGGCGGCGGATAGGCGCGAAAGAAGGCGTGCTCCTCGGCCACCGAATCGGCGCGGTACGTCTCCGTGGCGCGTGGAGGGAAGGGTAGCGCGGGCGGTGGCTCAGATGGCATCGCGATCGCCTTGGCGAGGGTCGCCGCTTGCCGCCGCGGGCGGGGCTTGGGCCCTCCGGTTGGCTTCGCCGAGGGCGAGCAGGGCGTCAAGCTGGCGGGTGAAGGCGGCGGGGTCGGGGATGTCGTTCCGACCGTCCATCGCCCGGCTGAGGCGAACCATGCCGGCCTCGGGGTCGTAGAGAAAGCCGAACCGCTGCCGGGCGTCGTCCGGCACCACGGTGGCCAGGGCGGGCCAATCGACGCCGAGCCGTTGTTCCAGCGCCGGATCACCGTCGAACGCGCGCACCGGCGCCGGCTGGTTTTTCTCCGGCAGTGAGGACCACTCCCACGGCTCGCCGCCGGCGGCATCGACGATCTCGACGTTGAAGAGGCGGCCCATGCCGCCTTGGGCGCCGACCATCCGGGCATAGGCAAGCTGACCCTGGTATCGGCCGGAGACGGTCGCCTCCTCGATGTCGGCCTCGCCGTCGATGACCTCCGCCAGCGGGGTCAGCCGGGCTTGGAGGTCGGCTTTGGCCCGGCGATTGAACGTCGCCGCCAGGTAGGCGGTGCCGGCGAGCGAAAGCAGGACGATGGCGCACATCGCCAGCCCAAACTCGAGATAGGGATCCACCGGGCTCGGTCTCCTTCAACGGGCGGGCGCTTACCGCGGGCGCACCATCGGCCGCGCCGGCGGGGCAACCGTTCCATTGTAGAAGGGCTGGCAAGCACCGCTCCAGGCTGGCGCCGGCCACGGACGAATTGGGCCGTACAATGGGCGCGGCGGGTTGGGCGGAGCGGGGCGGGGGAGAGCGGGTTGGGATCACCGCGGGGCCGTTTGACGTGGCATTTCGGGATGGGGCGGGAGCTTGGCTTTGTCTTCTGGGCGATGGTCTGCGTGGAGGCGGCGTTTGGCTCCTACATGGCGATCTGGCCACTCTGGATCCAGGCGCTGGGAGCGCCGATCGCCGTCGTCGGCTTGGTGCTTGGCTCGCAAGGGTTGCTCCGGCCGCTGACGCTGGGACCCTCGGCGGCATTGGCCGAACGGTTCGAGGCCCGGACCCTGATCTCCATTGCCCGGGCGATCACCGGCATCGGCTTGATTTCGGCGGCCCTGGCGACGCACTGGGCGCAACTCTTTATCTTCGTGGTGGCCGCCGCGATCGGCGAGCTGGCGTTCCCGCTGACCCAATCGCATTTGGCGGCCCATGCCGGCGAGCAACGGGTGCGCGCCTTTACCCTGGTGTTCAACGTGGGACCGGCGGCGGCGCTGGGGCTGGCGCCGCTGTTGTCGGGCGGGCTGGTCGCGATTTGGGGGATGCAGGCGGCCTTCCTGATCGCCGCCTTCTGGACCACGCTCTCGATCGTCTTCTTTACCCGGCTCTCCGCCAGCCGGGACCGGGTCGCGAGTGCCGGAAACGCGCGGTCGACCTATCGGGAGGCGCTGCGGCAGCCGGGGGTGCGGCCGCTGATCTCGTTGCAGTTCACGACGATCTTTGTCCTGGCCCTGGGGATCTCGTTGATTCCGACCTTCTTGGCGGAACAGCGGGCGATGGACCCGGCGACGATCACGATCCTGGGCTCGGTCGCCGCGATCGGTTCGGTCTCGTTCGGCCTGGTGGTGACCCGGACGGCGGCGTTGCAGCGGGCGCCGCTGGTGGCGGTCGCGATCGCGGTCGGGCTGGTGGTGGCGACGATGAGCATCATCGCCGGCAGTCAACTGGTCTGGCTGATCGTGATCGCCTTCCTGGGCCGGGGCGGGCTCTTCTCGGCCTGGGGACTGTTCATCGCGGCGGCGAGCGAGATCATCGCGGAGCGGCACCGGGCCCGGATGTTCGCGGCGTGTGAGATGGCCGGGGGGATGGCGTTCAGCTTCGCCCCGATCCTGGCGGGGGTGCTCTACACGGTGCGGCCGGACCTGCCGTTGTTGACATCGATCCTGCTGGGGCTGAGCCTGATTCCGGTGTTGATCTTCAGCCAGCGGCGGTTGAGCCCGCGGCCGGCGGCGGACGAGCCGGCCGCTGATGATGTGGTGCTGCCGGCGGTCGAGGATGGGCCGGCGCTGGTGTTCGTGCCGCCGGCGACTTCCCCGGATGGTATGCCTTCCGGTTTGGCGCCACCGGCTGTTGCTGGGCCGGAAGAGCGTGGATGATCTCGTCGGACGGTGGTAGGTGCGATCGTCGTCCTCAGCGGTCAAGCTCGGGGATTTATTCCCGAGCTTGGCCGAGGGTAGGCACAGTCGCGACTATCAGGCCAGAACCGTGATCGGCTACCGCGATATCGCGTCGCCTGGCGGTGCGGTCGTGCTACCATCCAGCCGTGCCATTGGCGGGAGCTGGCGGGTGGCATCTGGTGGTAGAGGAAGGAACCGATTGATGGCGGTGGAGCCGCTGATTTACGAGCTGAGCAAGGCGGGGCGGCGGGGGGTCCGGTTTCCGGCGCCGGATGTGCCGGAGACGCCGTTGCCGGCGGAGCTGATGCGCGAGCGGCTCGATTGGCCGGAGGTCAGCGAGATCGACGTGATCCGGCATTACACCCGGCTCAGCCAGAAGAACCACGCCATCGACATCAACATCTACCCGCTCGGCTCCTGCACCATGAAGTACAACCCGAAGATTAATGAGGCGGTCGCTCGCTTGCCGGGCTTCGCCGGGATTCACCCGGAGCAGGACCCCGGCACGGTGCAGGGCGCGCTGGAGCTGATGTGGGAGCTGCAGACGATGCTGGCCGAGATCGCGGGCTTCGCCGAGGTCGGCTTGCAGCCGGCGGCCGGGGCGCACGGGGAGCTGACCGGCGTCCTCATTATGCGGGCCTACCACCGGGAGCGGGGCGACCTGGAGCGGACCAAGATTCTGGTGCCGGACTCGGCGCACGGGACGAACCCGGCGACGGCGGTGATGGCCGGGTTCGAGGTTGTCACCATCCCCTCCGATGCCCGCGGCAATTCCGACGTGGAAAAGCTGCGGGGGCTGGTGGGGCCGGACACGGCGGGGCTGATGATTACCAACCCGAACACGCTCGGGCTGTGGGACGAGCATATCCAGGAGATCGTCGACCTGGTGCATGAGGAGGGGGGGCTGGTCTACAACGACGGCGCCAACCTCAACGCCATCCTCGGCATTGCCCGGCCAGGCGACCTCGAGGTCGACATCATGCACTTCAACCTGCACAAGACCTTCTCCACGCCGCACGGCGGGGGCGGGCCCGGCTCGGGGCCGGTCGGGGTGCGAGCCGACCTGGCGCCGTACCTGCCGGGGCCGCGGGTGCGGCCGGTGGACGAGGGTGAGACGAGCCGCTACGAATGGTTCCAGCCGGGGAAGAGCGTCGGCCGGGTGCATTCGTTCCATGGCAACTTCGGTATGTTCGTGCGGGCCTACACGTACATTCGGATGCACGGCGCGGAGGGGCTGCGGCAGGTCAGCGAAGACGCGGTGCTGAATGCCAATTATCTGCTGGCGAACCTGAAGGACCGGTACGACGTCGCCTTCGACCGCTCCTGCATGCACGAGTTCGTGCTGTCGGCCAGCCGGCAGAAGGCGCAGGGGGCGCGGGCGCTCGACATCGCCAAGCGGCTGCTCGATTTCGGCGTCCACCCGCCGACGGTCTACTTCCCGCTGGTGGTGCCGGAGGCGTTGATGATCGAGCCGACGGAGACCGAGTCGAAGGAGTCGCTCGACTTCTTCATCGCGGCGATGCGGCAGATCGCGGACGAGGTGGAGCAGAACCCGGAGCTGGTGAGGACGGCGCCGCACCGGACCGAGTTCAAGCGGCTGGACGAGGTGGGGGCAAACCGGAGGCTCAACCTGCGCTGGCGGCCGGTGGCGGAGGCGGAGCCGGCGGGGGTGGCGGCGGACTGAGGGGGGGCGACTGGTTACCGTCTCCAGAATCGTGACCTCGCGTCGGCGGGCGCTGGACTAGAAGTCCGCGCTGAGCATCACGAAGTCCTTTCAGGACTAAGCACGTTTACACCTCCGTAGTAAAGGAAATAGTCATATACGAGGTGTATTTAGAGTAGGAATCGACGCTTCAAGGCCAGTCCTGAAAGGACTTCGTGATGCTCAGCGCGGACTTCTAGTCCAGCGCCGCGCGACCGCGATGCCGCTTGTGGTAAGCAATTCATCTGAGAATCGAGCTAGGGGCTGGTCATCACGACCGCATCTAACCATAACCATGTAAACTTGACGGGCACGACGGGTTGGACGCGAGCGAGTGAGCGCGGGCATGCTCCAGCATACGCACCTGCCGGAACCGCTGACGAGTTTGGTCGGGCGCGAGCCGGAGGTGCGGCGCATTGTCGATCTCCTGGGCCGGCCGGAGACCCGGCATCTGACGCTGTGCGGGGCGGGGGGGATTGGCAAGACCCGGCTGGCGTTGCGGGTGGGGCAGAGCGTCGGCGACGACTTTCCGGACGGGGTCAGTTTCATCGACCTGTCGCCGGTGACCGACCCGGCGCTGGTGGCGACGACGATCGGGCACGGGCTGGGATTGACGCTGGCGGGGCCGGAGCCGGTGCTCGATGCGGTGGCGGCGCACTTCGCTGATTTGTGCGCGCTGCTGATCCTCGACAATTTCGAGCATCTGATGCCGGCGGCGACGGTGGTGCCGCACCTGGCCCTGGCCTGCCCGGACCTGGCGATCCTGGTGACGAGCCGGGAACGATTGGGCACCTCGGGCGAGCGGGTGCTGACGATCGATCCGCTGGCCCTGCCCGACCCGGACCCCGCGGCCACGGCGGCGCGGGTGAGCGGCAGCCCGGCTGTGCGGCTCTTCGTCGAGCGGGCGACCGCGGCCCAACCCGATTTCGCCCTAACCGATGAGAACGCGACGGACGTGGCGACGATCTGCCGCCGGGTCGACGGCATGCCGCTGGGGATCGAGCTGGTGGCGGCGCGGGTGGCGCACCTCTCGCCCAAGGCGATCGCGACCCACGTCGAGCATCTCCTCCCCCTGATGGCGGGAAGCGCCCCCGATCTGCCGATCCGGCTGCGGACGATGAGCGACGCCGTGCGCTGGAGCTACGACCTGCTGGAGCCGGAGGAGCAGGCGCTCTTCCGCCGCCTCTCGGTCTTTGCCGGCGGCTGCACGATCGAAGCGGCGACCGAGGTCTGCATCCGGCGCTTCGAGCCCGGCGATGCCGGTGATGGGCAGCGTCTCGACGCCCAGTCAACCGAGATCTCGACCATCCTCCGACTGGCCTCACTCGTGGACAAGAGCCTGCTCCGGTTCAACGACCGTGACGGCACCGAGTCGCGCTACACGATGTTGGAGCCGGTGCGGGAGTTTGGCCTTTCGCAACTGGCGTCGATGGACCAAGAGGCGGAAACTCGTCTGGCGCACGCGGAATACTTGCTGACGCTAGCCGAACGCCTGCGGGTTGAGCTACGTGATCCCGAGCCGGGGTTGTGGATCAACCGCTTGGAAGCCGAGCAGGCCAACTTTCGCGCCGCGCTGCACTGGCTACTGCAATCGGATCAAGCCGATCCTCCCCTCGCCCTGAAGATTTGCAACGAATTGGCCCACTTCTGGCTTCTGCGTGGGAGATTGGTAGAAGCCAGATCGTGGCTGCCACGGGCTGTAACCCAGGCGGGAGACACGAATTCCTTCGACGTGGCTGGCGCGTATCTCCTGCTAGGCCACTTCTCACAGGATGATGCTCGATCGGCATATCACCTTTACCAACGGAGCCTCGCTCTTTTTCGCGAGCTTGAGCATTCGAGGGGCATAGCCGGAGCGCTTAGCTGCTTGGGCAAGATGGCGGCGGCGATGGGGAATTATACGGAGGCCAGCACCGATCTCGAGGAGAGCCTCGATCGGTATAGGCTAATGGACGATTCAGCCGGTATCGGTCAGGTCTCGGCAGAACTTGGCATCCTCATGGGACGAATCGGCAATCTCTCGGGAGCCAAGGAGTACCTCGACACAGCGCGAGGGCTCCAGGAACAGCTCGGTGATGCTTCCTACGTTGCCTTCGTCATCATGGAGCTCGGCCGCATCTACCGCTTCGAGGGGCGATTGGAAGAGGCAACGGATCTACTCGAATGGAGCTTGACGCGACTCGAACGGACGAAGATTAAGCTTGGACAGGACTCCATCTACTCTGAATTGGGCGAAGTTGCCTTGCTGCGGGGTGATGTGCCACTCGCAATTCGCCATTTCCAATCTGCGTTGCGTCTACAGAAGCAAACCCCTACGCTGGATACTCGCCATGCCGACGCCATCGATGGCCTTGCTCGCATATTGCTTCGCCTGCAGAAGTCGGAGCTCGCGGTTCAAGCCCTTATAGCGATCGAGATGTGGCAGAATGCAACCGGATTTCGCAGTTCGCCCCAAGATGAAGCGAACCGAGCCCAGGTGCTTGATGCAGCCCGTCGCGCGTTAGGTGATAAGCGGTTCAACCAGGCCCGTGAACGTGGGCGGCGTACCACCTTGTTCGACGCCGCCGACCTCGTGAGTGCGATTGAGTTACCGGCCGAGGCGCCGAAGACGGTTGTCCCGCGGCGCACGATGCCAATTGTGGGCCACTTAACAAGGCAAGAGCAACGTGTGCTCTGCCTGATCGCGAACGGGCTCAGCAACCAGCAAGTTGCGGACTCACTGTCGATCACGATCCGCACGGCGGCGAATCATGTGACGAACATTCTGGGGAAGTTCAGCGTTGAGAACCGAACCCAGGCGGCGGCAATCGCGATGCGCCACGATTTCTGTCCTCCGGATCAGATTGTTGGATGCTAAAGAGGCGTCACGGTGGCCACTTTAGGCAGGGGCAAGCGCCGCCGGCGCCGGGGTCCACGGCTACGCCTGAGGCGAGGAGGCGGACTGGCGTGGTGGTTGTTTGGACGGAGAACGTGACGTCGGAGAGGGTGACGATGCTGCCGGGCGGGATCGGGGTCCAGGTCGCGGTGATGTCGACCGGGGTCAATGGATCGGCCGCGGTGCGGAATGTGGCGGTGCCGTTGGTGACGGTGCAGGTATCGCCGCCGGGGTCATGGGCGCAGCCCTCGACCAGCATGAGCTGCAGCTCGCCTTCGACGATGACGAGGAGCACGGTATGCTCCTGGCCAATCTCAGAGGTCGGCGGGCCCGTGTCGAGCTCGTAGGTGACGACCGTGCTCTGGGCGATGCAGACGAGGGTCGTTACCGCCTCCGTTACCTCCGGGGCGTCGGGGATGGGGGTGGCAAACCGCATCTCGCGAACCAGGCCGGCCGGCATGGGCGGATCGGCGGGGCCGATGTCGTCGCCACACGGCGCCACCGGCGTCGATGAGTCTTGGGCCAGCGTCCCCGGGACGGTGGCCAGCGAGACGAGGATTGCCAGTACGAGGCACAAGCTGTGCCAGGATCGATCGGGACGTCTCATCCTGTGCTCCTCACTCGTCAACGTCGAACCAGGTTCACCAACGTCTCGTCGCTGGTGGAGCGTGCTGCCGGCATCGGTCGATCTCCTCCGAGCGCGGGTGACGGCGTGCGGCGAGATCACTCATCGACGAACTGCCGCGATTCTTTTGGATCGTCCGCTCGTGACGTGGATGTGCTTGATTTGTGTTCTAACGCATCATATGCTACGAAAGCGTAACAGGCAAGCGTCTCTGGCGGGCAATGTTGAGGGCAGGGGCCGCACTCCGGCCCGGCGGCGGTGGTCGAGCTGACCGCTGATCGCCAACCTTATGCGAGTTCGGGTAGATGCTTGTGGGACCGACACGCCGCGTCGGCGGGCGCTGGAATAACGCCCAAAGGGCACCCGGCGCTGAGCACCACGAAGTCCTTTCAGGACTGAAGAATTCGGTGTCGCGGAGGACCAAGTGATTAACCGAAATCGTTTCAGTCGCCGCGAGCTCCTTGGCCAGGGGCCGGCCGTGGCGGCCGGCTTGACGGCGGGGTGGCCTCTTCCCCCGCGGCGTGTCGTGATGGTGAGGGGACAAATGGCAAATCCGGTCGATCTTTCATTTCATCAGCAGAACAATAAGTGCTACTGTGGGGCGGCTTGCGCCATGATGGTGCTGCGGGGCGCCGGCGTCGGCATCAGCGCCTTGACCCAGAAGGACCTGTTTGACGACAGCAACTTGTCTCCCGGTGGCGACACGGGCAATTGGAACTCGTTCCCGGACGGGCTGGTGACCACGCTCAACGCGGAATGGGACGCCCGTTGGCAGGGGCAGCCAGACCATCCGGGGACGCGGTTCATCCTGTTCATCTGCGAGAGCGCGGAGGACTTGCTACAGGTCGTGCGCTCGACCATGGAGGATGCGAGCCTCGAGGCGGCGCCGATCGTGGTCCGGAGCGCCGGTGCCCACTGGATCACGGTCAAGCAAATGGACCTTGGCCCGGCGGCGGATTCCGGCATCGAGCCGATCCTCGGGTTCCATGTCCATGACCCATGGCCGCCACTGAAACCGGAAGCGGATACCACGCCACACGACGATGGCGACCAGTGTGGATCGACCGCGAACAAGGCGTGGCCCTGCCATCATGTGAACCTGGAGTTTTGGAACCGCAAATATATCCGGCCGGTCAACCGGGTTGGCCTGTGGCACGAGAAACGTCTCGCGATCTGTCTCAGCCATGATGGCGCACTCGCCACCAACGACATCATCGAGGTTGGCGGCTTGCCCGATCCCGAAATTTCGGGAGCGGACTCTGGCCCACTGCTGACGGCCGGGCAGATTAAGAGCATCGCCGATGACTTGCCGGGCACCACGACCTTCCCCGAGGGCAGCTGCCTATGGACCGCCCTGAAGGGCGCCGTGGCGGATACGCCGCTGCTGGTGGAGCCGCTGGACGAGGAGGAGACCGCGTACTACATCGTCCCCTTTCGGCGCGAGGGGACCGAGGGAGACGACATCCCGTTGCTCGTCATCTTCGACGCCTACACCGGGGCCTACGAGGAAGCGGTAGGGATGCCGGACGGCACGACCTACGATCCTCGTTGGATCGATCCGGATGCGATCGCCGAAGAGGCGGATCGCCGGGGGAACGTCCTGGAGCCGGCGCCGGACCGGCCGGAGTTTCCGTTCCGCCTTGTTTGGGCGCCACGCTACGAGACGCTCTCCCGGTTCTTCCCGCTCTTTGTCGCCACCAAGGTCACGAACAACGACGCGGTCTACGTGCGGATCGATAATCAGGAGTTCTCGGAATTAAGGATGGCGCAGGCGTAGTCGCGTCCGCAGGCGGGGGTGCCCCCAGGGCCACTAAAAGTCCGCGCTGAGCACCACGAAGTCCCTCCGGGACTGAAAACGGAGTGTCGATCAGCCACGAGGCGATCAGCCGGATGTCGTATGAGCACGGGCCGCCGGGGCGAGGACCAGGTGCGGTAGGATGCGCACGAGATCCGGGTGAGAGGTCGTGGTGTGGCAATGGGGCCGCGGCTTGCTGGGTCATGTCGATTGTCGAACAGGAGGACGTCGTGGGTGATCAGCACGCCGATCGGGGCTTCACTACCCCATTCACGCGCCGGGCAGCGGTCACGATGGGCGTCGCCCTCGCAGCCGGCGGCACGTCGGTCGCCGCCACGGCGCGCCCTGTCCTCGCTGCCCCCATGCGGCAAGCGACGCCGGCGGCGAGCCCAACCAGTGACCAGGCCGCGGCGATCGTCGTGTTGGCGCGGGACATCATGGCCAAGCAAGACGTCAAGGCGGTCCTCCTGCGGGTCACGATCGACGGGCAGGAGATCGTGATCGAGGCGCTGGGCGAATCGATGACCGGCGTCCCGGCCACCACCGACATGCACTTCCGCAACGGGGCCGTCGCCATCGCCTACATCGCCACCCTCCTGTTGCGGCTGGTCGACCAGAACGTGGTCGCGCTCGACGATCCGCTCTCTACCTGGCTGCCCGACCTCCCCGATGCCGAGCGGGTCACGCCGCGGATGCTGGCCAACATGACGGCCGGCTACCGCGACTTCGAGCAGGCCACGGAATTCAAGCTGGCGTTCTACGCCGACCCGTTTCGCCAGTGGACCGCCGAGGAGCGGATCGCCATCAGTCTGGCCACGCCGCGCCTGTTCGCGCCCGGCACGAACTGGGAGTATTCGCACACCAACTATGTGATCCTGGGACAGGCGCTGGAGAAGATCGGGGGCCAACCGCTGGATGTCCTCCTGCAGGAGCACGTCCTTGGTCCGATGGGCTTGCGCAACACCGTGGGCTGGTCAACGCCGGAGATTTCGGAGCCTGTCCTGCACGCCTTCAGCTCGGAACGCCGCCCGGTCCTCGGCATCCCCGCCGGCACGCGCTTCTATGAGGAGACGACCTACTGGAACCCCTCCTGGAGTTTGGCGCCAGGCTCCATCGAGACCACCGACATCGTCGACCTGGCGACGACGGCGGTGGCGGTGGGCGAGGGGACGCTGCTGTCGTCGGCCTCCCACCAGGCGCAGATCGATCCCGGCCTGCTCGGGTTCGGCGCTCCCTTGGCTGGCTGCCCCACCTGCCGCGTTCTCAACGAGACCTACAGCTACGGGCTCGGCGTCGCCTTCAGAGGCTCCTGGATCGTGCAGCCCCCGCTCTTCGGGGGCTACGGCGCGGTGATAGGCTACCTGCCCGCCAAGAAGATCGCCATCGCGGTGGCCACGACCTTTGGCGAGGGGAGCTTCGATGACCAGGGCGGTTACAAGTACTCCAGCCATCAGGACATCTTCACCGCCATCGGCGCCTTCCTCGCGCCAGACGACCCGCCGCCATCCGGCGCGTGATACCGGCTCCCCGATGGGTGGACCGTGGTGATGGGGCCGCGGGCAGGTCACCACGGCTCAACCGGATTTCGTATGAGCTCGGGGTGGTGGCGGCGCGGTCAACTCGTCTGAAATTAGCCTTATACGAACTTCGGATGAATCTTGGGAAAATCGTGGCGTCGCGCCGGCGGCGCGCTGGAATGAATTCCGCGCTGAGCACCGAAAAGTCCTTTCAGGACTGAGATCACGGTGCCGCCGAGGCCCAAGTGAGTATGCGAAGTCCGAATGAACCTTGCTTCAGAACAGAGAACTGGCTCGCATCGGGGCGGGCCGGTTCGCGGCTGGCACCGGCCACTACCGGACGACGATGTTGAGCAAACGGCCGGGGACGTAGATGACTTTGGCCGGTTGCTTGTCGGCCAGGTGGGCTTGGACGTTGGGGCTGGCGTGGGCTTGCTCGAGGGCGGCAGCTTCGGGGGCGTCGGGGGGCAGGCGGAGGCGGTCGCGGACTTTGCCGTTGACTTGGACCACGATCTCGACCAGGTCGTCGCGGGTGAGGGCCGGGTCGAAGGTGGGCCAGGTTTGCTGGTGGACCGAATAGGGGTTACCTAGGCGCTGCCACAGCTCTTCGGCCACGTAGGGGGTGCTGGGGGCCATCAGCAGGACGAGGGTCTCCAACGCCTCACGCCACTCGGGGGTGTGAGATAGGGGGCCGTCCTTCTGGCGCATCAGCTCGTTGACCAGCTCAATCATGGCGGCCACCATCGTATTGAATTGGAAGCCGTCGAGGTCGGCGGTGACGCGGGCGATCGTGCGGTGGGTCAGGCGGCGCAGCGGCAGGGTGTCGTCCGGGGGGAGGGCGGCATCGAAGGGGCCGGCCCCGGTCTCGGTGACGAGGGTGACGGCGCGGCGGATGAAGCGCTCCATGCCGGCGATGCCACGGCTGTTCCAGGGGCCGCCCTGCTCCCAGGGGCCGAGGTACATCAGGTGCAGGCGCAGGGCATCGACGCCGAACTCGGCGATCAGGGGCTCGGCCGAGACCTGGGTGCCCCGGCTCTTGCTCATCTTGACGCCTTCTTCGGAGAGGATGATCCCCTGGTTGCGCAGGCGCAGGTATGGCTCGCCATGGGCGACCATGCCGAGGTCGCGCAGGACTTTGGTGATGAAGCGGGCGTAGAGCAGGTGAAGGATGGCGTGCTCGATGCCGCCGCAATAGAGATCGACCGGGGTCCATTTCGCCGCCGCCTCGCGGTTGAACGGGGCGGTGTCGTCGTGGGGGCTGGTGTAGCGGAACCAGTACCAGGAGGAGTCGACGAAGGTGTCCATGGTGTCGGTCTCGCGCCGGGCGGCGCCGCCGCAGGTTGGGCAGGCGACATGGAGGAATTCGGCGTGGCTGACTAGCGGGCTCTGGCCGGTCGGTTGGAACTCGGCGTCCAGGGGCAGGATGACGGGCAGGTCCGCTTCCGGCACCGGGACCATGCCGCAGGTGTCGCAATAGACGATCGGGAAGGGGGTGCCCCAGTAGCGCTGGCGGGAGATCAGCCAGTCGCGCAGGCGGAAGTTCGTCTCGGCCCGGCCGCGGTTCGCGGCTTCCAGCCAGGCGATGACTGCTGACAGCTCGTCCGGCATCAGCTTGCCGTCCATCGGGCCGGAGTTGACGAGGCGGCCGGGGCCGGCGTAGGCCTCGGTCATGGTGGCGGGATCGAGCGGCGGCCGCTCGTCCGGCTGGACGACGACGCGGATCGGCAGGTCGAACTGGCGGGCGAACTCGAAGTCGCGCTGGTCGCCGGCGGGGACCGCCATGATGGCGCCGGTGCCGTAGCCCATGAGGACGTAATCGGCGATCCAGACCGGGATCCGCTCGTCCGTCACCGGGTTGATGGCGTGGCCGCCGGTGAAGACGCCGGTGCGGGCGTGGTCGTCGCTGGTCGATTGGCGCTCGACCTCGGTCTGCCGGCGGGCTTGCTCGATGTAGGCGTCCACCTCGGCCCGGCGGCCGTCGGTGGTGAGCGTGGGCACGAGCGGGTGCTCCGGGGCCAGGACCATGAAGGTGGCGCCCCAGACCGTATCGGGCCGGGTGGTAAAGACTTCCAGGGTGTCGCCGGTCTCCAGGGTGAAGACGAGGCGGACGCCCTCGGAGCGGCCGATCCAGTTGCGCTGCATGGTCTTGACCCGCTCGGGCCAGTCCAGGCCGTCGATCTCGGCTAGCAGCTCATCGGTGTAGTCGGTGATCTTGAAGTACCACTGCTCCAGATCGCGGCGGTAGACCTCGCCGCCGCAGCGATCGCAGATGTTGCCCTCGTGGACCTGCTCGTTGGCGAGCACGGTCTGGTCGGTCGGGCACCACCAGACAAGGCCGTTGGCGCGGTAGGCCAGGCCCCGTTCCAGCATTTGGAGGAAGAGCCACTGGTTCCAGCGATAGAACTCGGGGGTGCAGGTGATGATCTCGCGTGACCAGTCGATCATGACGCCCATCTGGCGGTAGGTCTGCTCCATCTTGGCGATGTTGTCGAAGGTCCAGGGGGCGGGGTGGATGTTGTTGCGGATGGCGGCGTTCTCGGCGGGGAGGCCGAAGGCGTCGAAGCCCATCGGGTAGAGGACGTTGTAGCCGGCCATCCGCTGGCGGCGGGCGAAGACATCGGGGATGACGAAGGCGTACCAGTGGCCGACGTGGAGCAGGCCGGAGGGATAGGGGTACATGGTCAGTGAGAACCACTTTGGCCGGGGGTCGTCATCGTCGACCCGGTTGATGTCGTCATCCTCCCACCGCTGGCGCCATTTGGCCTCGATCGCGGTTGGATCGTAGCGCTCGGTTTGGGTATGGGGGGCGGCGACGTCGGTCATGGTAATTCTCTCCGGTCGACGGGCAACGAAAAAGCCTTCCATCCCTGACAGGGACGAAAGGCTTGGCTTCCGCGGTACCACCCCGCTTGATTGATCCGGCGGCGCGATGGTGGAGCTGCGGGGACTCGAACCCCGTACCTCAACACTGCCAGTGTTGCGCTCTCCCGGATGAGCTACAGCCCCAGATGTCGCGCGCGGTGTCAACCCGCTCGATGACCCGATAACGGAGGTAACCCGGCGCGGGCTGGCGACCTGGTCGCGTCACCGGCGCGGCTCCCGGGCGAGTTCGGCTCCGTATCGTCGCCTTGCACCAGCCGGCGACTCGCTGTGGGGGCGGGCCTACTACTCCCGATCATCGCCCGTGCGATGAATTGTTGGCCGGCTCCACGGGCAAGCGATCAAACCTGTCGCGGAACGGCTTACGGAGTCTAGCAGTGGTGGCGAAAGCGTGTCAAATGCGATCGTGGAAGAATGACGCGACTCGTACTGCCCAGCTTCGTTGTGGCACATCTGTCCGCGTTTAGATCGTGCCAACTGCTGTGATGCTATGCTCCGGGGGCGTCGAGGAAGGGCGGGTGACAGGGCAATGGGGTGATGGTGCGGCGGGTGGCCGGGGATGGGCTGAAGAGATATGGCGGAGACGGATCACACCAGCGGTGAGGGGCGAGGGGAGCTTGCGCGCCTTGGCGCCAGGGTTGAGCGGTTGCGGGCGGTCGCGGCGGCGGCGGACCGGGCGAGCCGTCAGATTGACGAAACCGTGCTGACGTTGGAACCGCGGGTGAACACCATGCAGGAGGAGGCGGCGGCGCTGACGATCCTGGTCAACCTGTCGGGGGCGGTGCAGCGGGAATTGGTCTCTGGTCTGAATCGGCTTGATCCGGGCGATCTTGACCCGCCGCCCCCGGTGGAGAATGGGTAAGCCACCGGCTTGGCCGGACCGGCGGCGCGGGGTGCGGGGTTGGTTGCTGAGCTTGCGCGGTGAAGGTGGGAAGGGCTCGTGTTGGCGGGGCGGGGGCCGGAGGAAGGAGGTCGTTGTTTGCCGTGGCCGTCATGGTTGATGGGAGGAGGGCGCCGTCCATGAGCACGTTGTCCGCGATTGAGATTACCCAACAGATCATTGGCCGGTTTGAGCGGACAGCGGCGGTGCGGGACCAGGCGATCGGAGAGGGGCGCCAGTTGGTGCGGCTGGCGGCGAACAGCATCCGGGCCACGCACCGGGGTGACGATGCCGCCGCCGCCGCTTTGCTGACGGAGGCGGAGCGACGTCTGGCGGCGCTCGCCGCCGGGTTGCGGGAGTTCCCGAGCGTGTACTGGGCGGGGTACGTGCAGGATGCGGCCAAGGAGGTCGCGGAAGCGGCGATCACGCGGGCGATCGTGACGGGGCAGTCGCTGCCGACGCCGGAGTCGCTGGCGGTCGAGGATGCCGCCTATCTGAACGCGCTGGCCGAGGCGGCGAGCGAGCTCCGCCGCCAGGCGCTGGACCAGCTCCGGCAGGGAGACACCGAGCGGGCGGAGCGGTTGCTGGCGGCGATGGACGATGTCTACAACGCCCTGGTCACGGTCGATTTCCCGGATGCGATCACGAGCGGGCTGCGGCGCACCACCGATGCCCTGCGGGCGGTGCTGGAACGGACGCGGGGCGACGTGACGATGGCGGTGACGCAGGGGCGGGTCGAGCGTGCCCTGCGGCAAGCGGCGGCCGGATATGGTGAGCAAGGCGGCTGATTCCGCATCCGGGTGAAGCGCCTACGTGATTCACCTCCGGAATCGGCCCCGAAAGCGGTTTGCCGAAGAGTTGCCCGGCGCGATCGCCGTCTCAGCGGCGCGGGGTGCCCCCTGGGCCACTGGAAGTCCGCGCTGAGCACCGGCAAGTCCTTTCAGGACTGAGGACGAGGCGTCCTCCGAGCCGCCAACCAATTCGCGAATCGCTGTAGCCCCAATCCCGCGAGAAAAAGCAGGATCTCCTTCCCCGGTTCCCGTGTGATTCGCTCTCCGGGTGATTGGTGCGAGCGGCGGTAGTGAGCCAAATCATTTCCAGCGAGGGGAATGGCTCAGGAGCTGACGAGGGCGATGGCCCAGCCGAGGCCCAAGCTGACGGCGGCGGCGGCGATGCAGGGGAAGCAGGTCATGACGCCGGAGCGCGGGGCGCGGGTCCAGATGAGGGCGTTGAGGCCGATCAGGGCACCGGCGACGATGGCGGCGATCCACACGGGGGCCGGGTGGCCGGTGAGCCAGGGGGCGAGGGCGGCGGCGAGGAGCGCGGCGAGGAGCATGGCGGCCCAGCAGAGGCGCCGGGCGCGGGTGGGGCCGAGGGCGACGGCGAGGGTCCGGACGTTTGTCCGCCGATCGGCATCGATGTCGGGGAGGGATTGGGCGAGCTGGACGGCGATCACGGCCGCCGCGCCGATGGGGTAGATGGCGAACAAGCCGGGGGGCACCTGACCGAGCGCGGCCCAGACCCAGATGGGGAGGAGCGGGAGAGCGACGAGATAGGGCAGCCATGACCAGATGGTGCGTTTGAACCAGAGGCTGTAGGCGATGCCGGCGGCGGTGCCGAGGGCGCCGAGCAGGAAGACGTCGCGGCTGAAGCGGAGGCTCAGGATCGTCATCAGGGCGATGCCGGCGATGGCGACCAGCCAGGCGCCCCGGCGGGAGACGAAGCCGGCCGGGATCGGCTTGCTTGGTTTGGCGACGGCGTCGAGGCCGGCGTCGACCAACTCGTTGATGGCGCCGATCGCGAGCTGACCGCCGAGCATGGCGCCGAGCAACCAGGTGAACGGCCCGAGCCCCGGCCAACCGCCGGCGGCGATGAGGGCGAAGGCGGCGGTGGCGGTGAGGACGACGATGATGGGTACGGCGTGGGGTAGGACGAGATAGGCGCGCGCGACCTGGCGAGGCGTGGGCGGAGTGGTGCGGGTCATCGTGAGAGGTTACGGAATTTGGGTGCGTGGCGGGCAGATTGGGGTTTGGCGGCGGGGCGCTGGACTGACGCCCAGAGGGCACCCGGCGCGAAGCGCCACAACGTCTCTCCGGGTACCCCTGGGTGACCAAGGACGGGCGGCGGGCTCACAATCTGCATGGGATCTCCCGAAGTTCGTATGCATCCAGGAGAGGGTCATCGACCCGCGGCCAATAGGAATTAAGCGGAGAAACAGGGGATACAACGAACGCTCGCTCCGCCCCCGCAAGGCGGAGCGAGCGCGGGGATCGGGGGCTGGGGCGTTACTTCTTGGTGCCGACCATGCGGAACAGTTTGGTGCCGCAGACCGGGCAGACGCCCTCGACGGCGTTGCGGCCGTTCTTCATGGTGACGTCTTTCTCGTCTTTGATCTCGCGCTTTTCGCGACACTTGACGCAATAGGCTTCCATGGCCATGAGTGAGATCCTCCTCTCCCGAATTCGGGTTCAAGCCAAAACGCCGGCCCAAGGCGGCGGTCCGGCAGCTTGATGCCGCACTGGTCGTGACAACGGGTGCCATCGGGCCACGGCTGGCGAGGCCGCGTGCCGGCATCGCCGGGTCGCGGTGACGACGGGGCGCCGCGACCCGAGACACCAGCGTAGCACAGACGGCGCCGGTGCTCGGAACCGGACCGGGAGGGGCGGCGCGATGGCGGACGGGGTTGGGCGCGAAAAATTGGCGCTGTCAGGCAAGGCGGATGTGATGGTGAGCCTAAGGTTTAGGAACTATAGCTATGGCGAGGGTAGCCGGTGAGAAGTAAGGAGGTGACGAAACAGCGGGATGGGGTGTATGCTGTCGCGGCGCGGGATGGGGCGAAGTGTGCGCCACCGCGGCGGTTGACAGCACTGACGCCGAATGATAGCGTGAACTTTGGGGGACGCCCATTTGGCAGTGCCAGCCGGGTTGTGCCTGGGCCGTTTGTCACCTCTGACGATGGAGGGGCGACGCATCTCAGGTGTCTCGGGCGTGGAAAGGGAGGCGAACACGCATATGCAGAAGCGACGACATGATGTGACGCGACGCACCGTGGGTGGCGCCGTGGCCGGATTGGTTCTGGCCTTCGGCTTGGTCACGGGGGCATCGGCCGATGCCTTTATCGACGAAAACGGGATCCCGGTGGCGTCGTCTGGCAGCGCGACGGTCTCGATCGTCGGCGGCGAGGCGGTGATCCTGTTCGGGGACGAGGCCGACGACGAACTGTCCGGGCTGATCGAATCCGCCGAAGTCAATGAGACGTCGTTGGACGATTCGTCCGGCCTGACGGTAGCGGATGCGTCCGGCGGCGAGCGCAACATCGGCGTCAACGATCAGTAACCTGGCCTGCCCCACGAGACTGCCCCGCATGCATGCGCAGGCAGATCACTGGCGGGGGCGGCCGTTGACTCCTAGTTTCGAGGGACGAGACGAACTGATCGCCACCGGGGAGGGCTGGACTCCCCGGTGGCGAGACAACCGTGTTTGACCTGATCGTGTCGCGGTAACGCGGGCGTCGGGGATGATCACACTACGTTTGGCTCACAGCGTAGCTGATTCCTCATTGAGCGCTGACAGCAACGATCGGGGTTATTCGATTGCCGGGCGCGGGGTTGGCTATTGAGCGATGTGTCTCAATTCCGAGATGGCATCACATGGATGTGACCTGACTCGCAGGTCCGGGAAGGATCCACAAGAGATGGAGAAGAAGGGATTCGTCGCGAGCGCGATCGCGGGGTTCACTGGCTTGGCGGCCGCGGCGAACGCGGTGGCGCAGGAAGACACCGCGGCGGCCGGCAACGGCGGGACGGCGACGGCGTCGGCAAATGGCGGCGCGGTGGCGGTCGGCGATGTCAACAGCGGCGGCAATGTCGGGAGCGCGATCGGCGTCGGTGACACCGTTGGCGCGGTGGCGATCGATGGCGGCGCGAACGCGAACGCGACCACGCTGACAGTCAGCGCGGACGGCGGGACCGCGATCGCCGATGCGAGCGGCGGCGACTACAACATTGCCCTGCCGGATGGGCTCGGCTTCTTCAGCTAAGCCCGCGGCCGGAGCGATCCGGTTTTCGCATTCGGTGACGATACGAGCAGACGGGGCTGGCACGCCAGCCCCGTTTTGTGTTGCCGGCGGACGATGGGGTTGTTCGAGCGGTTCGCAGCAGGGTTGTCCAGCGCGATCGCCGCCCTGGCGTCGCGGGGGTGCCCACTGGGCCACTGGAAGTCCGCGCTGAGCACCGGAAAGTCCCTCCGGGTACCCCCCGGGTGACTGAGCACGGGGCGGCTCGGCCTGTCAACTTCTTCGATTTTTGCGGTAGACGACGGACGGCGGCGTGGGCACTGGACGCACGCCGTCGATGTGTTTGTCCGGGGCGCGCAGATATTTTGCTGTCGAACTAACGGTCAGTGTTTGGTGGCTCGATGTGTTTAACCAGATAGAGGGGCGGCAGGCGGTCGCTCGGTTCGGAGGGGCTGACGAGGGGCACGGGGGCGGAGGGGAGGGTGGCGGGGCGGCAATGCGGGATGCCAGGCTGCGGCCGGTTTGTGCGAGCGGGCGAGACGTGGTGTGGGCGCCATCAGGAGGACGGGGGCGAGGAGCCGGTGGGTGCCCCGGCGGGAGCGGAGTTCCGGCGGCGGTTGCAAGCGGCGAGCTACCGGGAGCTGTTTGGGGCGGCGCTGGTGACGGTGCTGGCGCAGGCGGCGGCGGAGCGGCCGCTGGCGGATGAGATCGGGGCGTTGCGGGTGACGCTGGCGCGGTTGCTGGTGGAAGAGGAGGACGTGGGCAAGCTGGCGACGAGCGTGGCGCGGGTGGCGGCGGTGGCGGTGCAGGCGGCGCGGGTGCAATCGGCGCTGGGGATGGAGCGGCCGGAGGATGTGGCGGCGGAGATTGTCCGGACGTTGGAGGAGCTGGGGAAGGGGTGATGCGGGATTTCGGGTACGTGGTCGACCTCGGGGCCAAGCTTGGGAATAAATGGCCCAGAGGGCGCCCCAAGCTGAAACCACAACACCCAGAGGGTACCCGGCTAGAGCCGGCTGCTCGTGAAATTTAGCTCCAGAGCTCGGAATTCGATGTGATTTCCAGCCGTTTGGTGGAGGGGATGCCGCCTCTGATCCGGGCGATTTGATCGGGTGTGGCATCGGGTTTGGGAAGGAGGGGCGGCACGGATGGAGTTGGGGACGCCGACGGTGTATGAGGCGGTGACGCGACGGATGGTGGAGACGGTGGCGGAGGAGCTGAAGGAGATCAAGTCACGGCTGAACGGTCTGTTGTTCATGTTGGCGGGGGCGATCCTGATCGATCTGGTGCTGCGGCTGGCGGGGTAGCGCTGGCGGAGGCGCTGGTGGACGTGGCGGCATTTTCGCGGCGCTGGCTGCGGGGGTATCAGCTCCGGGAGTATCAGCTTGAGCCGGCGCGGGCGATCGTGGCGAGTGTCGATAACCGGTTGGGGCGGTCGCTGGCGGCGGTGTTCAGCCGGCAGAGCGGGAAGGACGAAGTGCTGGCGCAGGTGCTGGCCTATCTGTTGACGACGTACCAGACCAGGGGCGGCAGTATCGTGGTGGCGGCGCCGACCTTCCGGCCGCAGGCGGCGCTGAGCCGGGACCGCCTGCTGGACCGGCTGCGGCTGCTGGGCACGGGAGATATCTCGGCGGTGCGGGATGGGTACGTGGTCCAGTTTGGCCGGGCCTCGGCCCGGTTCCTCTCGGCGGCGCCGGTGGCGAACGCGCGAGGGCAGACGGCGGACCTGCTGCTGGTGGCGAACGAGGCGCAGGATATTGATCCGGCGGTGTGGGACGCGGTGTTTGACCCGATGGCGGCCTCGACCAATGCGACGACGCTTTTCATGGGCACGGTCTGGAGCCAGGAGACGCTGCTGGCGCGGCAGCTTCGCTATCTCGAGGCGATCGAGCGGCGGGATGGCGAGCGCCGAGTGTGGCGGGTGCCGTGGGACCGGGTGGCGGTGGAGCTGCGGGCCTATGGGGAGCGAGTGCGGGCCCGGATCGAGCAGTTCGGGATCGACCACCCCTTCATTCAGACCGAATATTTCCTCAATGAGCTGGAGGGGGCGGGGAGCCTGTTTCCGCCGCATCGGTTGGCGCAACTGCGGGGCGATCACCGGCGGCGGCATGCGGCCGACCTCGATCAGATGCGGGCGGGCCGGCGGTACGCGCTGCTGCTCGACGTGGCGGGAGAGGAGGAGGCGGGGACCGGACCGGGGGCGTTCAATGACGCGAGCCGGCGGGATAGCACGGCGTTGACGGTGGTGGAGATCGAGCCGGGCCGGCTGCCGATTTACCGGGTGGTGGACCGGATGGCGTGGACCGGGGTGCGGCATGTCGGGGATAAGAGATACCACCCCGCCAAACTGCCGGATGCTGGGGGGCGTCCCACGGGTGGGCGACATCCATGTTCAGCGTCGCGGCGGGCCACGCTAATCACGCTGCCGAGGTGGCATTTTCAGAATGGCACATAATCCAACATCTGCTCGTAAGACGCCTTGAATACGGCGAGAGCATTACGATCTGTTGTGCCCGAACCGAGCTTCCTCCGAAAGTCGTCCAGACGGTGCTGGGTTGGCTGGAACGGGTCCCAGCTATAGTTCGGTACCGGCGCGTAGTTGGAGCAGGTGTCGGAGAAGCCATAGCGGCCCACGCATACACACACCACCTCAGCTGCCCCGGCCAGCAGCAGCAGGTTGCGCGCGCACTCGAACGAATAACCCTCCGTGGTAAAGTCATCGACCACCACGACCCGCTTGTCCAGGATTCGATTGCGGTGTGCCGGGTTCAGTCGCACGGTGTTTACCTGGTCAAGAAAGTCTACCGGCACACCGCTGACCCGCGCCTCGCTCATGTCGGTGGCGGGCGTGTGGCGGTCCAACAAGTCAGGGATGAAGCGGTCCCGAAACAGCATGGAGGCCAGGAGCGCGAACGTGTTGAGGATGGCGTTGGGCGCTCCCTTGCTGCCAGGGTACGTGACCCAAACTACGCCAGGCACGCCGATCAATCTATCGCTGTACATGCTCGCCAGCAGGTGGAAGCGGGAGAAGTCGCCAAGGCTGATCGGGCCAACTAAGCTATCGTTACCTTCTTTGAGGAGGTCGCGTAGCTTGCGCGCAAGCAGAGCATCGCCGCCACCGTTGCCGTCTACGATGGCGCGCACCAGAACCCGTCGTCCCGCGGCATCGGTGCCCGTATAGGACCAGAACCAGTCAACGGTCTTTCTGAATACCTCGCAGATCACCTGAGTGAACAGTTCGGGAGTGTTCAGGGTGATGCCGTACTGATAGTCGGGCGTGGACCAGCCTGCGTTGAAGTAGATCACGTCGGCGTTCAGAGCCGATCGCATGTCCAGTGGGCTATCGCCCAGCCATACCAGTTGGTGCGGTCGCACGCCGAGTGCTGTGCATGCCCGGTCGACCCACGCCTGGTTACCCTTCACAGCACCAACCAGCCGCCTGGTTAGCACTACGTCCGCGACGATACCCGCCTGCTGCATCTTGCCGAAGGCTGTGTCGTGCGTAGTAGCCACAGCAATACCAACGCCCGCTTTTCGGAAGTCATCAAGCATTGTGAGGACGCCCGGCACCGGCTCCCATGTCCCGCCGACAGGTGCAATGAGCGTACCGTCAAGGTCCAGAATTACCGCCTCAACGGCCATCGCTGTTCTCTCCACCACCTGAGTCGTGATCCAGATGGTCGGCCACCAAACGCTGGAGTTCCTGTCTCTGTTCGGGCGACAGGTCCCACGTCTGTCGTAGGGCATCGACCTCTTTCAGTATCGATCGGAACAACAGCTTGGGTTCGGGAGGCAGTGGAGGCTCATCTCGTTCGCCTACGATTTCCGTGTCAAGGAAACTTCGCAGCTTTGCCCGCCCTGCCGGAAGGGTCAAATCGAACCGTAGTGTGTCACTCCCAACCAAGGTACAGGTCTGTTCATTGGTAGCCATTAGATCGCCGCGCCAAGCCAGAAATAAGGGACGACCATACTTCTTGGCGAAGCGCACGGTGTGCGCTGTACCACTCTGCGCCCGAGCCTCGACTGGGCACACCGCCGCCGCTAGTGCAGCCTGGATGCGATTACGCTGTATAAAGTTGACCTTGCCCCACCGCTCAGACGGCAGGTATTCCGTGATGATTGCGCCGCCTCGGGCCACGATGGTGTGGCGCAGGTCCGCTGTGGCAGCCGGAAACAATACATCGATGCCCGTTCCCAGCACCGCTACCTGCCGAATACCCAGCCGAGCGGCGGTCATGTGCGCTGCCTCGTCGATGCCCTCAGCCAGGCCAGAGACGACGCCCAGACCGGCTTCGGCCACCAGGCGAGTGAGCTGTTGGGCAGTCTGCTTGCCGACGCCGCTAGCTTGGCGGGTGCCTATAATGGCCACGAGCGGTACTGTATTGAGTGCCGACGGGTCGCCTTGAATGAACAACCACAGCGGCTGGCCATCAATGCTCAGCAGGCGCTTCGGAAACTCGGGTTGCTGGCGGCTAACGAGGATAACGCCCTCCCGACCCAACCAATCACGGGCGCGGGCCGCGTTCTCCAGCAACGGTCGTCGTTCGACGTTGATAGTGTTCACGATCTGCGACGCGGCCGGCACACGGGCCTCATGCAGCACCTTAGTAATAAGAGCCGGTTCGGCCTCCCATACGACGGCGGGGTGGGCGAACGCGTCGATCAGCGCTCGCAACGCCTGTGTACCCACACCGCGCACCTTGGCGAGCGCCAGCATATGCAAGTCGAAGTCCGGAAGAGCAGCCTGAGATCGGCTATCGATTGGTTCCGGTGCAGGACTGTCGCTGCCTTCTGGCAGGCCAGGAAGTCCGGCCTGCAGTGAGCGTGCTATATCGCTCATGCTATCTGTCGCTCCCTCTGGCATGGCGCGGGTGGTAGCAGCGTAGCATCGGTGAAGGATCCCGACTAGTCCTAAAGCGCGCGTACCGCTAGAACCGGCCCATAGTGTAGCAGCAGAGAGAACTAATGTTCTATATACAGATGCACGGTATCCCCGGCTGGCGCAGGCTGCCGACCATCCACCTCTCGGGCGAGCCTCTGCCTGAGGTGCCTATTGAGGTCGAGGATTCTCTGGACCATGCTGTGGGGGAGCCGCTCCCTGCTGGCCTAAGGGCGGCGATCTCGCTCACACGTCGCTATGGCCTGATCTTCCTGCATCAGGGCCTTCCATTACGCCATGAGGTCGCCGAGCTTCGCTAGCGCTCCCCAATGCCTTCGGTGCGGTACCTTCTGTTCTCGCCGCACGAAGTAGCAATAGCCCTCAGACAGCTCCGGCGCCTCCACCACGACCCGGAGCGGAACATACTGCAATCCGGGCAGCACACCACGAACGAAGTCGGTCGCGTCCCTCGCCTCGCCGTTTTCCTGCTCCCAACAAGCGACGGCGGTCACGTGCTCGGCGCTTCATTGCCCGCCTCGCGCCGTGAGCCTTTCGCCCGCTGGCGACAGTGGCGGGAGCAGTACCGTCGGCGCGGGTCTGTCGAGGCGAACCGTTTGGAGCAGCCCAGGCAGACCCGACCACTTGATGATGTCGTCTCCTTGGCGAGTGCCAAGAGGGCTCGCATCGCCTGCTCTCGCGGTCGGCTCCGTCCCGCAAGCACGTCCCGCAGCGCCCGCGGCGAGAGCCCCGACGCCTCGCTCAGCATCTTCACCCCGCCCCCCTCCACAGCCAGCGCCCGCAGCTTGGGCAGTACGTCCGCCGTCCACGGCTCCCTCCGGGGATCGGCGTAGGTGCTCAGAAGGTCTTCAAGCTCGACCCCCAGTATCCGTTCTTCGAGCCGGTGCGCCTCCTTGCCGATGCAGAGCAGCCCCACCGCCCGCACTGGCCGCCGACTCAACACGCCTGCTGCTTGCTTTTGGCATGGCTTCCCGTCCGGCCCTAGCCGCTTCGGCTCCGGGTGAAACGGGTACGCGGCGACGACGCCTCCGAGCGATTGCACCCCCGCGACTCTGGCACCCCCGCCCGGCCAAGCCGTCGTAACACCAAAGGAGCGCCCGGAATAGAGGTCCGTCCAGCGCATCCCCACCCACCGCCGGGGGTCCGTTTCGTACGATGCAACCAGCCGGAACGGTTCGCTCGCCGCTACCCCTTGAGGCCGTCCCTGGTTGGCCACGGACGCCGAGAGCATGAAGGTGAAGGGTTTGACTCGATCCGCGTAGGGCTTGCCCGCGTTGGCCTTCCCGAACGCCGCCAGGTGCCACGGCGACGACACGGTGAGCCGCGCCACCGCTGGTCGCTCGGCCCACCCCGGCGCCTCGGTCAGCAGCCCTAGTGCGACCCGGACGATCCCCGCCCACAGCGCTGCTTCCCACCGCCCCCGCTCGCCGCCGGGCTCGTATGCCTGGTCGGCTTCGTCGTCCGGGTCGCTGGGGTCGAGCAGGAAGCCGAGCCCGTGTCGGGTATGTTCCCTGATGGTAGGCACGCCGTCCCCGTCGATCGTAAAGAGCGCGTACCTCTTGGTGGCGATGCTGACGCACCAGAGTTGTCGCCGCTCGCCGGTGAGGGAGTCGAAGTTGGCATCCTCGACTTTGAGGATGCTTCCGGGCACCGTCCCCCGGTCGTAAGGGTTGAGCGCTGCCAGCCGTGACACGATGCCGTCCACCTCAACCCACGAGAGCGCCCGGACCGCTTCCCGTCCATCGCCCATCCGCAGCGAGCCGCCGGGGCAGGGCACCGGCCCGCCGTCCTCGGTGGCGACAATTGCCATGCTGTCGGTGTCGCAGAAGGCATGGACGCCGCCCGCGTCCGTCACCAGCCGTTCCACGACGGCGAGCACCAGCCGCGCCGCCGCCGTGATGAGCGCCGCGACCGGGGGGAAGCTGAACGCCCCCGGCGTCTCCGGCCGCACCGTCCGCGCCCCGAACGGGGTATCGTCCGGACCATAGACGGCGACGGGCTCCGTCTCGCCGGACGGCAGTTCTTCGGGATTCGACTCGACAAAGATGCCGTAGGCGCCACTGTTGGCGAGCACCTTCAAGAATCGTCCGAGCCGCTTGCCTTCTTCAGAGTACGAGTCCACCCGTTGGCGTTCCTCGATGACGGCGCGGAAGAAGTCGCCGCCCATTGGGTCCACGTCCACCGCCCCCCGGAGCGCGACCGGGCGAAGGTCGGGTTGCGTCCCCACGGCCGCCGGCCGCCACGCCCGCAGCACCGCCGGCGCCCTCTCCGAGAGCAGCGCCGACGCGGCCAAGTCCGGCCCGGCGTACCAGTGAGGGGCGTCGTCGGAGAAGGGATTGACCGCGATATTCCAGGCGCTCCCCGCCCCGCCATAGTGGGCACGGACCGGCAGCACATCGCCGTCCGGAACGATCTGGGCGAAGAACGCCAGCCGGGACCACGTCGCCGGGTCAAGCACCGTGTCGGGAGTCACCCCGGACAGGACCGCCCGCGCTTCCTCGGTGCAGTCCTCGACTTCGACCCGCTCCGCGACGTGCAGCGGCCAGAACCCCATCAGGGCGTTGACGGTCGGGTACATGGACAGCACGTCGGTGTAGACGACGGGCACCGGCGTCCGCCGCACCGCGCATTCGGCCCGCCCCCCGTAGTAGGCGGCCATCGCCCACCCCAGCGCGTCACGGGGGAAGTCTGGTTGCAGCCGCAGCCGGGGTGTTACCCCCATCGCCCGCAGATACGCCTTGGCGATGGTGGCCGGCGAGAGCGCCCGGCAGGGGTCGAGGTCGATGGGATGACGGGCGTATTCCTCCCGCAGCGCCGCCAGCAGCGCTGTCGTGGCGGCCACGTCCTGCCGGGCGTAGGCCACATATTCCGGGGTGATCGTCCCGTGCTCGCCGGGGTCGCCCTTCCCCTGTGCGACGCCGAACGCGTCGCACGCCGAGCGGAGGGAGTAGCCCCGGTCAGTGAGGGCGAACGCCAGCGTCCGGAGGTCAAGGAAGCCGGGGCGGGGAAATTCGCCCTGCCATCCCTTCGGCCGCGCGAGACCGATCAGCGCCCGCTTCGCGTCGATGTGCTTCATCCGCAGCCGGGGGCGGTATTTGTTCTCCCGCCACGCCCCCGACTGATCCCGGTACTCCCACAGGGCGAAGGAAAAGCCGCCCAGATATGTACCCCGTGCCGGCGACACATCCGCCGCCAATCGGGACAGGTCGAAGGGGAGGTTGAAGCCAGCGATAAGGGCATCGGCTTGGATCGCCGGCCAGAGCACCGCGTCGAGGAAGTCCCGACGGGGGAGCAGCCGCATCGTTTGCCGCGCGTCGCGCCCCGGCGCCACGTCGGCCCGGTGTTCAGCCGCGCCCGCTCGCAGGGTCGCGTAGCCGGCCGGGTCGCGCTCCGGTAGGGCGTCATCGTGGAAGATACCTTCTTCCAGGATGGCGAGCGTGCCGTCGCGTCGCCACCGGCCGTAGCGATAGACGCCGAACGTGAGGCGCTGTGTCGGGTCGGTCGTCGTCTCAGTGTCGAGGATCAGGACGCAGCCGCGCCACCGGTCCCCGACCGGCTCGCGCCGGGTGCCGGTGGAGCCGGCCGCCGCCGGTCGCGGTGCTCGCTTCCGTCTCTTCCGCCGGCTGCGCGTGGCGGGCTCGGCCGGTTCCGTCCAAGCCCGGACCGCGACGGGCAGGAGGTCGGGGGGCGGCACATCGGCGGTCATGCTTCGCTTCCAAGGGCGCGGGCGCTGGGCAGGGACCGCCACGCCGGGTAGGCGTCGTCAAGCTCCGCGCTCAGGGACAAGAGCGCGCCCGCCCAGGCCATGCCCCGCTCGGCCATGTCGGCCAGGAACGCGAAGAACGACGCCAGCGCCGCCGCGACCTGGTGCAGGACGGTCGGGGGCGCGGTGAACGTCGCTCCGCCCGCCCGCTGCCCCTCGGTCAGGATCGCGTGACAATTGCGGCAGACGGGGACGGTCAAGCCGCCGTCGTTCGCCCGGCCACAGACGTGGTGCGCCTCCAGGATCGAGCGGTCGGCGGCGATCAGGGTTTCCGGCGTGGTCAGACCGCAGCAGACACACGCGGCATCGGGGCCGAATCGGCGCGCTCGATGCGTCCGGCGGACGTCGGTGCGGATGGGGTCAGGGGTCATGGTGGCCGCTCCTACGCCACTTGCCGGGTGGCGTCGTACAGATCGTCAAAGCCCAACTCACCGGCGTCGGCCAGGTGGTCGAGGATGTGCGTGTCGGTAATGAAGGGATAGAAACGCTTACCGACCGTGACGCCGCCGCGCCGCCCGGAGAATCGACGGAGCGCCCGATCGTCGCCGGTGTCGAGGTAGAGCTTGACGGCGTTGTGGTAGGCGCCGATCTTCGAGGCCGTCCGCGAGTCTCTTACGTCGAGGGTGATGAGGCCGCCGGTCGTGGGCACCAGCAGCGGGCGCACCAGCCGGTCCGACGTCTTCGCCCGGTACGCTCCCCGATCGCCCCGTTCTAGTGCCGGACCGGCGTGGCGCTTGATCGCGTTGACGGTCGTTCCCGCCGCCCTCGACGCTTGCTTGAGCGATAAGCCGTTCTTCCGCATCAGCGACACGGCGTCGAGGGCGCGACGCCGGGCCTGTTGTTCGTCCGGCCGCAGCTTGGCCACGTCGGCGCTAGAGCGGGTGCGCTTCGCCGCCTGCTGTTGGTCGCCCCAGGAGCGATAGCCCTTCTCACGGGCCAGGGCGTTGCGGTACTGGCGTTCGCTGGTGAAGGTGACCCCGGCGACCTTGCCCCGGTTGGGGGTGTAGGGATTGGCACGGGTGATCGGTGGCCGAGCCATCACGCACTATCCGCAGGCGTCACCGATGGGCAGGACGCATCGTCGTTGGCTCGGTCCATGAGCTGCACCGACGCAAAGCGAGCCAGGCTGTCGCCGGTGACAGTGATGGTGACGGCCGCCACGGGGAACCAGCACCCAGCATCGTCCAGGTACCAGACGGGGATGCAGTCGGCCGCGTCGTGCAGCTCGCTCCAGACCCCCAGCCCGATCGTACCGTCGGTCTCCGCGAAGAACACCAACTCGGTCAGGGTCGGCAGCAGCGCCGGCCAGCGTGTTCGCCAGTCGGCGGTTGACCGGAAGAGATCGCGGGCCGGCAGCAGGGTGGCATCGGGAAACTGCTCGATGACCTGGGCCAGCTTCGCCTCGTAGCGAGATGTGCGGTAGGTCGTCAGCGGCGAGGCGACGTAGACCCGCTGGGCGGGATGCGGCGTTCGTTGGCGCGATGCGGCGTCATCGTGCCCGGCATGAGCGAGAAGCCGCCACGGTCGTGGTGCCGTGTTGACGATCGCTGATAGAATCTCTGACGAAGGAATCATCCTCATATCCTTTCTGAGCCGGCGGTGGCTGGTCCCCTCCGCCGGGTCGCCGCATTTAGCCTGGACTGCGTTACCAGAGGCTTGGGTTTGGTGGCGGGCGCGGGCGGGGCTGTCCGGGTTGGTCGGGGTGCCGCAACCGCCACTGCCACGCCGGGTCGAGCAAGTAACCGTAGCGGTGTTTACCACCGACAAAGACCCGCGCGGCAGCGACGCCCGTGGCGCGCAGGTGGCCGATGCGGTTGCTGCCGAAGCGGGAGGAGACGCTGCGGGGGTGGTGCAGGCGGCCGTCCTCCAGCAAGACGTAGCTCTCGCCGGGTGTCTGCCCGAGGTAGCGCCAGCCCGTCGCCTGGTAGATGATGCCGACGTGGCCGGCGGCCGGGTCGGCGTAGGAGAGCAAGAGCCTCCAGCTCGTGGTGCGGCGCAGGTCGCGGAGGACGACGCCGAGGACGCGACTCTCGCTGTTACGAGGGAGGGCATCGCTCAGCCAGAGCCGGGCCAGGGTCGCCACCTCTTGGGGGCGCCCGCCGACCAGCAGGCGGTGGCCGTGCCGCGCCCCGCTCGTGAACACGACCCCACCGACGAGCACTCCGTCGAGGAAGACGCCGTAGCAACGCCGCGCGGCGGCCGGCATGCTGCGCAGGTAGTGGTCGTCGGCCATCAACGGTCGCACCACGGACGGCGGCACCCGCTGCACCTGGAGCGCCTTGGGGATGGAGCGCGGGAGTCGGCCTTGCACCGCTTCCTCCCCGGTGGCGTCCGGGGCGTCCTGCTCGTTAGACGACCCGCGCGTCATGGGTGGGGCGGGGGTCATGTTGCTTCCTCCGCCCCGTAGCCGAGGGCGTCAGCAACGGCCAACACCCGTTCGCATGTCGGCCCCAGCCGCTCGGCCAGCGCCGCCGCGTCCTCCTCCCCCAGCACGAGACGGCAGGCGTCGGCGGCATCGCCCGGGTCCTCCCAGCCAACCAACTCCGCCTGATCCTCTAAGGAAACTGCCAAGCGCCGTAGGTACAGGGCGATCTGGCGCTGCTGGCGGCGTTCAGCGGAGGTAAAGAGCCGTCCCACGGCGCCGCCGACCATCTCACCAAAGCCAGGTTCGGGTAAGCGACCGGCCGGACGCTGGGCTGTGCTCGGGGTGGCCGGGTAGCGGGTGCCGTCCGCCCCGATCCGCTCCGCTGCCGGGGCGATGGCGGCTTGCTCCTCCAAACGCGCCCGGACGGCCGCCACGGTGGTCGGGGAGAGCCCTGCTCGGCGGGCGACCTCCATATTGGAGACCTCAGGCCGCTGCCGCAGTAGGCGCTCGGCTTCGGCCCGGCGGTCGGGAAGGCCGAGGGGTCGGCCGTGAACGGCGTTGAGGGCAAAGGCCAGTGCGTGCAGGTCGCCGTCGGCTGGCATCGGCACGACCAGGACGGGTAAGCTCGCCAGGCCCAAGTTTTGGGCGGCGGCGTAGCGATGGAAGCCGTCGACCAGGACCGAGGCGTTGCCATACCGAACGACCGTCAAGGGCAGCCAACTTTCGCTCGCTTCTTGGAGCGCCCGCACGTGCTCGTCGTCCAAGCCAGCCACTCGTGGCTGCAAATTGGGATCGACGGTGATAGCTGTAATCGGAAGTTCTATCGGCTCGGTCATGTCGTTCCTCATCATCTAATAGCTACAGCGAAGCGTTATTGAGTCAACCATAGCATCCGGACCCCCGGTCGCTTGTACATCCCCAATGTAAGTTGTAAAGTGTGGCCATGCACTACTCGCCGGAGACCCTCATCAGCGAGATGGAAAAATTGGGGTATCTCGTGACGAAGCGACGGCTGCTCGATTGGGTGCAGAAGGGACTCCTCCCGCATCCACGAGCACGGGGCCGCGGGCGGGGACGGGGGAAGGTCTACGAATGGACCGCGCCAGATGTCCTCCACCGGGCGGTCGATGTCTATGATCTTTTGGCCTGGCACCGGCGGACGTCGGACCTCTTCCTGCCGCTGTGGGTGTTGGGGTATGAGGTTCCCCTAACTGAGGTCCGGGCCGGGCTTCGTCAGGTTATCGAGGGGCTTGACGCCGGGCTCGACGCGACCATTCCCCGCTTCGGCGATCGCTCCGATCTGGTCAGCGATCTCCTCGTCACTGCGCAGCAGCAGGTGCAGCAGGACGCCCTCCCGACCCCGGTGTTGGTAGCCTTCCTGCACGCAGTAGTGAACCCCGACGCGAAGCACTGGGCACGGATCGTTGATGACTTGAAGGCCGCGCTCGCCGCCAATGACGGAGAGCCGCTGGGGTGGCCTGACGTTGGCGGCACAACCGATCTGCTGTCGTTCGTTCGCGAGCAGCTGTCGGTACCTCGGCTGCGAGGGATCATCGCCGCGACCAGTGACGCGGAGCTCGCCCAAGTCCATCACGACCTGCGCCGGGTGGCGCAGTTGGCGCGGGCGGTCGCTCACGTCGGCCTCGACAGTGACGCCCGGCTCATGACCCGCGTGTTCGTATGGATCGGCATTTGGGGCGTGATGCTGGACTTGGCGCTCCGTCACGCCGGGCGCAGCGCGATGGTGGACCGCTGGGCCGATCAGGTGGTGGGTGCCTGCCGGCAGCTGCTCACGAACCCGCGGCTACGGGCGGAACTCCAACAGCTCCGGGCACGGGGCGACGTGGGGACCCAAACCGTGCGTCAGGAGGCGCTCGGAGCCCAAGGTAGGACATGACGCTCGGAGCGCCCCCGCGACGGCGGCAACCGTCCGGGGGCGTGGCAGGAAGGGAGCGACCCCGACCGTGCGCAAGCAGGATAGCGCTGTTGTAACGACGGCGGCCACCCCCCGAAACGGCATTCTCGTCTTGACCGGCTACGGTGTGCGCGTCGCCGTCGAGCGGGGGCATCTGGTGGTGAGCGACGGCCGGGGTCGCGAGCGCCGGCACGGCCGCTTCTCACGGGCGGATCGCTCCTTCCGCCGTCTGATCGTCCTCGGGCACACCGGCTCGATCAGCTTCGACGCTATTCGCCTTCTCCACGATGTTAGATGTGCCTTCGCGCAGATCGACGTTGACGGCACCGTGCTCGCGGCGTTCGGTCCTAGCGGTTCGGACGACGCCCGGCTCCGACGCACCCAAGCTCTCGCCCCGTACTCCGGGGCTGGGTTGTCCATCGCCCAAGACCTCCTCACCCGAAAGCTAGAGCGGCAAGCTGCGGTGCTCGACGGGATGGCGACGCCGGGGGCTCCCGGTGCCGCCGCGTTCGTCCGGTCGTGCGTGCCGGCCCTCGCCGCCGCCGGCGACGAAGCCACGCTTCGGTTTGTGGAAGCCGACGCAGCCGGCGCCTACTGGGCGGGCTGGGCCGGCGTGGACGTTCGCTGGGCGGCCAGGGATGCCGAGCGAGTGCCCGAGCACTGGCGCGCGTTCCGGTCCCGTCTTTCCCCATTATCGAACGAGAGCCGGCGGGCCGCCGATCCGGTGAACGCCTTGCTGAACCTGGGTTCCGCACTCTTGGAAGCAGAAGGGCGAATTGCTGCACTTGCCGCCGGGCTCGACGCGGGACTAGGAGTCCTTCATTCGGACCGGCCGAACCGTTCGAGCTTCGCCCTCGACATCATGGAACCGGCACGACCACTGGTCGAGCGATGGGTGCTCGACCAGCTTGGGGCGCGTACTTTCAGGAAGGCTGACTTTTGGGAAACGCGAGAAGGCGTGTGTCGCCTCATGGCGCCGCTTGCGAAGCAGGTTGTCGAAGCGGTGACACCGCTGGCACAGGCGACGGTCGCCCCGGAAGCAGAGCGGGCCGCGTATCTTCTGACGGCCGCCGCGAAAACCTGGGACCAAGTGATGCGGCCGGCGGCCAGGACCGACCGGCTGGCGTTCGCGTGATCGGGGAGCGCCCGGCTTCAGTGCGGCGGCGGCCGCTCGTCGCGTCGTCGGCGCTGCCGCCGGCGTGCCGCGCGTGCGGTCTCATCCTTGACCGGCCAAACCGCCTACTGTGCGATGACTGCACGCCGGTGGAGATGGCAAAGAACGCCGCGCGCGCAGTCGCGGCCAGCACGGCTGCCGTGGCGAAGTTGCGGGCCGAAGGGCGCGATCCGACGCACGGCGGCGAAGCGAAGCGAAAACGCGGCGAAAAGAGCGCAATGCGGCGCGCTGAAGAACGAGCATGGGACCGCGAGCACGGAAACACGCCGGCCGACCCGGAAACCTTTACGCGCGACATTCTACCGGGGCTTGCAGCCGTGCCGTTGCGGGCGATGGTCGAGGCAACCGGGCTCGGGAAGTCGTTCTGCTCACTCATCCGAAGCGGCCGGAGTGTGCCCCACCGTCGGCATTGGCCGGCGCTGCAAGCACTAGCGACGGGAGAAAGCGGACCCGCATCCTAAGTCCCCGTGTTGAGACCGTCGAAACGAGACGGATAGGAAAGCGGGCCGCGCCGGAGGCAACCATTTGGACAACTCCGCGGGCATGTGTAAAGATGACGACCTACTCGCGGAGAAGGGTAGGGTGGCAGCCTATCGAGAATGGCCGCGCTCGCTCGGGCGCTTGCCGCCGCAGGACATAGGCACGATTGGAGGAGAAAATGGATACGATGGTACGGCTCACTGTTGCGCTGTTCGTCGCGCTGACTCTGGCGCTCGGCTTCTCGACCGCGACCTTGGCCCAAGACATAGACTGCGGGGAGATTACCGGCGACGAAGCGGACCAGATTTTAGCGGCGGACCCGAGCGACCCTAACGGTCTTGACGGCGACAACGACGGGTTCCCGTGCGAGAACAACCCCCGAAGCGGTGGTGCTGCGGCCCCGGCCGCCCCTGCCCCAGCCGCGCCGGTTGCTGAGGCACCAGCCGCCCCGGCTGCTCCGGCCGCTGCCCCGGCTGCTCCGGCC
>JALZJP010000022.1 GCA_030859715.1 Chloroflexota bacterium
GCTCTCGTCTTGGTGTGATGCGGGCCGATGAGCTATGGTCTCACGACTCACGACTCACGGGGCGCCGCGTTAGTCGCCGCCGCCGTACTGCTCCAGCAGCGCCTCCGCGTTGTCGGCGAGGACTTCCTCGGTCTCTAGCACGACTTCGGCCGGCGGCACCTCGCCGCCGAGGATCGCCAGGGTGTAGTCGATCGCCTGCTGGCCGCCGGTCGGGTAGACGTAGGTGGCGTCGATCCGGCCGTCGATGACGGAGCGAATGCCGCCGTCCGGGGTCGGCAGGGCGTCGATCCCGATGAACAGGACGTCATCCAGGTTGAGGCCGGAGTTCTCGGCCGAGATGATCGCCGCTTCCGTCATCGGGTCGTTGTGGGTGTAGACCACATGGACATCCGGGTTGGCCTGGAACATCGCCTGCGAGACCGGGATCGCCCGCTCCCGCAGCCAGTCGGCGTTCTGCGAGGCAATGATCGTCACCGCCGGGTTGCCGGCGATGCCCTCGCGAAACCCGTCGCCGCGCTCTTGGGCCGGGGTCGAGCCTTCCAGGCCGCGAATCTCGAGCACGTTGCACGGGTCGTGGCCTTGCTCCTCGCAGAAGGCGGCGGCCCGCTCCCCGGCCCGGCGGCCGATCTCGACGTTGTCGGCGCCGATCCACATCGTGAACTGATCGCCGTTGACCTTGCGGTCGAGCACGATCACCGGCACGTTTTGCTCGCAAGCGGCGGCGACCACGTCGGTCAGCGGCGCCGCTTCGTTCGGCGAGATAATCAGCAGGTCGATCCCCTGCTGGAGGAAATTCTCAACGTCCGCCACCTGGCGGGCGTTGTCCTGGGCGGCGTCGGCAAAGACCACCTCCAGCTCGGGGTGGTTGGCGGCGGCGGCGGCGATCTGGTCGTTCATCGCCTGCCGCCAGGGCTCGCCCCGGTTCGCCTGCGACATGCCGATCAGGTAGCTCTCTTGGGCTTCGATCCCGCCCTCGGGGATGCAGAGGCCGCCGGCGCTCTCCGCCGCCGGCGTGCTCTGGGCGGCGGCGAGCGGCACGATGCTCAATGAGAGCAACAGCACCAGGATCGTGGTGAGCAGATGCTTGCGCGTGGTCATCGTTGACACATCCTTCTGACAACTCGGGGAAGGCCGAATCCACACGCTCGGCCTTCAATACCGCGACGCGGCCAGTCTCGGCTCGTGCGGTCGGAGAAGACCGCGGTTGGCGGCACGGGCGGGGCGCGCGGGGTCATCGGCGAATCCCTCCTTCGGTTAGCGACGCTGGCGCTGGATAATGACGGCGAGGATGATGATGACGCCCTTGAGAATGGCTTGATACTCGGACTGCACGTTGCGCAGGCCGAGGATGTTGTCGAGGATGCTCAGCGTGAGGGCGCCGATCATCGAGCCGACGACGGTGCCGACGCCGCCGGCCAGGCTAGTGCCGCCGATCACCACGGCGGCGATGGCGTTCAACTCGTAGCCGTTGCCGTCGATGTGGCTCCCCTGGTTGACCAGCGCCGCGTGGAGCAGGGCGGCCAGGCCGGCCAGCAGGCCGGAGGCGGCGAAGACGATGATCTTGACCCGATTGACGTTGACCCCGGAGAGCCGGGCCGCGGTCTCGTTGCCGCCGACGGCGTAGACATGGCGGCCGAAGCCGGTCCGCCGCAGGATGAAGGAGACGATCAGGCCGGTGCCGAGGAAGTAGAAGACCGGGGTCGGGATCGCCAGGCCGAGGAGATCGACCTGGCCGGCGAAGAGGTCTTTGAAGGGTTGGGGGGCGAGGCCGGGGCCGTCGCCGAAGGCGAGCGGGATCGCGTAGCCGCCGGACCAAAGCGAGGCGACGCCCCGCGCAATTCCCAGCATCGCCAGGGTGGTGATGAAGGACTGGATGTTGAACCGGGTGGTGATCACGCCGTTGAGCAAGCCGGCGAAGCCGCCGAGGGCCAGCACCAGCAGGATGGTGGGAATGGTGCCGAACCCGGCATCCATCATGAACCAGGCGGCGCCGACGGCGCAGAGCGCGAGCAGGGCGCCGACCGAGAGGTCGATGCCGCCGGTGAGGATGACCAGCGTCATCCCGATCGCGATGATGCCGTTCTCCGAGGCAAAGCGGACGATGTTGAGCAGGTTGCGAGGCTCAAGGAAGACATTCGCGCCGTCGCGGCTGGGGGAGAGGATCGCGGCCAAGATGACGATCACGATCAGCCCGAAGAGGCTCTGGAAGCGCAAGACGACGTTCCAGAAGCGGTCGAGCCCCGCCCGGTTGATCCCTGCTTGGCTGACGGTCGCTTGGTCCATGCCCTGCCTCGTCACCCCTGGTAGTCGTCGCCGAACCGTTCGCCCGTCGTGTCGCTCGTGGCACCCGGGCGGCGCCCCTGATCGCTAGGCGGCGATCGCCCGGATCCGTTCGGTCGCCGCCGCCATGATCGCTTCCTGGGTTGCCTCGTCGCGCGAGAATACCGCGGTCAGCCGGCCTTCACACAGCACCAGGATCCGATCGCACATGCTGAGCAGCTCCGGCAGCTCGGAGGAGGCGATGACGATGCCGGCGCCGTCCTCGGCCAATTGGTTGATCAGGGCGTAGATCTCGGCCTTGGCCCCGACGTCGATGCCGCGGGTTGGCTCGTCCAGGAGGAGGACATGGGGCCGGGTCAGCAGGCAACGCGCCAGCACCACCTTCTGCTGGTTGCCGCCGGAGAGCTTTTCCACCTCGACCGCCGGGGACGGGGTCCTGATCCGGAGTTGGGCAATCGAATCGCGCACGGCGGCGGCTTCCGCCCGCCGCCGGATCACGTCGAAGCGGAGCCAACGGCCCAGCGCGGCCAGGGTCATGTTGTGCGCCACCGGGAGCTTCAGCACCAGCCCTTGTTGTTTTCGGTCCTCGGTGACGAAGGCGAGGCCGGCCCGGATCGCGGCCCGGGGCGAGGTGAGGCGGAGCGTCCGGCCGGCGACCGAGATCGTGCCCCGCACCCGCCGGGGCGGGAAGACGCCGAAGACGGTCTCCAGCAGCTCGGTCCGGCCGGCGCCCATCAGGCCGGCGAGGCCGAGGATCTCGCCGCGGCGGAGGGTAAACGAGATGTCATGCAGCGACCGGCCCCCGGCCTCCTCGCTGGCGAGCAAGCCGAGGCCGTCGACTCGGAGGATTTCGGCCCCGGCGGTCGCGGTCGACTTCGGGAAGAGATCGCTCAGGCTGCGGCCCACCATCAATTGAATTAACTGCCGCTCGGTCGTCTCCGCGATCGGCAGGGTGGTGATGTACTCGCCGTCTCGCAGCACCGTCACCCGGTCGGCGACGCGGAAAATCTCGTCGAACTTGTGGGAGATGTAGATCATGGTCACGCCGTCGGCCTTGAGCGCGGCGATCACGGTGAAGAGGCGCTCGATCTCGGTCTGGCTCAGGGCCGAGGTCGGCTCGTCCAGGATCAGCAGGCGGGCCTCGAGCGAGAGCGCCTTGGCCACCTCGACAAGCTGTTGCTCGCCGACCCGGAGCCGCTTGACCGGGCGATTGGGGGAGATCGGCAGGTTCAGCCGGTCCAGGAGCTGCCGCGTGTCCCGCTCCAGGCGCCGGGTGTCGAGCAAACCAGCGGCGGTGCGCGGCTCGCGGCCGAGGAAGATGTTCTCGGCCACGGTCAACTCGGGGATCAGGTTCAGCTCCTGATGGATGGTGGCGATGCCATGCCGCTGGGCATCACGGGGGCCGCTCAGGGTCAGGGGCCGGCCATCAAGCCGGACCTCCCCCTGGTAGCCGGTGTAGACCCCGCTCAGGATCTTCATCAGGGTCGATTTGCCGGCCCCGTTCTCACCAATCAAGGCGTGGACCTCGCCGGCGACGACGTCGAAGCTGACGTCGTGCAGGGCGCGGACGCCGGGGAACTGTTTGGTCACGTTGACGATCTGGAGCATCGGCGATCCAGTTCCACGAACAACAAGAGAAATCGATTTCTGCTTGTACCACCACGGGCCGCGCTCGTCAATAGAGGGGTGGCGCTCGGCCGTGGCAGCGGTCGCGTGGCGAACGCTGCCGGTAAAGGATTCGATGGGGCTACAATACGAGACCTAGCATGCTGGCGCACGGGAGGTGAGGCATGGGAGTTGAGCGGTCGTCGCCGCAACGGGAGCTGACCCGCCGCACGGTCGTGGGACGGGGGCTGACGATCGGGATCGGCCTCGGGGCTGTCACTCAAGAGCGGCGGCCGGCGGCGCGGGCGACGCCGGCCGCCACCCCGGCCACGCCGGTGGCGGCGCGGCCGGAGCTGTTGATCGACGCCAACGCGCTGATCGCGGCCGATCGTGAGCGGGCGGTCTCGATCGTGGCGCTGACGCCGGCCGAGGAGTTTGCCGAAGCGCATATTCCCGGCGCGGCTCACATCGACTGGCCGGCCTTCGAGGTGGTCGATACCTCGGACGCATCGATCGCGCGCTGGCGCGGTGAGGTCGAAGCGACGTTGGCGACGCTGGGAATCAGCCGCGAGGCGACGGTCGTTACTTATGACCAGGGCACGCTGTTCGCGGCGCGGCTCTGGTGGATCCTGCGCTATCTGGGCCATGCCGAGGCTGATAATCGGGTGCTGAATGGCGGGCTCGCCGCCTGGCAGGAGGCGGGCGGCTGGGTTGGGGCAATCCCTGGCGGCACACCCCCGGCCCCGGCGAACACGACTGGCGCCTACGAGGGCGAGCCACAACCCGCCGTCCTCTCCCAACTGGCGGAAGTCCGCGCCAGCCTGGATGATCCCACTGTGGTCTTTGTCGATGCCCGGACGTCGGAGGAGTACGTGGCGGGGCACATTCCGGGCGCGGTCAACCTCAACTATCCGCTCAATGCCCAACCGGAGCCGCCAAATACCTGGAAACCGGTTGCTGAGCTGCGGTCGATGTACGAGGCGCTGGGGGTGACCCCGGACAAGACGGTGATCCCCTACTGCACCAGCGGGGTGCGGTCGGCGGTCACGTTCTTCACCCTGAAGCTGATCGGCTACCCGAGCGTCGCCTTGTACACCGGCTCCTGGCAGGAATGGGAGAGCGTGCCGGGGCTCCCCATCACCACCGGCGATCAACCATAAGTGATCGAGGACGATCGCGCCAGAGCGAGGCCCGGCATCAGCCAAGGGGAGCATGGAGGCGCTCGTTTCGGAGCGCGGCGAGCGCGATTGACAGCGCGTGAGCGCGGTGCTACCGTCGGGGCGAAATCGTTTTCTCAATCGTGCGGCAACCTATCCGGGGTTGGCGCGCGGGACGAGCGCCAAGGGTGCGCCCGGTGAGAGAATAGGCACGATGTACGTGAAAGGATGCGGCCCGTGACCGTGGACAAGACCGCCCTGAACGCTTCCTCGCTCGTTACCGGTAGCCGGCTGAATCGCCGCCGGGTGTTGGGGACCGCCGGCGCGGCGGGCGCGGCCGGCTTGTTCGGGCCGGGGCCGTTGCCGATCATCCGGCGGCGGGCCAGGGCCCAGTCGGAGCCGCTCCAATTTTGGCAGTTCTACGGCCCGGATGGCGACGTCGCGACCCAGTCGGAGTGGTTCGAGACGATGGTTGCCTCCTGGAACGAGCAGAACGAGCAGCAAATCGAGCTGGTCTATGTGCCGGGGTCCGAGTACATCAGCGGCACCCGGCTGGCGACGTCGTTCGCCTCGGGCGAGGGGCCGGACATCTTCATTATCAGCCCCGGCGACTTCCTCCGCTACTACAACGGCGGCGTCTTGCAGGACTTGACCCCCTACATGGAGCAGGAGGCGATCGACGACTTCTTCCCCGATGTGATCGCCTCCCGGATGGTGGACGGTCAGATCTACGGGCTGCCGATGGAAGTCGAGCCGATGGCGTTCTACTACGGGGTCGCCGCCTTCGAGGAGGCCGGCTTGAGCGAAACCGATGTTCCCGCCACCTGGGAAGAACTGCTGACCGTGGCCGAGCAACTCTCCACCCCGGAGCGCTTTGGCGTGCTGTTCGAAACCGGGCCCGGGTACTACCAGAACTTCACCTGGTATCCCTTCATGTGGGAAGGCGGCGCCGAGATCGTGTTGCCGGACGGCGTCACTAGCGGGATGCGCGATCCGGGAGCGGTCCAGGCGTTACAGTTCTGGCAGGATGCGGTCAATAACGAAGTCGCCCCGCGATCGGTGCTGGGAACCGGTGGTGGCGATATCGTGGCCAATCTCGCTTCTGGCTACTGCGCGATCCAGAATATCGGCATCTGGGGAATCTCCGAGCTGCGCGTCAACGCCCCGGATTTCGAGTATGGCGTCTTTCCGCTGCCGGTGCCGCCGGGCGGCGAATACGCCACCGACCTGGGCGGCTGGGCCTTCGTCGCCAATTCCCAGGGCCGCAGCCCCGACCTCGCGGCCGAGTTCTGCGTCTGGGCCCTGGGCTCGATGAGCGACGACTCGATCGATCGCGTCGTCGATTGGTGCATAAACGCCAAGAGCGACATGCCGCCGCGGCAATCGGTGGTTGATCGCACCACCGAGCTGGGCGGCTACGAGAGCGGTCCGCTCCAGGTCTTCCGGGATGAGATCCTGCCTGGCGGCCGAGCCGAGCCGCGGGTGCCGCCCGAAGTCTACAAGCCGATCTCGGACGCGATTCAGGCGGCCATGCTGAACGGCGTCGACCCGCAGCAAGCGGGAGAGACGGCGGCCCAACAGATCGAAACCTTCCTGGCCGGCTACGACGGCGCCCCGATCCTGTGACCCAGGCGTCGACCTCACCCACGGTCGACACGACGAGACCGCTCGCGTCCGAGCGGTCTCGTCCCGCCGGACTGTCCCGCCGGCATCGCGAATGGCTGGCGGCCGGCCTCTTCCTGCTCCCGGATAGTCTCGGCTTGTTGATCTTCGTCGGCGCTCCGATGCTCCTCTCGCTGAGCCTCGGGTTTTTCGATGTAACCGGGTTTGGCGGCTACTCCTTTGTTGGCTTCGACAACTACCTCAGGATGTTCGGCGACCCGCTGTTCTTGACCAGCCTGCGGACCACGGCGACCTACGTCGTGCTCCTGGTGCCGGCGGTGTTCGTCACCGGCTTGGGGCTGGCGCTCCTGGTCAATCAGCGATTGCCGCTGACGCCGCTCTTCCGGGGCATGCTGTTCTTACCGCACGTCATCAGCTTGGTCGTCATCGGGCTCATCTGGCAGTTCATGCTGGTTGATCGCGTCGGCGTGCTCAATCAGTTCCTCTCGTCGCTGGGGCTGCCCGGACGGTCTTGGCTCGGAAATCCGGATACGGCACTGCCCACGGTCCTGGTCGTCACCGTCTGGTTCCTGATGGGCTATTACATGATCATTTTTCTCGCCGGCTTGCAGGAGATTCCGCGTGAGTATTATGAAGCGGCCCGGATCGACGGCGCCAGCGGCTGGCGGACCTTTCACGACATCACCCTGCCGCTGCTGCGGCCGACCAGCTTCTTCGTGATCCTGGTCTCCACGGTGACCGCGGTGGCCGGCGCCCAGGGGTTCGATCTGGTCTTCGTGATGACGAACGGTGGTCCCGCGAACGCGACCGGCCTCGTCATTTTCTACATTTATCAGCAGGCGTTTCTGTACGGCAACTTTGGCTATGCGGCGGCAATGGCATCGTTCCTCGTCCTCGTGCTGCTGATCTTGACGGGCATCCTGTTCAAGCTCACCAAGGGGGGGCGCTTTGACTTCGACTAGCCGCGTCGCCGTCTCCCATCCGCGGCCGCCGGCTCGCGACCTGGTGCGCTACCGATTGCGCCGGGTGGTGAACTTCCTGATCCTGGCAGCAATCTCGGTGCTGACTCTGTTTCCCCTAGTCTGGATGATCTCCGGCGCCTTTAAGACCAGGGCGGAGGCCTACCTGCCGCAGATCATTCCTGCGAATCCGACCTGGGAGAATTTTCTGTACGTGCTGACCGAAGCACCGTTTCCGCGCTATATGCTGAACAGCTTCTTCGTCTCCGTGATGGTGACGGTGATCGCACTCTGGTTCCACTCGATGGCGGCCTACGCCCTGGCCCGGCTCCGCTTTCCTGGCCGGGAGGTGATCTTTTCCCTCATCTTCTCGACCTTCCTGGTGTCGTTGCCGGTGATCCTGGTGCCGCTCTTCGTCCTGGTGCGGGCCCTGGGTATGCTCGATAGCTACCAGGGGCTGATCGTGCCGGCCATTTTCAACGCCTTCGGCATCTTCCTGCTGCGTCAGTTCTACCTCGGCATCCCGCCCGAGCTGGAGGAAGCCGCGATCCTGGACGGGGCCAGCTACTGGCGGATCTATCTCAACATCATCCTGCCGCTGAGCAAGCCGATCCTGGCGGCGCTGGCGGTCTTCTTCTTCCTCGCCAACTGGAACTCGTTTCTGTGGCCGCTCTCGATCACCAACAATTCGGATCTGTGGGTGGTCCAGATCGGCATCTCCAGCTTCCGCCAGCAGTACTCCGGCTCCCAGAACTACGTGATGGCCGCCTCGACCATCGTCGCCATCCCCACCATGGCCCTCTTCTTCATCTTCCAACGCCAGCTCGTCGAGTCAATCAAAACCTCCGGCCTGAAATAGCGGCCGGGAGCCGACGCTGGAGTGGCAGGCGATGCGATGGGAGGCGCGGGTTTGCCCCATGATCGCTCGATCAGAGCGACTTCCGGAGGCGGAGCACATCCAGTTCGTAGCCGAGGCGCGCGTAGAGGCGTTCAGCCCGCGTGTTCGCCGGGAAGACATGGAGGGTGAATGTGCGGAAGCCCCGCTCCCGGGCCCACGCTTCCGCCGCGTGCAGCAAAAGCATCGCCACCCCCCGGCCTTCGGCCGCCGGCGCGACCACGATATCCGAGATATGCCCATGCGGCTCGCCGGTGAAGAAGTCCGTCGTGGAGACCGCGTAGAGGAAGCCAAGGCGGCTCCCCGCGGTCTCCTCGGCAATCAGCATGACCTCGGTTTCGCGCTGCCCCTGCAGGGCTTCGTCGAAGTGGCGCCGGGTGCCGGCGGTGATGTCGGCGGGCGTGTGCCAATCCGGGGCGCCCGCCGCCAGCCGGGGCGCCAGCTCAGCCAGGAACCTGGCATCATCAGCATCGTCGGCAACTGCCGCCCGCACATGGACGTTTGGCGGTTCGGCGGTTCGTGGGGGCAATCGATACTCCCTTTCGGCGGGATTGTTGGCGGCCTCGACCGGAGCGACGCCCGTGGTTGGCCTGGCCGGCGCACGTTCCCACTCATGGCGCGACGTGCTCCTGAGCCAGCCACGAGACGATCGGCGCACGATCCAGACCGTGGCCCTTGGCTCCTGGCCAGGACCAGTCCGAGTTGAACGATAATCCGGCCGCGCCCGTTGAGCCAACAACAACGGAGGGGGCGAGATGAGCCAGACGCGCAAGAGCGCGGCCAACACGCGCTTAGGGTATCCGGATGATGCGCGATTATTGCTGATCAACGCCGATGATTTTGGGATGTATCCGGCGATCAATGAGGCGGTCGTGCGCGCGTTCTCGGAGGGGATCGTCCGTTCCACGAGCCTGATGGTTCCCTGTCCCGGTGCGTCCCATGCCATCGAGCTGCTCAGGGACAACCCCGATCTCCGCTTCGGAGTTCACCTCTCGGTCATCCGCGACATCGACAGCTACCAGTGGGATCCGCTTTCGCCGAAGGAACGGGTGCCCTCTCTCTTGGCCGCGGACGGAACCTTCTACGCCGCCGCGCGGATGGCCGAGCTGCTGGATCGGGTAAAACTGGACGACGCGGAGATCGAGTTCAGGGCCCAAATTGAGGCGGTGCTGGCAACCAATCTCAGGCCCACCCATCTGGATTGGCACTGCCTGCACAGCGGCGGCCGGGCCGACATCTTCGACCTGACGCTGGGACTGGCCAAGGAATATGGGCTCGCGCTCCGCGTCGCGTCGCACCCCTACATCGACCAGGTCCAGCGTCAGGGCTTACCCACCGCCGATCACGACCTCCTGGACAGCTTTGGCATCGACATTAACGGCAAATCGGCCCGGTACGCCGAACTGCTGCGCGCGCTGCCGGTGGGCCTCACCGAGTGGGCGGTGCATCCCAGCCTTGGCAGCACCGAATCGCGGGCCATCGATCCGGACGGCTGGCGGGTGCGGCGCACGGACTTCGATTTCCTGATCTCGCCCCAAGCACGCGAGATCATCGAGCGGGAGGGAGTCACCCTGATCAGCTACGAACCGCTGCAACGGGTGTGGCAACGCGGATCATCGGCGTAGGGGCCGAATGCCTCGCCTCTGCTTCGAACGGCTGCCACGTCGCGGAGACGTCGGCCGCCTGCATCGGTACGCCTCCACCCTAGCGCATCGGGCCGCCGTCGCTGACAATGAGCACTTGCGAGGAGGGATGCCGTGAGCATCGAGTTTCTGGTCACGTCGCTGATATTGGTCGCCACCCCGGGCACCGGGGTCCTCTATACGCTGGCGGCCGGGCTGACGCGGGGAGCGCGGGCCGGGGTCGTCGCCGCGGTCGGCTGCACCCTGGGCATCATCCCGCACCTGGCGGCGGCGATCTTGGGGCTGGCCGCCGTGTTGCACGCGAGCGCGGTCGCGTTCCAGGTCCTCAAGTACCTGGGCGTGGCGTACCTCCTCTATATGGCGTGGAGCACGCTGCGGGAGGAAGGCGCGCTGACGGTGGAAACGGGGGCGGACCCGAGGTCGAGCCGGCAGGTGATCGTTTCCGCGATCCTGATCAACATCCTGAACCCCAAGTTGTCGATCTTCTTCCTGGCCTTCCTGCCGCAGTTCGTGAGCGCCACTGAGCCAGACGCGGTCTCCCGCATGCTCGGGCTGAGCGCCGTCTTCATGCTCCTCACGCTGGTCGTCTTCGCCGGCTACGGGATCGCCGCCGCCGCCGTCCGCACCCACGTCATCTCCCGGCCGCGGGTGCTGACCTGGCTGCGCCGCACCTTCGCCGCCGCCTTCGTCGCCCTCGGCGCCAAACTCGCCCTAACCGAGCGCTAACGACGCTGGACGCGAGGCACTCTCGGGTTGAGGTGCAGCATCTCTGGCCAATCGGCCAAGAGCTTCTGGGTTCGGAGTCGGAAGCCTGCCCGGAGTTTGCCCCCCAGGCTCCCGGGATAGGATTCGAAGAACTCCGTGATGGTCTCCTCGATCATCGTCGCCATCCCCCACGGCTCTTTCTTTCACTTTCCAAATCAGCCCGCGGAGGCGATCCAGACCTTCAGCCTCGAACAGCAACCGCTCCGTGTTGTCTGGATCGCCTCAACCGTACGCTCGCTTTGCTGTTGACATTGCGCTAGAATGATGTTAGGGGTATAATACCGAACAAGAGTTCTATACTAAGGCGCTGTTCGTTTGCTTTTGCGATGCACAGGGGGAAGCAATTGAACAATAGCCTGCGAGTTCTAGAATTGGTCCTGAGTACGCTCGACGTACCATCTAGGATCGACCATTTGAAGGATCGCAAGTTGATCCAGAAGGCCATTTATTTGGCCCAGCTATCCGGCGTAGATCTCGGCTATCGCTTTGGTTGGTACTTGAAGGGTCCATATAGCCAGGACTTGACAAGAGATTATTTCCGACTATCAGAGGCCAATGCGTTGGAGACGTCGAATGAGCAGGGAGCGAATCTTCGAGAGGATGTAGAGAATCGGTTGCTACAAGTAAAACCACTCCTGAATATCCCGGATGATGTGGCTCTTCCTCAAGAGGATTGGTTAGAGTTGGTTGCGTCATTGCACTATCTACGGAAAGTGCAGGGCAAATCCCCCGAGGTCGCACGAGAGGCGCTTGAGGCTGCGAAGCCTCAATTGGCCATGTACTCAAGAGTTGCGGAGCAGAGTCTAGAGGAGATGAAGCTGTTGCCTCTAGCACGTTGATGCTCAAGTTTGAGAAGCGGATCGCCGACCCTGTGCATGGAACAATAGGATTGACAGACTTGGAGGTGCGAGCGATCGACACTCGCGTCTTTCAGCGTCTTCGCAACATTAAGCAGTTGGGCCTTGTTAGCTTGGTGTTTCCTGGAGCAGATTATTCAAGATTTTCTCACAGCCTTGGCGCATGCCATCTCATGGGCCGAGCGTTCGACGCCTTGAATCAAAGCGGTGCTGGCGTTGCGGACGATATGATGCAACGCTATCGCCTAGCTGCCCTCCTACACGATGTCGGCCACTATCCTTATTCACATCTAATGGAAGACGTCCTAAGAGACTTCTATGCTGGAAGTCTGCTATCAGAGCCCGATGATGATCCAGGAGCGAAGCACGACGAGCCTAGGCTGACTACGCCTCCCAACCACGAACGGGTAGGCAAAGAAATCTTGGAGCAAGATGAGGAGTTGATTCGTGTTCTCGAAGCATATAGTGTCCAGCCGCAAGAAATTTTCAACATCTTTATGCGCCAGGAGAACCCGCCGTTTGTCAGCTTGATGAGTTCAGATCTTGATGTAGATAGGCTTGACTATCTCCAACGGACAGCAACTCATTCTGGGCTCCCATATGGTGCCGTAGATGTCGACTACTTGATGAGCCAGCTTACTCTCGATACGAATGGAATGGTTTGCCTCACGAAAAAGGCTCTCCGAACGGCAGATCATTTCCTCCTAGCCAGAAACTTTGACTACCAGCAAGTCGCATATCATAAGACTGTGGCAGCATTTGAACTCGTCTTGAAAGACGTCATTCGTGGAATGCTCACGGCGGGATTCTTCCAATGCGACTCAAACTGGGTAAAGGATGCAATTCGAACATCAAAGTGGCCCGATTTCGATGACGCTCGAATGCTAGGATTAATCAGAGAATATGCTGCCAACCTGGATCGAGGAAGCACGGATCTCATAAAGGCAAGAGCCGTGCTCGATCGCCGTCCTCCCAAGATGGTTGCGAATGTGGAGTTCGTTGAGCGGAACAATAGCACGTCGAATAGCTGGTATGTTCTTCGGAAACAGAGCTTGTTGGATGAGATGGACAAGATCGCCAGCGAACTGCGGATCGATCGGAACCTTTGGTATGAGTGGAGACCATCCAAGACAGCGTTTACCAAAGGCACCTCCGAACTGTCAGCAGCAACTCTCAATAGAGCAGAAGACATTGAGCAAGAGCGAGAACATCTGCAAGAATCAATCATGATCCTCGATGATCATACCGGCGTCGGGAAGCCCCTTATGCTAGAGGAATCGTCCTGGATGAAAGTTCTATCTAACTACAGACGATATAGTTTCCGAATCTATCTGTTAACTCCTGATGACAATATAGATCAAGTGCGTGAGGTTCGTGCAAGGCTTCTAGAAAAGTCAAGGAGCGGCCGAAGCGGTGGTGATCGCTAGTTTCGCCTACTAGACGCGGCAATCGGTCCCGATTGAGTCTCGTGGTACTATCTGTCGGTTATTCGCGCGGGCTCGCTTCGCGAGATGCCGCCGTTCCATGCGCAGCGTTCAGCATCACGATTGAAGGCGGGCAATGTCGGTAGCAGAGGCGCTCCGGGGTCGGGTGGGGCTGGTCTTCCCCGGGCAGGGAAGCCAGTTTGTCGGCATGGGCAAGAGCCTCGCCGACACTTCCGGGGCGGCGCGGGACGTCTTCGCTGAGGCTGACCAAATTTTGGCGGTTTCGCTGTCCGGACTCTGCTTCGAGGGGCCGGCGGCCGAGCTGGACGATACGTACAACTCGCAGGCCGCCATCCTGACCGCCAGCGTCGCCGCCTTGGCCGCGATTCGGGAACGATTGATCGTGAGCGGCCAGGCGATGGCGCCGGTGGGGTTCGCGGGGCACTCGCTGGGCGAGTTTACGGCGCTGATCGCCGCCGGATCGCTCGATTTCGCGACGACCTTACCGGTGGTGCGCGAGCGCGGACGGTTGATGCGAGAAGCGGGCCAAGAGCGGCCGGGCGGGATGGCGGCGGTGCTGGGTTTGGATGATGACGTGCTGACTGACGTTTGTGCCGAGGCGGCGGCCGGCGGGATCCTGGTCATCGCCAATGCCAACTGTCCGGGCCAGACCGTCATCTCGGGCGAGATCGGACCGCTGGAGCGGGCGATGACGCTGGCCAAGGCGCGGGGCGCCAAGCGGGTGACCCGGTTGGGGATCAGCATCGCCTCGCATTCGCCGCTAATGGCGGACGCCTCGGCCCAACTGGCGGTGAAGCTGGCGGAACTGCCGCTCCTGCCGCCGGGCACACCGATCTTTGCCAACGCCACCGGCCTGCCGCTGACCACCGTGGCCGAGATCAGGCAGGAGCTGGCGCGGCATGTCGAGCGGCCGGTGAACTGGACGAGCACGATCCGGGAGATGGTCAAGGCGGGCGCCGTCTCGTTTGTCGAGGTGGGGCCGGGCCAGATCCTTTCCGGCTTGATTAAGCGGATTAATCGCGATGTGAACACCTTCGGCTTGGGGGATTTCGGCCTTCCGGTCGATAAACCAGTCGCCGATCGGGGGAACTGAACGTGGGACGGGTGGTTATTACGGGTCTGGGCGCCATCACGCCGTTGGGGATCGGGGTTGAGACCTTCTGGCAGGGGCTGACCGCCGGCCGTTCCGGGGTGCGCCGGATCGAGCATTGGGACGCCTCCGCCCTGCCGGTCCAGATCGCGGGTGAAGTGCCCGACTTCGTGGCCAAGGAGTTCATGGACCCGAAGGCGGCGCTACGAATGGATCGCTTCGCCCAGTTCGGCGTCGCCGCCAGCCGCCAGGCGCTGGAGCAGGCGAGGCTGCCCATTACCGACGAGAACCGGGAGCGGATCGCGGTGGTGATGAACACCGGCGGCGGCGGCATCCCGACGATCGAAAACAATGTGCTGACGATGCACGCCAGGGGTTCGAAACCGGTCAGCCCCTTCCTGATCCCGATGTTCGCGCCGAATATGGCCAGCTCGCAGGTCTCGATCACCTTCGGCACGCGGGGGCCGTCGATCACCGGGGTGGCGGCCTGCGCCGCCGGGGTGCAGGCCTTTGTCGATGCCGTTCACCTGCTGGAGCGGGGCGACGCCGATGTGGTCATTACCGGCGGCACCGAGGCCGGGATCACGCCGGTGGCGGTGGCGGGCCTGGCGAACATGCGGGCCCTCTCCCGGCGGAACGACGACCCGGCGGCGGCCAGCCGCCCGTTCGACCTCGGCCGGGACGGCTTCGTCTTCGGCGAGGGCTCGGCGGTGATGATCCTGGAGACGGAGGAGCATGCCGCCCGACGGGGCGCGGCGGCACTGGCCTATTGTCATGGCGGCGCCTACACCTCCGATGCCTTTCACATCACGGCGCCGGACCCGACCGGCACCGGCGCGGCGCGAGCGATGGCGATGGCGGTGGCGCGGGCCGGCCTCCAACCAAGCGACATCGACTACGTGGCGGCGCACGCTACCTCGACCCCGATCGGCGACATCGCGGAGACGAAGGCGATCAAGATCGCCTTTGGCGAGCACGCCGCGAAGCTGGCGCTGTCGGCCAACAAGTCGATGCTGGGCCACTTGCTGGGCGGGGCGGGCGCCGTCTCGGCCCTCGCCTGCGTGCTGGCGATGCGCGACGGCCTGGTGCCGCCGACGATCAACCTGATCGACCCCGACCCCGCCTGCGACCTCGACTACGTGCCGAACGTGGCCCGCCGGCTGCCGGTCCGGGCCGCGATCGCCAACGGCTTCGGCTTCGGCGGCCAAAACGCCTGCGCCGTCTTCACGAAGGCGTAAGGCATCAGCCCTTAGATGTTGGACGCCTGGGAAAGTAGGTCCAGTACATCGCCTGGATGAAGAATGAGCAATCCTCGGTAGTGACCGATCTTCAGCAGTTGCTTATCTCGGGTTGCCAGGTAGCTCGCTCCACCGCTTAACGCGGTGGCGAGAACAAGGTCGTCCTCTGGTTGGGTCGCGATACCGGAGACGGTCACGGTGAGATCGGTGAATCGCGCGTCGGCACGGAGGAGTTGGAGAGCACTCGTCGCCTTCGCAACGGGAACGCGGGCAGCGAAGTAGGGATCGCCGAAGGTACGCTCAAGCTCACTGAGCAGGTGGTCAGAAACCACCAGTTCGTACCCACCAGCCTGCCACAGGCTGATCAGGCGGACTGAAACACTGGCGATACCGACGAAGCCCGGAGCCAGTACGTTGGTGTCCAAGACTACCGATATCACGTCCGAGCGCGTGACACCGGACGGGGGGCCTCCTGGTTGATACCGAGAATGCGATCGGTCTCGCGCTCAATCTCCTCGTCGGGTACTCCAGCAAACGCCGCCCGTACCTCGTCGATGACCTTGAATCGCTCGGCCCGCTGCCGCGCGAACGAGTCGAGCCGCGATAGCTCGGCAGCCGGCACCAACACGGCTACGGGAACACCACTCTTGGTCATCACCACTCGCGCTTCTTCGTTCGAGACCCGCTCGATCAGTGCATCGAGGCGATCGCGGACTTCGGAGATCTCCACCGACGCGGGTGAGGGCTGATGCTTGGGCATCTCGTTCCTCGATTCGCTCTCGTCGTACGCTAGCGGACGCGCGAAACTGAATGTCTATGGTATCACTTTCGTCTTGTACGACCGCGGATTTCGCCATGGGAAGCGCGGGCCAACGCTATGCGGGCCAACGCTATGCGGGCCAACGCTATGCGGGCCAACGCTATGCGGGCAAACCCGCGAAGCGCTGCATGCTTCGCCCCGTTGCCCACCACCAATCCCGCTCAGGCAACGAACGTGCGATGCAACGCGCAATCGAACCTCCTCGCGGCCGGCATCGCCGCGGAGCGTGAGTGGGACGTTGCGTGGAAAGGAACGTGCATTGACTACTTCACCCGGTATGACGCTGACCGCGGTCACGCTCAACTCGCCCGACCCGCCGGCGCTGGCGCGCTTTTACGAACGGCTCCTGGGTTGGACGGTTACGGTTAACGACCCTGATTGGGTTGAGTTGCCCAACCCGGCGGGCGGCATCGGCCTGTCGTTCCATATCGAGGATCGGTATGTCCGTCCCGTCTGGCCCGCGCGGCCGGGGGAGCAGCAGATGCAACTGCATCTCGAGATCAGCGTCGATGACCTCGAGGCGGGATGCGCCCACGCCAAGGCGTGCGGGGCGATCCTCGCCGGCTACCAGCCCCAGGCTGACGTCCGGGTGCATCTTGATCCGGACGGCCACCCATTCTGCCTCTACATCGCATGATCGAACCGCATCAACCGCGCGTTTGACACTCGCTTCGTCGCTCTGGTAGGCTGCCAGCCGTTGCCAGAACTCCGCCTCAATCAGTCCATCTATCGGCAAAGGAGCTGAGATGTTTACGGAAACCAAGCAAGTCTCGCGGCGGCAGGTGCTCGGGGGCGTGGCCGCCGGCGCCATGGCCGCCAGCGTGGCCGGGTTGCCGTCCGCCCGGCGGGCCAGCGCCCAAGACGGGGAGCGGCTGCCGCTGATCACGGTCGGCCTCGGGGCCGATCCCCTCTCCATGCTGCCGAACTCGATCGTTGACTGGACGACGGACATTCAGTTGGCGCACATGTACGACCGGCTGATGAACCGCGATCCGGCGCTCGATTACGAGATCGGGCCGTGGTTGGGCGACGTCGCCAACATCGACGACCTGACCTGGGAATTTACCCTCGCCAGCCCGGATATCACCTTTCACAACGGCAACCCGCTGACCGCCGAGGCGATCAAGGCGGCGTTCGACTATGCCAAGGACCCGGCGAACGAAAGCCACTATCTCGAACGCTGGGCGCCCATCACCGGGATCGAGGTGATCGATGACCTGACGGCGCGGCTGACCACCGAGGAGCCGTATCCCCTGATCCGGCTCCGCCTGAGCGAGGTGTACCCAATCGATCCAGCCTACCTGGAGGAGGTCGGCCTCGATGGCTACCGGGAGAGCCCAGTTGGTACCGGGCCCTTTACCTTTGTCGAGTGGGAGCGGGGCCAGCATTTGATCCTCGACCGGAACCCGGACTACTGGCGCCAAGATGTGATGGTGGACCGGGTTGAGTTCCGCTTCGTGCCGGAGTTCAGCTCACGCCTGGCGGCGCTACTGGCGGACGAGATCAACATCGTCAAGGATGTCCCGGTCGACTCGCTGCAGGTCGTCAACGATAGCGGCGTCGCCCGGATTGAGGGGATCCCGTCGTCGCGCATTAACTACGTGGCGCTGGTGAACAACCGGGAAGACAGCATCTTCACCGATCCCCTGCTGCGGCAGGCGGTCAACTACGGGGTCGATGTCGACGGCATCATCGCCGGCGTCTTCCAGGGCAACGCGACCCGGATGGCGGGAGCGCTGTCGAACCTGAACCCGGAGGTGAACTCGGAGGTTCAGCCCTACACCTACGACCCGGAGCGGGCGCGGGCCCTGATCGAGGAAGCGGGCTACCAGCCCGGCGAAATCAACGTGGTGATGGACGCCCCGCAAGGCCGCTACCCAATGGACAGCGATGCCGCGCAAGCGATCGCCGCCTCGCTGGGCGAGGTCGGGATCAATGTTCAAGTCCAGTACAACGAATGGGGGACGCACCTCGATAAGATCGTCAACCGCCAGACCGGGGACATGTTCTACCTCGGCTGGGGACCGGCCCTGGACGCCCTCGGCACCCTGGCCTTCCTCTTCGTCGGCGATTCCACCTACAGCAGCTACACCAACCCCGAGGTCGAGGCCATGATCGCCGAAGCGTCGTCCACGCTAGACGACGCGGCGCGCCAGGAGATCTGGAATCAAGTCCAGCAGATCGTCTCCGACGAGGCGGCCTGGCTCTTCCTCTGGCAGCAGCACGACCTCTACGGCGTCTCCAACCAGGTCGCCTGGACGCCGCGGCCGGACGAGTTCATGTGGATGGGCGACGCGACGCCGGGCCCGTAAGGCGCGGACGTCCTCACCCCCGGCGGAACGGCCCTCACCCCCAACCCCTCTCCCACGGCTTGGGAGAGGGGAGTCGCGAGCGCGCGGATGGGCACCGGCTTAGGAAGGCGGCGCGATGGCACGATTCATTACCGGGCGCCTCGTGGCCGGTGGCATCGTGGTCGTCCTGGCGTTGACCGCCGTCTTCTTCATGGTCCGGCTCTCGGGCGACCCCGTCCTCCTGTTCGCGCCGATGGACACCTCCACCAAGGACATGGCTGAGATCCGGGAACGGATGGGCTTTAACGACCCGCTCGTCACCCAGTATGGGCGGTTCATGGGCAACGCCGTCCGCGGCGACTTCGGGGAATCGACCCGCCAGCAGCGGCCGGCCCTGGCGGTCGTCCTCGAACGCCTGCCCGCCACGCTCCAGCTTGGCGCCGCCGCCCTGGTCCTCGCCTTGCTGATCGGCGTGCCGCTGGGGATCATCGCCGCCACCCGGCATGGCTCCGGCTGGGACAAGCTCGCCAGCCTCCTGGCCGTGATCGCCCAGGCGATCCCCGGCTTTTGGCTGGGGCTGCTCCTAATCCTCCTCTTCTCGGTCTTCCTCGGCTGGCTGCCGACCAGCGGCCGGGGCGGCATCGAGCATCTGATCTTACCCACGATGACGCTCTCCGCGCTTAGCATCGCCCGGTATGCCCGCCTCACCCGCTCGACGATGCTCGACGTCCTGCATGAAGACTATATTCGGACCGCCTACGCCAAAGGCTTGAGCGCCCGCCTGGTCGTGCTCCGGCACGCGCTGACGAATGCCAGCATCTCGTTGATTACGCTGACCGGGCTGGAGATCGGCTCCTTGATCGGGGGCGCGGTCGTGGTCGAGCAAGTCTTTGGCTGGCCGGGCATGGGCCGGGAGACGATTCAAGCCCTGCTCAACCGCGACTTCCCGGTGGTGATGGCGGCGGCGGTGCTGTTCGCGGTGATGTACACCGTGGCCAATCTGCTGACCGATCTCGCCTACGGCTGGGTCAACCCGCGGATCCGCCTCCAATGAGCGCCGGCGCCCTGGTCCTCGAGCGCGCCGTGCCGGCGCCGCGCTGGCGGCTCGTTCGCGCCCTCGGCCGCGACCGCTGGGCGGCCGTGGCGATCCTCTTCCTGCTCGTGGTCGGGCTGGTGGCCCTGACCGCGACCCTGTACGTGCCAGCCGATGTCAACGCCCCGGATTTCGCCGCCCGCCTGGTGCCGCCGCTGAGCGAGGGTCATCCGCTCGGCACCGATCAGCTGGGCCGCGACGTTTTCCATCGTCTGCTCCTGGGGGCCCGCATCTCGCTCCTGGTGGGGTTCACGACGGTGATCCTGGCGGCCCTGATCGGCATCCCGATCGGAATGCTGGCCGGCAACTTCGGGGGTTGGCTCGACGTGGTCTTGATGCGGTTGGTCGATGTCCAGCTTTCGTTTCCTTTTATCCTGCTGGCGCTCACCGTCAATGCCATACTCGGCTTGGGCCTGCGCAACATCATCATCACCCTGGTTATCGTCGGCTGGGTCGAGTACGCCCGCATCGCTCGCGGCGAAACCCTGGTCATGCGGGAGCGTGAATTTGTTGAGGCCGCCCGCCTGATCGGCTGTAGCGGCCCCCGGATCCTGCTGCGTCATCTCTTTCCGAACATCGTCACCCCGCTGCTGATGGTCGGCACCCTGCAGGTCGCCCGCTTCATCATCGGCGAGGCCACGATCAGCTTCCTTGGCTTCGGGGTGCAGCCGCCGACGCCGGCCTGGGGCAGCATGGTCAGCGAGGGGCTCGACTATATCTTCTCGGCCTGGTGGCTGATAACCTTCCCCGGCCTGGCGCTGGCGCTGGTGGCGCTGGCGGTGAACACCACCGGCGATTGGCTACGGGATACGCTCGATCCCCGCTTGAAGCGGTGACGAGCCAAAGACAAGGAGAACCGGTCATGCCCTTCGTCCCCCACACGGTCTTCGCCGATCGGGCGCGCCGGATTCGCGAGCACCTGGAGCATGAGGGGCACGCGGCGCTGGTGATCACGACGCCGGACAATTTCTATATGGTCTCCGGCTTCCACTTGGACGTCGCGCCCTGGGAGCGGCCGGTGGCGGCGGTGATCCCGCGCGAGGGCGAGCCCTTCCTGGTGATGAACGAGCTGTCGACCAATCATCTCCTCATGGCCGCCGACCGCGGGACCCTCTTCATCAGCGATTACGAGATCTACATCGAGCACCCGAAGATCCGCCACCGCAAGTACGACCGCAACCAGTGGGGCCAGCTTGTCGCTCAGAAGCTCCAGGCCCGCGGCATCACGAGCGGCAGCCTGGCCGTCGAGGGGAGCGGGCCGGGCGCGCTGCTGGCCGCCAATCCCCGGTTGAGCTTTGCCGACGTGACGCCGTTCTTGATCGGGATGCGGGAGGTGAAATATCCCGAGGAGCTGGAGATCATGCGGCTCTGCGCCGGGCTGACCGACCATGGCCAAGATCGCTATATGGAGCTGGCCAAACCGGGCCAGGTGGTTGCCGCGCTCGATTTCGAGGTGGCCAAGGCCATTGCCGAGGAGGGCGCCCGCCGTTACCCGAAGGACCGGCTCGAGGTGCGGGTGCGATCCTCGTGCGGCGCCGCCTCCTGCGCGCCCCACGGCTCCGGCGCCGATTGCGGGGAGACGTTCGAGAAGGGGGAGGTGGTGGTCAACATCATCATCTGCCGCCTCAACGGCCTGGTGGTCGAGAACGAGCGGACCCTCTTCGTCGGCAAACCGAAGAACGACGAGCAAATCCGAGCTTTCGAGGTCGCCACCGAAGCCTGCCTCGCCGCCGCCGAGAAGATGGTCGCCGGCAACCCGGTCTCCAGCGCCGACGGCGCCGCCCAGTGGGTGATCGAGCAAGCCGGCTACGGCGACAACATCTCGCACCGGACCGGGCATGGGATGGGGATCGCCGGCCACGAGTTCCCCGACGACATGGCCTACCTGCACCGGCCCTTCGTCGAGCGCGAGGTCTATTCCTGCGAGCCGGGGATCTACATCCACGGCCTGGGCGGCTTCCGGCACGACGACACGGTGATCGTCGGCGCCAAAGAGCCGGAAGTCATCACCAAACGCTCGAAGCGGTTGGAAGATCAGATCATCCCGGTCTGAGCAACCAACGAGCCGGCTGATTCGGGTTTCAAGTAGAGAAATCGCGGCGGCGCGGCGACGCTGGAAATATGGCACGGACCTTTTGTCCAGCCATTCCGCGATCGACCCCCGCCCCCAGGATTTGGGGG
>JALZJP010000024.1 GCA_030859715.1 Chloroflexota bacterium
GGTTTTGTCCAGGCTTTTACCGGCAGCCACCGTTTCGTGCTTGACTATCTAGTAGAAGAAGTCCTGCAGCAACAGCCTGACCGTGTCCGCGCCTTCTTACTACAGACCTCTATCCTCGACCGGTTGAATGGCCCGCTATGCGATGCCATCACCGGCCAGGAAGATAGCAGAGGGATGCTTGAGGCCCTGGAGCGCGGCAACCTGTTCGTCGTTCCGCTAGATGACGAGCGCCGGTGGTATCGCTATCATCACCTCTTCGCGAATGTCCTCCAGGCGCGTGCGATGGAGGAGCAGCCAGATCAGGTTGCTGCTCTGCATCGGCGGGCGAGCGAGTGGCACGAGCACAACGGTCTACCGGCCGATGCGATCCGCCACGCCCTTGCCGCCGAGGACTTCGAGCGTGCGGCGGACCTGGTCGAAGTGACCTGGCGAGCAATGGACCGGAGTTTCCAGTCCGCCACATGGCTGGGCTGGGCGAAGGCGCTACCAGACGAATTGGTCCGCGTCAGGCCCGTGCTCAGCGCTGGCTACGGCCGGACGCTGCTGCATGTCGGTGAACTGGAGGCCGCTGAGGCCCGCCTGCGGGACGCCGAACGGTGGCTGGACACGACCGCGGACGCAGCCGAGCGAAGAGCTGCCCCATTGGGCGAGATGGTCGTCGTCGACGAAGCGGCATTTCGGTCGCTACCGGGAACGATCGCCATCGCGCGTGCCTATCGGGCCGGGGCGCTCGGCGACGTGGCCGGCATCGCGACCTATGCCCGGCGGGCAGTCGACCTCTTGCCCGAGGATGACGACTTGTGGCGGGGCGCGGCGGCCACGCTCCTGGGGATCGGATACCGGACCATTGGCGATCTGGAGCCAGCCTACCGCAGCTTCGCCGAGGGCAGGGTTCGGCTAGAACAGGCCGGCTACAGTCAGTTCAAGATCGTGAGCGTGCATATCCTGGCCGACATCAGGGTGGAGCAAGGTCGGCTCCACGAGGCGCGACGAATCTATGAGCAGGCATTACGGCTGGCGACGGAGCAGGGCGATCCACTCTGGGGCACGGCGGACCTGTATGTGGGATTGAGTGAGCTGTCCCGTGAGCGTAATGAGCTGGATGCCGCCAACCAGTATCTTCTAAAAAGCAAGGAGCTGGGCGAGCACGCCGGGCTGCCGGATACGCGCCATCGCTGGTACGTCGCGATGGCACGAATCAAGGAGGCCCACGGCGACCTGGACGGCGCGCTCGATCTGCTCGACGAGGCGGAGCGCCAGTTTGTCGGGGGGGCCGATCCCGACGTGCGGCCGATTGCGGCGCAGAGGACGCGGGTCTGGGTGGCGCAGGGCGGCAGGCTCGCCGAAGCCTGGGGCTGGGTGCGCGAGCGGAGCCTGTCGGTTGATGACGACCTCAGCTACCTGCGCGAATTCGAGCACCTCACTCTGGCCAGGGTGCTGCTCGCCCGCTCGACCAGGGAACGGGACGTTCGCTCCATGCAGGAGGCGGCTGGCCTCCTGGATCGCCTGCTGCAGGCGGCGGACGCCGGGGAGCGGACTGGCAGCGTGATCGAAATCTTGGTGCTGCAGGCGCTCGTGCATGAGGCGCGGGGCGACATCCCCCGTGCGCTCGGGCCGCTCGAGCGCGCCCTCTCCCTGGCCGAGCCCGAGGGCTACGTCCGTATCTTCGTGGGCGAAGGGGAGGCGATGCGAACGCTCCTGCACCACGCCGTCGCGCGGGGTACCGCCCCCTTCTCTACCCGACGGCTGCTCTCGGCCTTCGACCAGCCGGCGCGGCCCGCGTCCACACCGGCCCAGGGCGCGGCGGCCGATCTCACCGAGCCACTCACGCTGCGGGAGGTCGAGATCCTGCGTCTGATCACGGCGGGCCTGCGGAACCAGGAAATCGCCGATCAGCTCTTCGTCGGCCTCCCCACCGTCAAGCGCCACATCGCGAACGCCTACGGCAAGCTCGGCGTCGGGCATCGCACCGAAGCGATCGCCCGGGCGAACGAGCTAGGCTTGCTGTAAGCGGTTCGGCTCCGTCTCCGCCACCCATCTCCGGCGGGACGGCCCGCTTCGCCGTCCCCTAAACCCACGCCCCGCGCGACCGCTCGCCTCTTCCCCAACGATCTTCACCCCCGAACTTCACCCCCGTCTTCACCCTTTGGCTGATCCGAGGGTCATCCATTGTCCCTAGAGTGTGTCCAGGACGATGACCGATGCGGCAAGTTGGAGGAAAGGGCCATGGTCGACACGTATCGCATTTTCGTGGGCGGGCACCTCGACGACCGCTGGTCGGACTGGCTCGCGGGCCTGGTCATCCAGCGTCAAGAGGACGGCACGACCCTGCTGGTCGGACCGGTCGTCGACCAGGCGGCGTTGCACGGCGTGCTCGCCCGCATCCGCGACCTCGGCCTGCCGTTGCTAGGCGTGGATCGCGAGGTTGCGTCGCCCGTGAGGAGGGAGCCGGACGTTCAAGTCCGAGGAGCGAAACCGACCCAAGGAGGGGGCCAATGAGCGAATAACCCCGGAGAACATCGGCGGCGACTCGAAGACCGAACTCAGATTGGAAGGCATCATGATTGAGCTGCGGAACTTATCTAAGCGGTACGGCGACACACTGGCCGTGAATCAGCTCTCATTCACCATCGCTCCGGGTCGCGTGACCGGCTTCCTGGGGCCCAACGGCGCGGGCAAGTCCACCACGATGCGGATGATCCTCGGGCTGGATACACCGAGCAGTGGTGAAGTAACCGTCAACGGCCGTCAATACGGGGCCATCCCTGCGCCGATGCATGAAATAGGCGCACTACTGGACCCAAAGGCGATACACGGCGGCCGGACCGCCTACAACCACCTGCGGTGGATCGCCCAGGCCGGCGGATTCCCTCGACGTCGGGTTGACGAGGTGCTCGACCTTGTTGGGCTGACAGACGTTGCTGGGCGGAAAGCCAGCGGGTTCTCCCTAGGAATGTACCAGCGACTGGGCATTGCCACGGCCCTGCTCGGTGACCCTCAAATCCTGCTGTTCGATGAGCCAGTCAACGGCCTCGACCCGGATGGCATCCGCTGGATTCGGTCGCTCCTGCAGCGCCTCGCCTCCGAGGGCCGCACGATCTTCGTCTCCAGCCACCTGATGAGCGAGATGGAGGAAACCGCGGACCACATCATCGTGATTGGTCGCGGACGCCTCATTGCCGACACTAACATCGATGAGTTCACGCAGCGGAGTTCGAGCAGTCACGTCCGTGTCGTCTCGCCGAGGTGGGCTGACCTCGCTCCATTGCTCGAGCAGGCGGGCGCCACCGTGACCAACGGAGATGGCGCGCTTACGGTCACCGGCATTGAGGCACAACGGATCGGCAGCCTGGCCGCGGAGCACCGCATCGAACTGCATGCACTTGCACCGCGCCGGGCGAGCTTGGAAGCGGCGTTCATGGAACTAACACGGGATAGCTTGGACTACCAGGGTGGGACGCTGGACGCGGCCGCAGTTGCGGATACAGCGCAGGCGCTCGCCGGAACGGGGACACGATCATGACCACAACAACAATGACTGCCACTACCACACTCACTTCAACCGTTGCGTCGCGCCCGGCGCGGTTTATCGACACGCTGGCATCGGAGTGGGTCAAGCTGACCACGCTCCGGTCCACCTACATCATCCTCGGCCTCGGTGTCATGCTTTCGATAGCGATGACGGCGCTTGTGAGCCTGGCAGTGGGCAGTACCTTCGATGGTTGGCCTCCGGCGGAGCGTGCGCAGTTTGAGCCGATCCTGTTCTCAATGGTGGGCAACATATTCTTGCTCATCCTCTACTCCGTATTCGGCGTGCTGGCCGTCTCCAACGAATACTCCAGTGGCATGATCCGCCTCACACTGACCGCCACGCCTAAGCGCGGACGTGTGTTGTTGGCGAAGTTGCTCCTGGTCACCGGCATCACCATGGTGTTTGGCCTCATCACTACGCTCGGGATGTTCCTGGTTGGACAGGCCGTGCTCGGGGCGTACGGAATGCCTGTGGTTGATCTAGGCGATGCGGATGCCCGGCGAATGGTGCTCGGACTGGGTGCGGTGACACCGCTATTCCCAATCATTGGGTTCGCACTCGGGGTGATCCTCCGCAGCACCGCGGGCGCCATCACCACGGCGCTCGGAATCCTCTGGCTGCCTGTGATCTTCGGGGGGCTCCTACCCATATGGTGGCAGGAAAACATCCTCAGTCTGCTCCCTGGCTCGGCAGCTGACAGTTTCACGATTGCTCACATTGTCGAGTCGCCTACGTACTCGGACCCGGCGGTCGGCGCCGCCCTCGTAGGGGGATGGCTGCTCGCCTTCATCGCCGCGGCGTACTTCAAGCTCCGGCGGCGAGATGCGTAGCCGGCGTCGTTCGGCGCGTATGCCTGTGACGATGTCAGATCGAGGAGCCGGAGACCTTGCCATGACCGACACCTATGAGCTGCGCGTGAAGGGGCACCTCGACGATCGCTGGTCTGAATGGCTTGGGGACCTGGCCGTGCAGCGTCAACAGGATGGGACCACCTTGGTGGTTGGAAGGATCGTTGACCAGGCGGCGCTGCATGGCGTGATCAACCGCATTCGTGACCTTGGCCTGCCGTTGCTGTCGGTGAAGCGGGTCGGTCCATGTAGCGAGCAGAAGTAAAGTCGTTTCAAGAGTTACATCTTTTAGGAGGAGGGCACCATGGCAATCGAAAAGGATACCACCCACCAAAAGGAGAGCAACATGAAGATAACAGCCGCGAATCTCATCGACGTGTTGGAACCGGACGGCCTGTCGCGCCGTGAAGTGCTGCTGCGGATCGGCGCTGGCGGACTCGCCGTTGCGCTGGCGGCCCAAGCGGACGCGAGTGCCGCGACGCCCACGACGGAAACGATCCCGCAAACTGGATACGCCCCCGTCAACGGGCTGCAGATGTACTACGAGATTCACGGCCGCGGTGAGCCGCTGGTCCTGCTCCATGGCGCCTTTGGCGCGATCGACCTGTGGGGGCCGATCCTGACCACCCTGGCCGAGAACCATCAGGTGATCGCCGTCGAGCAGCAGGGTCACGGCCACACCGCCGATATCGACCGCCCCTTCAGCTACGAGCAGATGGCCGACGACATTGCGGCGTTGATGGATCATCTCGCCATCGCCCAAGCCGATATCGTTGGCTACAGCATGGGCGCCGACACCGCGCTGCAAGTGGCGATTCGACACCCCGAGCGGGTGCGCAAGCTGGTGCCCATCTCCGGCAAGTATCGCTACGACGGCGAGTACCCGGAGCTCCTCGCGGACATCCAGCAGTTGACCCCTGACTTCTTCGCCGGGACGCCGTGGGAGGACGCGTACCTGCGCCACGCGCCGAACCCGGAGGACTTCCCGCTGCTGGTCGAGAAGATCAAAGCGTTCTTTGGCAAGGAGTATGCCTGGCCCGAAGAGGACATCCGGTCGATCGCGGCGCCGACCCTGCTGATCATCGGCGATTCCGACACCGTCCGCCCCGAGCACGCGGTGGAGCTCTTCCGCCTCCTCGGAGGCGGCGTGCCCGGCGATATTGTTGGTCTCCCCAGCTCCCAGCTTGCCATCCTCCCCGGCATCACGCACGGCACGATCGTCTTCGAAGGCGCCGATCAATTGGTGGCGATGATCGAGGCCTTTCTCGCCGCGCCGATGCCCGACGCGGCGTAACTCCATCACTGACTTCAGAGAATCAGTTCAGGATGGAGCCCGGCAAGGGCCGTGAGGAAAACCCTCACGGCGACTGCTCGCACGTGCAAGGGAGAATGCACCATGGAGACTCATCGCGCCGCCGACCCCGACGTGTTGGAACCGGACGGCCTGTCGCGCCGTGAAGTGCTGCTGCGGATCGGCGCTGGCGGACTCGCCGTTGCGCTGGTGACCCACGGGGTCGAGACGGCGCACGCCCAGGAGGCGACGCCCGCCCCGGTTGGCGAGGTCAGCGGGATGCCGGAAGGCGTCACCCTGATCCCGTTGGGTGGCTTCCCGGTGCATGACCTGCCGACCGAGCCGTTCACGATTCGGGTGGTGCGGGTCACGCTGGAGCCGGGCGCCGTCGTCCCGCCCGGAGCGGTCCCCTACCCGGCGGCGGCCTACGTCGAGGCAGGGGAGGTTGTTCTGGTCCCCGAGGGTGGGGGGCGCTGGGTCTACGGGCCCGACGGCGAACTGCTGGACTCGGGCACCATGGAGGAGATGGTCTTGCCTGTCGGCACGTGGTTCTACACCTCCGCCAACACCGTGGACGGTCTCCGCAACGACGGCCCCGACCAGGCCTCGATCCTCGGCATCGAACTGGTCCCGACGACCGAGTAGTGCAACCCCCGGAATCTGGAGGCTCGCGGGGGCGGTTCATGGACCGCCCCCGCACCTGTTTCATAACTGTCTGACGTCTGTCCCAATCATGGGGAGTGGTCAGAGCGCCGCCCATTTTCTCTTCTGCGACGCCTAACCTGTCGGTGCGCTAGGAGAGGATTCCCGCATGAGCCGTCACGATCATGGCGACTACGAAGAAGTCGTCCAACTGAGCCGCTCAAAGTAATCGGCTAGCGCATGCCGCAGAGCATCGAGGAATTCGCTAATACCCGCAGAATCGCCCCTGGTACCCTTGTCATCACGCACTTGGCACTCATGCGAGATAATCGGTTCGCGCTCACTGACGCGAGTCGGTGGCACGATCTGCCGACATCCCCACTCCAGAAGCCCACCAGATTCGGAGTCAATCATCGTTCCTAATCTCCATTCAAGCCCAGCTTGAACGGAGCGTTTGCTTTATTCGTGTGCTCATGGCGCTTTCTGTCGAGGCGTTGAAAACGAGTCGTGCTCATCCGACGAGGCTATGCGGATCATTGCGCCAGTCAACGATGGCAAAGGTCCGGTCACATCGCCCACAGTAAAATAGACTATCCCATTCGGCGTGTGCCTCTTCCGATGCTTTGCGCCGCGACTCCGATTCTTGCTGATATTTAGCTTCGCCTACTCGTTGCCAACGTTTCGTGATAATCCAAGCGATGGCCAACAAGAGTGCTCCAACGATCAAGGCGGGGAACTGTAAATCGACCCGGCGGCCTAGAATGCGGACCCCCCAAAAGCTAGAGGCCACGCTAAGGACCACAAGGACAAGGCCCAAATCCCGAATCAAATACCGTAGCCCGTACCCCCAGCCCATACTCGGGTCTTGAAGGGGTGCAGGCGGAGCCAATCGCTGACTCAGCTCCGTTGCGGATACACCTGTGAGTGCAACCTTGCCGCCGGCGACCACGACGCCATGGGTTTGCCCACCGATAGCACCGATCGTGCTCGAAGAGCCGGCAAGATGTTGCCGCTCGGTTCCCTTGACCATGGCCAACGTCCAACCCGAGCGCTTCGACGAGGCGGTCGTCGCCGTCAAGGAGACGTTCCAGCCGGCCGCCCAGGAGCAGCCAGGCTTCCGCGCCTTCCTCCTCCTGGCCGACCCCGCCGCCCGCCAGTTGATCGGCATCACCCTGTGGGAGACCGAGGCCGACATGGCTGCCAGCGCGGGCGCAAGCGGTTACTACGACGCGCGCATCGCGGAGTTCAACACCATGCTGGTGGCCCCCGCCACGACGACCACCCACGAGGTCGCTGCCTTCGAGACCTAGGCGAGAGGAGGCGATCCCGCGTCGGGCGAGGCGCGGCGTGATTCCCCGGGCACGGCGGTAGCCCGCGTGGCCCTCGCCCCCGGTCCTCGGATGGGCGTGTCTCAAAAACGGTCGTTTTTGCGACAAACTGGAGAGGACGATCTATTGTAGGGATTTGCGCAGGAATCCCTGGCGCACAAGCCCTCTCAGAAGCAGCGTCTTGTCACGCGCTGTGGCCCTTAGCAGACGAGGCGGTGTAGCGAATCCCAAGTGGCACGGGTGCATTCTTTGCCGCAACTTTGCCGCGAACGCGATAACACGGGCCGGCATGAGCCGGTATGGACGGGTCAGCCGCGGCTCGTAATCCCGCATGAATACACCACAAATGATACCAGACGGCACCAGACGGCACGGCCCCGGCAGAGTCCCTCTCCCGGCACCGATGGTGACAATTTGGCGTGGTCATGCGGAATCTCTCGCGGCACGGTTTGGCCATTCAGTCGAATGAGACATCTCTCGACTTGATTGACCCTGAGCCAGCCGCTAATGGAAGGCCAACCCCAACCGTGGCGGTACGACCGGATAACGTTGGCGCCTGATGGGAACCTACCGCCGCCGCGGCTTTGAGCCGTTCTCGGAGGAGAGCAAAGTCCTCATAGGAGAAGACGGAAAGTGTCGCTCCTTCACTGACGGTGACAAAATCCGCGGCTGAAATGCCGAGAATCTCGGCGGCGTCAATGTCAGTCCACCCGTTTTGCTCTACGATCGCGTTGATCTGGAGAACGACTTGAGCTTTTGCGAGGGCTAGTTCAGCATCGGGGAGACCGAGGTCGGCGAAGATGTTGCCGCTACTTCGCTCTAGAGCCTCGTCGTCTCTCATTCAGTGCCTCCTCTAGATCCTTCATCTCCATCACATCAGCGTTCTTCAAACGCTGATTAATCCGGGCCATGACGTCTCGGGGCGTCTCATCATCGCGATGTGACTTCTTCTTGAACGCGTCAAGCACACAAATAGTATCCGCAAGAGGGACGCCAATGCCATAGACGACCCGGTAGGTGTCTCCATCATAAGGCTTCTTGATCTCCATTACGCTTATCCCGGAGAAGCCCTTGAGCGGAAACGCAAGTCGATGCCGCTGCTTGGTCATTGCCGATAGGAGCGCAACAAGAATCACGTCAATGACTGGTTGAGGAAATGATCGAATCGCTTTTGTGACCCGTGGTGCCCATGCAATCTCATGCTGCCGCTCAGGTGGCGTATTGATTTGACCCTTCCCGAGTGCATCGCGATCGGAGCTATGATGGATGGGTGGTTCTTGACTTTGCACTGACCCTCCAGTAGTTCAACGCGCCGCTTGCCGTGATGGCCCTTAATCTGGGTGAGTGGTCGCCTTCAAGTCCTCCAGTTCCAAGTGGCGGTCGTCCATTTTGACCCCCAACGTCCGAGCAAGCTACTGGAGTTGCCAGGCTCTTGGGTTGTACTTGCCACGTTTCCAGTTGTAGATCGTCGATGGCGCGACGCCGACGATTGCCACTAACTCAACAATAGGGAGCATGTTGGGCAGAGAAAAGGACGAACAAAACCTCGTAGCGGCTAAACTGTCGATTCAATATGTGGTTTATGCGGCGGATCGGTCTACCCTTACAATTCGGGGCTTTGCAGAATGAGGGCTTCGGCGTCGGCCGGGCGGATCAGGGGCACGAAGATTAAACAAGACTGATTGGGCCGCGTTTTGGACGGCGCTCTTGACTGACTGCCGCGACAGGTGAACGCTGCGAGCGATGCTGGCGTAGGATTCCTCCGATATGTGGTAGCGGACAAGCCAGCGGAAGTGCTCATCTCCGGTGCGCTTGATCGGAGCACGAGTCAGACCGGCGTCTAACGCCCACTCTTCGACTTGGTCCATTTCCGTCTTCAGTAGCCGTTCGAACTCGGCCAAACACCTAGCATACGCTTCCGCACGCGATTCGAGCATTGGCGCCCAGATACAGGGGTTGAACCACACGCGAAACCGGGGGCTGCTCTGGAACATCCAGTCCACCGGGTAATACGGGTAGCGGAAGGCCGGCGGATCGGTCTCGCTTGGAGGATTGAGGAGCCATGAGACGGCGGTGTACATACCGGCGTCGTGGATAAACCAGGCGTTGAGCCTCCACCGAATGCCCCACATGGCAATCTCATACGGGAACGTCCCCGGCCGAGGTTCACGCTGGTCGCTGTTCGCCGGCTCAAGTTGGTCCAATTCTGCATTCACGACAGTGTCCAGGGCTTGTCGGACCGGATCAAAGTTGAAAGGGGTCGAGCCGAAAACGTGGTCGCCGGGCTTTGCCCAGGCGCGGCGAAAGGCGGTCAATGGATCATTTGCTAAGTCAGCAAGAACGCGCGGTTCGACGTCAGCGAGCGCATCGAGGAAAAGCCGGTGCAAGGTGAACTCCTCGACCGGCAACTTGGGGTTAGCAAAGGAGCCGGGTAGAAGGCGGACTGGGTTAGCGTTACCCGCTGTCGGTTCGTGGGCCTCCGAAACGCGGACGAGTCGGCGTCGGAAGGCGTCCCAACATTCATCGCCGTCTGTAATACTTCCCATGCGTTCGACTCCTTGGTAGTCGGTCGCCGCGCACCCCGGCTGCGACGAACGGCGCGGGGTGCATTTCATTGCCGCTATTTTGCCGCGAACCGTTTATCTTGGACCAGCACGGGTCGGCAGTTGCGAACGATTCCCTCGCAAATTACCGGCATACGTACACGCCAAATGATACCATGCGGTACTCGACGTCATGGCCCCTACCGTGGCTCGTCGAGCAGTTCCTTGGCGCATGCAATGTAGTAGTGCCGGCCATTGGCACTGGTCTCCTGCCGCGCGAGGTCCATGAGTCCGGCTGCCTTAGCGCGACGAAACGCGGCACTGTCTGGATCAAGCGTCAGTAGCAGATCGGTCAATTCAAGCGCCCACTGGCTGTCGCCAGATCGCAGGGCGCCGACCACCGCTGCCGCGACGGCCTCCTTGCCGCCCATCAGCTCAATTGACTTCAGCGCCCGCTGATGAGGCGCGAGCGGATTGAGGTTCGTCGGGTTGCCGTCAAACCACCCGAAATAGCCCGTGTAAATGCCGCGGACGGACCAGGCGACGGTGCCGTAAAACTCCTGAAGATACGGGAGCTGACGATACCGCTCTGGCAATGTCACCGTGTCGGCCGTCGCCTCGATCCCCATCCCCTGGTCCATACAGGCCAGGGTCTCGGTGAGGACATAGTCCAGGGCGTTGCGGAAGTTGGTGAGGACCTCTGCCACCGCATCGCGACCGATGATCGGCCGGGTATGTCCGGGCAGCAGCGCGTCGGCGCGATATTGGCGGAGGCGATCCAGGGACGCGATCCAGCCGGCGACATCGCGATACTGCCCCCCACGGATGGCAGAGAGGTTCGGCCAGCATCCGTAGTAGTTATCGCCGCAGAACAGCACCCGATCTTGCTCGAACCAGATGAAGCTTTGATCCTCGGATTCACCCGGCGCCGCGCACAGCAGGAGCTCGACGCCGTCGATCTCACGGCGAACCTCCTCGTCGGCGTAGACCGTGGTCGGGGGTAGCGGCCGGCGCCCGCCCTCGCCGACGGTGAACCCTTCGCGACTCCCGATCCCCTGGGAAATGGCTTCCGCATCGGTGAGGTCATAGCCAAACTGGCGACGGCCCCGGCGCTCCAGGATCGTCCCCAAGCGCTCGGTCCGGGTCAGCGGCGGACGCGCCGGGGCAAACGCGATGATCTCCGGCCGTGATTCGGCAAAGGCGCCAGCGCCGCCGAGGTGATCGGGATGGCCATGCGTGTAGAGGATCGTCTTGACCGGCTTGGCCGTCTTGTCCGCGATCAGGCGCGCCAACTTGGCTCCCCGGACATCGGTGTCCAGGGTATCGATGAGGATGACCGAGCGGTTGGCGACGATGAAGCTGGCGTTGCTATGGCCGTAGCCCATCACATGATAGAGCCTCCCCAGCACGATTTCGGTTACCGTGGGCGGATAAGCGGTCGCCGAAAATCGCTGTAGCCGCTCTTCGCCGTCTGGTCTGAGCACCTGAACACGCTCCTTTGAAATTAACAGCACGTTTACCGCGGCCCGCGGCGCCGGTCGCATGCTAGCCGATCCGCCTGATCTTCGGCCGCGAGCGTAGGAACAGTTCCCGGCGGGCAAGGCGAAACGAATCGTCGTGCTTCGCCGTCTCTGAGAGCAAGGATGAAATATCGGGGTGTCCGTGCATCTTGTGCCGCTGGCCTGGCGCACCCTAGAATCGTCTCGGGGGAACGGGAAGGGAGCGCTCGATGGATCGATCAAGGCCGGCGACGCCGTGGCGGCGGGTGCTGACGATGCTCGTCGCGATCATGCTGATTGCCACGCTGGCACCGCCGACGGCTGCCCAAGAAGAGCCGGTCGCGACCGAACCGGCGGCTACCGACCTCAATCCGGCCGACGATCCCGGCCGAAACCGACTCAATCCCATGGTCACCGGCGGCGGGGCTCAACTCAACCCGAATGTCGCCCCGGTGGCCGGTCCGGCGCCAACGGCGGTCGCCGTGCCGGACGAAGCGGCGCCCGCCGCCGACCCGGTGGCTGGCCAAGCCAACGCCGGGGCGGGGTCGGAGCCGGACCAGACCACGGACGAAACCGGGGCGGTGACAGCGGCCCAAGGCGCCGTTCAGGCGGACCGGCAAAACCAACGGTCTGACTCCGAGCCGCAACCAGTCGAGACCGCCCAAGCGGCCGAGAACGACGTGGCCGGTACCGGCGATGGCGGCGGGGGGAGCGCCACCGGCAGCGGCGGCACCATCATCCAGAGCGCCGGCATCACCGGAAACAATCGCGGCAGCGAGATCACCGTCAACGACTGTGCCTACGGCTCGGTCCAGATTGATGGCGGGACGATCATCAACGCCACCGACCTCTCCCTCAGCGCCGACGGCGGCGCCGGGGTGTCGACCGCCGGCGGCGGCGATGACAACGTGGTGCAAGCGGGCGGCGCGGTGGCCAGCAGGCTGATTACCGCCGGGAATGGCGGCGCGGCCGGCGCCGGGGCGGATGGCGGCACGATCATCACCGGCGCCATGATCACCGGCAACAACCGCGGGCACGAGGTCACCTTCGCGGACTGCCCGGGCGGCCGCGGCGGCGCGGTGCTCGTGCTCGATGCTGGCGATATCAGCAATACGACCGTGATTGACATCAGCGCCGATGGCGGTACCGCCATCTCGGACGCCAGCGGCGGTGGTGGGAATACCGGCATCACCGGCGCGATCGGCGATGCCGCGGCCGGCAATGGCGGCGTGGCGAATAGTCGGGCCGACGGCGGTACGATCATCACGAGCGCGATCATCACGGGCAACAATCGCGGCAACACGGTCAACATCGGCGAAGCGGCCGACGCCGGCGCCAGCGATGATGCCGGCAGTACGGTGTATTCCTGTCTGGGCGGCGCGGTGACGGTCATTATTGACGGCGGCAATATCTCCAACCACACCAGCATCGACCTCAGCGCCGATGGAGGCACCGCGATCGCCGATGCCAGCGGCGGCGACGGCAATGCCGGCCTCGGCGGCGATGCCGCCGCCGGGAATGGCGGCGTGGCCAGCGCGAACGCCAACGGCGGCACGATCATGACCAATCCGATCCTCACCGGTAACAACCGGGGCAACTCGATCTCGATTGGCAATGTCTCGAGTTGCGCCCCGCTCCCGATGACGAATCCCGCGCCGGCTCCGGCGGCGCCCGCGCCGAAGGAGATGGTGGCGCCGAAGCCGGTTCGCGCCTCGGCACCGGCACCCGAACGGGGAACGTCGAGTCGAGCCAGGGACAGGACGGTCGCTGTTCGCTCCCTGCCGGATACCGGCACCGGTCCGGTGGCGGGGTCGCTGGCCGGACTTGCGCCGCTTGTGTTTGGTCTGGGCGTGGCGCTGCTGCTTGGCGCCGGTATCACGCGACGGCGATCAGCGGACGCTCTGTAGAGGTCGCGGCGATGGCGCAAGCGCTTCCATCGCCGGCACGGACTTCGCCGCTCGACCTCCCGCGAGATTGGGAGCGGGAAGTTGGTTGGGATGTTCCCTGGATCGGATTGACGTCCAGGAGCCACGACCACGAGGACGGAACCGGATCCCGCTGGTCAGCCGATGGTGAATGAGGTGGAACCCGCTGGTTCTCCGGCGCTGACGACGACCCGATCGATTTGGGCGCTGGGCGGTCCCGTCTGGCACCAGGCAATCAACTCCTCCAGGGCGCTGGCGTTTCCTTCAGCGATGACGAGCAGCGATCCGTCTCGTTGGTTGGAGGCGGACCCAGTGAGACCAAGGCGGTTGGCGAGGGCGCGGATGGACGCCCGAAACGAAACGCCCTGGACATGCCCGAAGATCTGAATCGTTCGTTGCTGAGTCACGGGCGTTCACCGTATTGCTCATGCTCCTCCAGCGAGGCATCGATTTTGATTGGCAACGGAGCGATCCAGCCGCGATCAGGGGGCGGCGAGAGGGTCCGCCGAAGCGGCGGAACGGCGGTCGTCCGGCTCGCCGGGGAAACTTGGATCAACCGCGACGATCGCATCCGCGCCAACAGCAACTGGCTTGTTGATAAATTGATTGCCGAGAAACCGCGGGTCGTTCGCCGGCCCCGCGTAATCGGCGCTCTGCAGCTCTTCGATCAGGCGCTCGACCGCGGCTTGGAGCAACCAAGCATTGGCCGAGATGCGCGCCGCGAACTCTTTGACGCTCGCGTCGTCTGGCCGATCACTTGTCAGGAGCTCACAGAAGCCAATGACCACGGTGAGCGGGGTGCGAAGCTCGTGGGTGATCCGCTGGATCGCTTCTCGCGATCCGGGCCTCCCCGCATCGTCGGATATCATGCCTGTCATGTCGCCTCAATTCTCCGCCGCGAACGCCGCGCGAGCCGGGGCCTCGCGTGATGCGGAGGCGCGGCCCGGCGCGGAAGGTTCAATACGTCGTGCGCCCCGGCTAGCCAGGCGGGGACGCGGCTCGGTGATGTGGCCGTGGACCGTGCCGCGGGTGACGAGACCCGACGAGTGGAAGAATGTCGTCGATCCATTCTGCCGCGGGCCCGATCATGCGCGACACGATGATGGACTCACTGTAGAGGGCAAACCTAAAGGCCAGATAAATCGTATGTGAAATGACGGTGAAAAAGCGGGTCGAGCGGCGACCCGCTTCGTCACGGTCAGTTCGCGGAGACGGATCGTTCCGACTCGAGCGGTCCCGTCGTCTCCCGGCCCGTCTTCGCGATGGGTCGCGATCGAGGCGGCATCGCATGGGTGCCGATCGCGGAATGGATGAATTCGGCACGGCGGGTCATAATCGTGGGGGCACCTGTCGTCGAAGCGCCGCGCCGGGCGAACGGTCGCTTCAAGCAGGATATCGGGCCCGACAAGCGCCGAACCGGACCTGACCACGAGCGGTCCGGAGGGGGACGGACGGCGCGCGAACCAGCGACGAACGTCCAGGAGGCGAAACGCATGGCGCGAGTGCTGGTAGTCGAGGACACCGAAGACATCGCGAGCTTGATCCGGCACAGCCTGCTCCGGGAAGGGCTCAAAGTCGATGTCGTTGCCGACGGCACGGGGGCACTCGTCGCGATCGCGATCGATCCGCCGGACCTGGTCGTGCTGGACCTGATGCTGCCCGATATCGGTGGGGTTGAGGTCTGCCGGAAGATCCGCGGTATGGACGAAGACCACGGCCGTCCCCCGACGCCGATCCTGATGTTGACCGCGCTGAGCAGCGTCACCGACCGCGTTACCGGCCTGGAAGCCGGTGCCGATGACTACCTGATGAAGCCGTTTGCCGTGGCCGAGCTGGTGGCGCGGGTGCGCGTGATCCTCCGGCGCCTGCGAGCGGAAGCACCATCGGCGGTATCGAGTGAAATCCTGGCCTATGGCGATCTGAACGTTGAAATCGGAAGCCGGATCGTACGGCGCGGCGATCGCATCGTGTTCCTGACGAGCCGCGAGTTTGAGGTGCTGGTGTTCTTGCTCCGACATGCCAACCAAGTGATCCCGCGGGAAACTTTGTTGCGACGCATTTGGGGAACGGATTTCTTTGGCGATTCCAACGTGGTGGCGGTGACGATCGCGTCCGTCCGGCGCGCCCTGGAAACGGCGGGCGAGTCGCGGTTGATTCAGACGATTCGGGGTGCCGGCTACGTATTGCGACAACAGGAATGAGGAACGCGGCGGCGAGGAAGACCACCATGAAGCGCGGGATGGTCGATCGGTGAAGTCGGGGAAGCTCACGAAGCCGGCGCCAATGCCTGAGAGCCCGAGCCTGTCCCATCCCGTCGCGGGGCCCGGGGCCGATTTTCTCGCCGGGGTCGCGGGCTTGGTCGCCAGCCAGCTTGGCGTGACGTCGGCGTTCGTGGCGCGCGGCACGGATGATCCTGACTATTTTCTCGTGGTCTTGACCCACGCGGCGGGCGGCCCGGCGGGTGAGCCGGTGACGTCGGTGGAGCCGATTCCGCTGAAGCTTGGTCCCGCCGCGGGTCTCGGTGCCGAACCCATCGTGGTCGAGGACGCCGGGCGCGATGACAGCCACGCGGCGAACGGCCTGGCGACGGCGTTCCCCGATCACCAGAGCTTCGTGGTGGTTCCCATTGACTCGCATGAGGCCGGAGGGTCCGGGCTGCTGGGCGCCGGTCATGGCGAGGCCCGTGGCTACTCCAAAGGGGACCTCGATTTGCTCGCCCGGGCGGCGCGGTTGATCCGGTTCGACGCGGCCGGCGGCACGCCGGCAGCGTCAACCGGCGCCCAAGATCCCTCGCGCGAGCTGGTCGGCGTCTCGCCGGACAGCGAGCGGATGATGGCGGCCGTGTCGCGGGTGCTGGTCACGGGGGAGGCCGAGACCATCAGCGTGCAGCTCGATCGCGCCGCGCATGGCGAACCGTTTGAGATCCGGTTCGAGCCGCGGGGCGCCGGCGAGGCCGTGGCCGTGGTCCGGGACGAGGCGGCGGCCAGTGCCGAGCGCCAGGTCTTGCAAACGCTGATGGACCTGCTGCCGGATCAGGTCTACGTCAAGGACACCGCGTCGCGCTTCACCCGGGTCAACCGGGCGATCCTCGATACCTTTGGCCTCACGGAGCCGGCGGAGATTCTCGGCCGGACTGATTTCGATTTCTTTCCCGAGCATATCGCCCGCGACTTCTACGCTCAAGAGCAGGAGATGTTTGCCACGGGCGTGCCGATCATCGATACGATTGAGAACCAGGTACCGCCTGATCGGGCCGATAACTGGCGGCGGACCTCGAAAATTCCGATTCGCGATCGCGCCGGCGTCGTGATCGGGCTCGTTGGCTCCTCCTGGGATGTCACCGCCGCGCGGTCGCATGAGCGAGCGCTGGCCAGACTTGCCGCCCTGGTGGAGTGGTCCAATGACGCGATTATCGGGATCGACAAAGAGGGCAATATTTCGAGTTGGAATCCAGCGGCGGAACGGCTCTTCGGCTACACCGAAGCGGAGGTGGTCGGCCAGCCCTATCTCCTGTTGGTGCCGCCGGACGAACGGATGATCCTGTTCGCAGACCTGGTTCGCCAGGCACGGGACGACGACTACGTGGGAAGCCTGGAAACGAGGCGCCGTCGCCAGGATGGCTCGGTGACGGAAGTCGAGGTCAAGGCGTCGCTGATCCGGGACGAAAGCGGAGAGGCCGCCGGCGTCTCCGTCATCATGCGCGAGATCGGGGAGCGGAAAGCGGCCGAGGCGCGACTGCGGGAGCTAGAGCTGCGGTATCGCTCCTTTGTCGAGCAGATGCCGGGGATCACCTATATCAACGCGGCGGCGGGGGACGCTCAAGTCCTGCCGCTCGTCCATCTCCATCAACGGATGGAGGAGTGGCTCGGGTATCCGATCAGCGAATGGGAGCGTGACCCCCAATTCTCGTTTCAGCTCATGCATCCCGATGACCGGGAACGGGTGAGAAAGCACGACGATGAGACCACCGCCAGCGGAGCGCCCTACCGGGCCGAATACCGGATGCTGAGCAAAGACGGGCGACAGATCTGGGTCCGCGACGAGGCGGTGCTGGTCCGCGGGGACGACGGCGGGCCGCTCTATTGGCTCGGCTTCCTGTTTGACATCACCGACCTCAAGCGAGCGGAAGCGGAGGTGACGGACGCCCTTGCCGGGCAGCAAGCGGCGAATGTCGAGCTGGCGCGGGTCAGTGAGGCGAAGAGCGAGATCGTCTCCATGATCAGCCACGAGTTCCGGACCCCGCTGACCAGCATCCAGGGCTACAGCGAGCTGCTGATCGACGAGACGCTGACCCCCGAGGAGATCCGAAGCTTTGCCGCAACGATCAACGCCAATGCTCGGCGCCTCGCCCGGATGATCCAGGAGGTGCTCAATCTGGATCGCCTCGAGTCGGGCCAGGTCGAGCCACGCCGCGAGCGGGTCGATCTCAACGAGATCGCGGACGATGTGATCGCCTCGTTGCGGTCCACCACGGTGCGGCATACATTTGTGACGCGGTTCGATCCCGAGCTGCCGTTGATCACCGGCGACTCGGACCTGCTGACCCAGGTCGTCACCAACCTCGTCGCCAACGCGATCAAGTACGCGCCCGCCGGCGGCGCGGTCACGCTGTCGACCGAGCGGCGGCCAGATGCGGTCCAGCTCACGGTCAGTGACGAGGGACTGGGCATCCCAGACGACGCGCTGGAATCGATTTTCTCCCGCTATAGCAGGATCCAACGGCCGGAGCAGCAGCACATCGAAGGCACCGGTCTGGGCTTGCCGATCGCCCGCCAGATCGTCGAGTTGCATGGCGGCTCGATCTGGGCTGAGTCACGGCGTGACAAAGGGGCTCGGCTCCACGTCCTCTTGCCATACCGGGCCAGCCAACCGTCGTAAGTGCCGGATCGTCGCCCGTCGATCGGTCGTGTGGAGGCGGTCACAAAGTGGTGAGACCGGCGATGGACTGACGGAAAAGGAGGTGGCCGCGGATCGTGGTCGGGCCGCGTCGCCGAGCGAGTACCGGAGCGCCCCGCCTGGCCACGCCGAGCCAGCGCATTTGCCGGCGGCTGCCGGGGCGTGGGCTGGACGGGGAGGGTATCAGGCTCACTCACCTGCCGCGGCGCCCGCCGCCACTGCCGCCAGCGCTCCCGGCGCGCTTGCCCTTCCTGCCGGTGCAGCCGGCCAGGTTGCTCGCCGCCAGGCGGAAATGTCGTGTCCGGCCTGGCGACCACCCGCGGCCCTCGGCCCTGCCACGCCGCGGCCGCGACTCGCCCCGCTCCCGCCTCAGATGTCCTGGCCGCGCCCGAGTCCTTGTTTTCCCGTTCGTGGCGGTGGTACTCTCGATCGCTGCCGGCCCTGCGGTGCTCGTGATGCATTACGCGGTCTTGAGCCAACAGAAAGTGAGTCGGGAGCTCCCAGCCGTGCGGTGTTCCGTACGGGGTCGGGGCACCCACCTGCGAAAGCAGGTTCAAGGCTCCGTAGCACACGGCACAAGCGGGGGCGGCTCTTTACCTGGCTCTGCCTCGCGGCCGCGCTTGTTCAGGGGTGTCACCCGATGATCGTTATGATCCACGGTCCCGACGCATCGCTCGCCAGGGCCGAGGCGGCCAAACGACTCGCGGCCCTCGATCCGGACGGCTTCAACACGACCATGCTCGATGGCAGGGAGGTTTCGTTGACGGCCGTCATCGCGGCGGTCGGCAGCGTTGGTTTCTTCGCGGCGCCGCGGGTGGTTGTCGTGGAGAATCTCCTGGCGCGCTCCACCCGCGGCGCCGGCGGACCCCTGGCGGTGGACGATGCGCAACTCACCGCGGGCGGATTGGACTTGGCGCCGCTGCTGGGCGCGGTCCCGGATCAGAATGTGCTGATGCTCGTCGACCCCGAGCTCGCCTCGATCCCCGCGTCGGTAAAACGCCTGGCGCCGCCCGACGCGACGATTGTCTCATCGGCGCCGCCGCGGGGGCGGCAGTTGGTTGATTGGGTCGCCGCCGCCGCCCGCGAGGGAGGGGGGGACATCGATCGTCGCGCGGCGCAGCTCCTAGTCGAGCTGCTCTATCCCCAGACGTGGTCGGCGGCGCCGAGCAATCCACGCTATGACCGGCCGCCCGATACGCGGTTGCTTCAGAATGAGATTGAACGGCTGCTGTTGTACGCGCACCCGGACCCGATCCGCGAGTCGCACATCCGCGAACTGATCGAGACGGGGCCGAATGACCGGGTCTTTCGTTTCATCGACGCGGCGGTCGCGGGTCAGCTCGATGTCGCCACGGCCGAGCTTGAGCGGTTGCTGCTGGCGGGAGAAGAGCCGGCGAAGCTGATAGCGCAAGTGCAGCAGCAAGTCGAGCTGGCGGTACTCGTGGCCGCCGCGCCGGGAAAGCCCCCGAATGAGATCGGTCGCGCGTTGGCGCTGACGAATCCGAACCGAATGTCTGGCGTTGCCGCGTCGGTGCGAGGGAGGTCAGAGAGGTCGCTGATCGCTGCCGTTGATCACGCGACCGACGTTGATCGCAAGCTCAAAACCGGGCACTTGCGGCAACCGGCCGATGCGCTCTATCACCTGTTGGCAAAACTAGCCCGGACCGTTGAGCCAGCGCACACGCGAGCCGGCCACTAACATGCCGCTCGGGCCGAGCCTTGCTGTTCCTCGCCCGCGGCTCTATGCGGCGGCTTGCTCCGCCTGGAACTTGTTGAGCTTGGCCATAAGCCGGCTCTTGCGCCGGGCGGCATTGTTCTTGTGGATGACACCCTTGCTCGCCACCCGGTCCAGCGTGCTGATCGCATGCTTGACGGCAGCGATCGCTTCTGGCGTCGACCCTTCGGTCATGACCTGCTCGGCCCGCCGGACCGATGACCGGGCCTCGGTGCGGTGTGGCTTGTTGCGAAGGCGCTGGCGCTCCGAGACACGGATCCGCTTCTTCGCCGATTTTGAGTTAGCCAATGCTCTGTATCCTTTTCCCGCGAATCATGGTACGCACAACAGCAAAATTGACGGCACCTGGTGCCGCCGGACCGGCCAATGGTACCAGAAATGGCCCGGTTTGCTCAAGGTTCGCGGGTCGAAGGCGCGGTCGGCGCTGGCGGTCACATTCGCGTGAGGATCAATGATCACGTGCGACCGGGCGAAGGAACCTGGCCGACTTGGCCCCAACAGGGAATCCCGGTCGCCCTCGACCAATGGCGCCGGGCGTCACCTCGCTCAGCGGGGCCGTCGCTCGTTCGGAGCGCGTCGGTGGTGGCGATCGGGTTCGTTGCCAGCCGGATTCTCGGCCTCGTTCGTGAGATCCTCTTGGCCCGGCAGTTTGGCACCTCCGGTACCTACGACGCCTACGTGTCGGCCTTCCGGATCCCCGATCTCCTCTTCGCGATCGTCCTCGCCGGGTCGTTTGGCTCAGCCTTCATCCCGGTGTTTGCCGCCTTCTTCGCTCGCGGCGACGAGCGGGGCGCCTGGCGGCTGGCGTCGACCGTCCTGACCCTCTCCGGCGTCGTCCTGGTCCTCTTTGGCGCGGTCACGTTCCTGTTTGCCGGGCCGATCGTGCGGTCGTTGATCGCACCCGGTTTGGCGCCGGCGGATCAGGCCACCGCCGTCGGCTTGATGCGGTTGCTTCTCCTCTCCCCGCTCTTTCTCGGATTGGGGATCGCGGCGAAGGGCATCCTCGAAGGGCAGAACCGTTTCGTCCTGCCGGCGTTAGCGCCTGTCGTGTACGGACTGGCCATTGTGCTGGGTGTGCTGTTTCTGGCGCCGATATATGGGATTTACGGGGTCGCCATCAGCGTCGTCATCGGCGCCGCCGCGCATTTCGCGGTCCAGGTGCCGGGCCTGGTCCGATCCGGGATGGCGTTCCGACCCTCTTTGGATTTGGAGACCGCGGGTTTGGCCGAAGTTGGCCGCCTCCTCGGACCCCGAATCGTTGGCCAGGCGGCGTTTCATCTCAATTTCATTGCCGTCAACTGGTTCGCTTCACGGACCGGCGAGGGGAGCGTTACCGCCCTCAACAACGCGTGGCAGCTCCTGATGTTGCCATACGGAGTGCTGGCGCTCTCGATCTCGACGGTCATCTTTCCGACGATGGCGCGGCTCTATGAACAAGGCAATATCCTCGAGCTGCGATCGACCTTCGGCCGTGCCCTCCAACCCCTGCTCGTCCTGACCATTCCCGCCGCCGTCATCCTATTCTTCTTCCGCACCGCGATCGTGCAGACGATTTTTGAGCACGGCGCCTTCGATCGCGCCTCCACGATCTTGGTGTCTGGACCGCTGGCGATGTTCGCGCTCGGGCTGGTCGGGTACGCGGTGGTCGAGGTATTGACCCGAGTCTTCTACGCCATGCACGACACCCGGACGCCGGTCACGGCCGGGATCGCGATCATCGTCCTCAATGTGCTGCTCTCGGCCGTGCTGGTCGGGCGTTTCGGTCACATCGCGCTCGCCCTCAGCCTGAGCGCCACGACGACGATCGAGGCCGTCATCTTGCTCATCGTGTTAAGGCGACGAATTGGCGCCGCGTTGGAAGTTTCGACGTCCTGGTTGATCCGGGTGCTCGCCGCCACGCTCGCGATGGTCGGGGTCAGTTGGCTCGTGGCGCCGGTGGTGATCGCCGCCACGGTGCCGGACCAGGCGCCTCGTGTCATCCAGCTCTTGCTCCTCGCCTACGCGCTGGCGGTGGCGGCGGTCGCGTACCTCGTCGTCGCGTACGTGCTTCGCCTGCCCGGATTGGCCCAAGGCTGGGACCGATTGCCCGCCCGCATCACGGGCCTGCCGGGCATGACGTGGGTTGGGGCCGGCCTCCGCCCTGACGGGAAGAAGACGTGGCGCCGCTCATAGCGCGACGACGCGTCAGGTCAAAACGACCGGGTGCCGGCCGCTCGGCTATACTGGCGAACACGTTATGACGATCTTCGAGTAAAGCGAGCGCATGAGCATCCACACAACAGCATCTCAGTCTCGGATCCGGAATTTTTCGATCATCGCCCATATTGATCATGGCAAGTCCACCCTCGCCGATCGGCTCCTGGAACGAACCCAGACGATCACGCAACGAGAGATGGTCAATCAACTCCTGGACTCGATGGACCTCGAGCGGGAGAAGGGGATCACGATCAAGGCCCGGGCCGTGCGCATGCGCTACGTCGCGCGGGATGGCGAAACGTACGAATTGAACCTGATTGATACCCCGGGTCATGTTGATTTCTCGTATGAGGTGAGTCGCAGCCTCGCCGCGTGCGAAGGAGCCCTCCTCGTGGTCGACGCCGCCCAGGGGATCGAGGCGCAGACGATGGCCAACGTCTATCTGGCCTTGGAACAGAACCTCGCGATCATCTCGGTCATCAACAAGATCGACCTGCCGAATGCCAATCCACAAAAGGTCGCGGCCGAGGTTGGGCGGTTCATCGGCCTTCTGGACGACGAGATCGTTCACGCCTCGGCCAAGACCGGACTCGGCGTCGACGACATCCTTGAAGCGATCGTGCGGAAGATGCCGCCGCCGGGCGGCGACCCGCGGGGGCCTACCCGCGCCCTCATCTTCGATTCGCACTATGACCAGTACAAAGGCGTGATCGCCTATGTCAAGGTCGTCGATGGCAAGATCGAAACAAACAGCCGGGTCCGGCTGATGGCAAATGGCAAAGAGACGGACCTGCTCGAAGTCGGGTTCTTCTCACCGCTGCTGCAACCGGTCGAAACCCTCACCACCGGCGAGGTTGGCTACATCGCCACCGGGCTGAAAACGGTCCAGGATTGTGAGGTCGGCGATACGGTGACGCTGGCCGAAAACCCGGCGCGACAGCCGTTGCCCGGCTACAAGCCGGCCAAGCCGATGGTGTTCGCCGGCCTCTACCCCGTCGCCAGCGAGGACTACGGCGTGCTGCGTGACGCGCTGGAGCGGTTGCACCTCAACGACGGCTCGCTGACCTACGACGCCGAGTCCTCGGTCGCGCTGGGCTTTGGCTTTCGCTGCGGCTTTCTCGGCCTCCTGCACATGGAGATCATCCAGGAACGGTTGGAACGCGAGTATGATCTCGATTTGTTGGCCACCGCACCCAGCGTAGAGTACGAGGTCCTGCTCCATGGTGACCGCACGCTGCGGTTAGACAATCCTTCCGAGCTGCCGTCACCAGGCGAGATCGTCGAAATTCGTGAGCCGTGGATGGATATTTCCATCATTCTCCCGTCTCGCTACATCGGCGCGGTGATGGAGTTGGTGACCAGCCAGCGTGGCCTGTACAAGGAGTTGACCTACCTCGATGAGGACCGGGTGCAGATCGCCTTCGAGATGCCGTTGGGCGAGGTGATCGTCGATTTTTACGATCAATTGAAGAGCAGGACGCGGGGTTACGCGTCGCTCGATTACACGTTCAAAGAGCTGCGAGCCGCTGATCTTATCAAGCTCGATGTGCTGGTGAACGGGGCGCCGGTCGATGCCTTGTCGATGATTACCCATCGGGACGAAGCCTACTATCGCGGACGGGAACTGGTGCACAAGCTGCGGGCGCTGATCCCACGCCAGATGTTCGACGTCCCGGTCCAAGCCTCGATCGGCAGCCGGATTATCGCCCGCGAGACGATCCGGGCGATGCGGAAAAACGTCATCTCCAAGTGCTACGGCGGTGACATCACTCGCAAGCGGAAGCTGCTTGAGAAACAGAAGGAGGGCAAGGCGCGGATGAAGCTGGTCGGCAGCGTCGAGATCCCGCAAGAGGCGTTCATGGCCGTGCTCAGTCTGGGGAGCGAGAAAACGGCGGCAACCAAGCCGTGACGGACGACACGAAGCCGGCGGCCGGGATTGTCGTCGTCGGGTTGGGGCCGGGCGATCCCGACCTGCGAACCGTCGGCGCCCAGCGCCGGCTCGCCGCGGCCGAGCGGATTGTGTTGCGGACGGCCCGGCATCCGGGCCTGAACGACTTGAACGGCGACGGCCGGGTGGTTTCCTGTGATGACCTTTACGAGGCCGGCGACACGTTCGAGGAGGTGTACGAAGCCATCGCTCGTCGCGTTTGCGACGTTGCCGTCGAGGCAACCGGTCTGGTCGTGTACGCGGTGCCGGGTCATCCCCGCTTCGGCGAGCGAACCGTCGAGCTTCTGCGACAGGAAGCGGACCGGCGCCACTTGACTCTGACCGTAGAGGCAGCGGTCAGCGCCTTTGACGCGATAGCCACCGCTATTGACGCTGATCTGATGGCGGACCAGGTGCAGGTGCTCGACGCGGCCGCGCTCCTCGGCGTGCTTGACGAGGAGCCATTCGCGGGTGGATTGGTCGGGCTCGATCCGAGCCGGTCGGCGCTGGTCTGCCAGGTCTATGCGCAACACGTCGCGTCCGCCGTCAAGCTGACCCTTGGCCGGCTCTATCCGGATGACCACCCAATCGTCATCGTGCGAGCCGCCGGTGTGCAGGATGGCGAGATGCTCGAGCCTTGCCGGCTGTTCGAGCTTGATCGTCGTCGCGTCGATCACCTCACCAGCGTCTGGATTCCGGCCCTGCCACCGATGGAGGCGACCCGATCGCCGTTTACGTTGCAGCGCATCGTGGCGCGGTTGCGGGCGCCCGGCGGCTGTCCGTGGGATCGAACGCAGACGCATGCCACGCTTCGCGACGCGATCATTGAGGAAGCTTATGAGACGGTGGACGCGATCGATGCGGGAGACAGCGCGCATCTGGCGGAAGAGTTGGGCGACCTGCTTCTGATCGTTGCCATGCACGCCCAGATCGCCGAAGAGGCTGGTGATTTTGCCCTCGAAGACATCTATGACCATGTCTCCCGGAAGCTCGTCCGGCGGCATCCGCATGTCTTTGGCGATGCGCGGGCGGACACACCGGACGAGGTGGTGACGACCTGGAACGCGGTCAAAGCGGCGGAGCGGGCCGCGGCGGGTCCGGCCGGTGCGAGTCCGGAATCGAGCCCGTTGGCCAAGCTCCCCCGGTCAATGCCCGCCTTGCACATGGCACGAGTCTTGTTCGGGGCGCGCAAGGGCGACGCGTCGGTTGCCGGCAATCCAGGCCGTGTCACCGCCATCGGTGACGCCTTGCTGGCGACCGCGCGGCAGGCGGCGGAGGCTGGTATCGATCCCGAGCACGCGTTGCGTCTGGCGCTCCGTCGCTCAGTCGAAGCAAATGAGTTGGCAGCAGCGGAGCGGTCACCGAAGGGGAGTGTAGAGGCGTGACGGTTCGATACGCGGATAGCGATCCAACGATCACCGGCAAGCTGACCTGCGGTTCGCTTCGCGCTGGCGACGTGGGCGAGACGGTGACGCTGCACGGCTGGGTGCATCGCCGGCGTGACCTGGGCGGCTTGATCTTCCTTGACTTGCGAGACCGGTACGGTCTGACGCAAATCGTGTTCAATCCGCAAGTGACGCCCGAAGCGCACGAGCTGGCGAGCGCGGTTCGCAACGAGTACGTCGTGCGGGTGACGGGCGAGGTCCGAGCGCGGCCGGAAGGCACGGTCAACCCAAAGCTGCCAACCGGTATGATCGAGATCGAAGCCACCGAGCTGGTCGTTCTGAACGAGGCGAAGACGCCGCCGTTCGACATCAACCAGGACGTCGAGGTCGAGGAGAGCCTGCGGCTCACGTATCGCTACCTGGATCTCCGGCGGACGCGGATGCAACGAAATATCATCCTGCGGCATCAAATCGTGCGGCATATGCGCGAGTTTCTCTGGGCTCGTGGCTTCGTCGAGGTGGAAACCCCAACCTTGATCAAAAGCACGCCGGAAGGCGCCCGCGACTTCCTGGTTCCGAGCAGCGCCTCGCCGGGAAATTTTTACGCCTTGCCGCAATCTCCCCAGCAGATGAAGCAGTTGCTGATGATTGCCGGTCTCGACCGCTACTTCCAGATCGCCAGGTGCTTCCGAGACGAAGCGCAGCGAGCCGACCGGCAGCCTGAGTTCACCCAGCTCGATCTCGAAATGGCCTTTGTCGATCAAGAGGATGTCATCTCCTTGATGGACGAGCTCTACCTCGAGTTGAGCGAGCGGTTCTCGGAGAAGCGGGTCAGCAGTAAGCCGTTTCCACGGCTGACGTACCACGAGGCGATGGCGCGGTACGGGAACGACCGGCCGGATATTCGGTTCGGGGTCGACCTGCGGGATGTCTCCGCCGCGTTTCAGGGGACGGGATTTCAAGCGTTCGCCACCGTGCTGGAAGGCGGTGGCCAAATCAAGGCGATTGTGATGCCGGGCTGTGCCGACTACACCAGGCGGGAGGTTGACGAGCTGACCGAGCTGGCGAAGCGGAACGGGGCCAAGGGATTGGCAACCTTCGCCGTGCGCGCGGACGACATCCGAGCGCCAATCGCCAAGTTCCTGTCGCCGGAGGAGCTTGCCGCGGTGACCAGCGGGATCGGGGCGACGGTCGGTGATCTCGTGCTTGTCGTCGCTGACGCCCCGGCAGTGGTGGCGAAGAGCCTGTCCGCCCTGCGAGAGGAAACCGGCCTGCGGTTGACGTTGGCGGATCCGAATGCCCTGGCCTATTGCTGGATCGTCGAGTTTCCGCTGTTCGAGTGGAACGAGGATGAATCCCGCTGGGAGGCGACGCACAATCCGTTCTCCGGCTTCTTCGCCGAGGATGCGGCCAAGCTGGAGTCAGACCCCGCCGCGGTCCGGGCGAAGCAGTACGACCTGGTGCTAAACGGGAACGAGGTCGGCGGCGGCAGCGTCCGGAATCACCGGCGAGCGGATCAGGAGCGGATGTTCGGCTTGATGAACTACACGGCGGCGGAGACTCGGGCGCGGTTCGGCGCCTTGCTCGAAGCGCTCGATTCGGGGGCGCCGCCGCACGGCGGGATCGCGATGGGAGTCGATCGGACCGTGATGTTGTTGGCGGAAGAGGAGAACATTCGCGAGGTGATCGCCTTCCCCAAGAACCAACGTGGGCTCGACCTGATGTTTGAGGCGCCGGACGCCGTTGGCCGCGACCAGCTGACGGAACTTGGTCTAACGCTTGATCCGGAGCGGGCGATCAGCCTCTGGGCGGAAGGTGAGCGGAATTAGCCGTCGCCGGGCTCAGTCGTGTACCCCATCGCCGTCAGGAGCGCCGTCGCGACGCCGGCTTCGTGCCAGGGGACTTTCTCGCGGCCCCAAATGATGCTGCCCTCGTGCCCCTTGCCGGCGAGCAGGACACAGTCGCCGGGCCGGGCCCTCGCCAGGGCAAGCTGAATCGCGTCTCGGCGATCGGTGACGCGAACGAAGGCCACCCCTTCTCGCCCCCCTGCCCGCATCGCGCCGCTGGCGATCGCGTCGATGATGGCGTCGGGATCCTCGTATCGCGGATCCTCGCTGGTGAAGACGGAAAAGTCGGCCAGGGTCGCCGCGACCGCGCCTTGCAAGTCCCGCTTTTCGACATCTCGCTCGCCGGCGCTGCCAAAGACGGTCAACAGCTTCCCGCCAGGATAGAGGGAGCGGAGCAACGTCAGCACTTTCGTGAGTGAATCCGGCGTATGAGCGTAATCGACGACCACGCCGAAGGGCTGGCCGCGGACAATCGCCTGCATGCGGCCGGGAATGACCGGGGGTGAGGCCAGGGCCCGCGCAATGTCCGGCAACGAGATTCCAGCCGCCAGTGCGATCCCCGCCGCGCAGAGGGCGTTGGCGACATTAAATTGACCGATCAGGGGAAGCGTGAATCGCGCGCTGCCCCAATCGGTCGTGTTCAGATCAAACCGGCTGCCGGTTCCATCCGAGACAAGGCCGCTGACCGAAAGCTCGGCCGACCGGCCACCCAGGCTATAGCGGAGGATCGGACCGTTTGCCACGGAGTCAATCACCGAACAGGCGCCAGGATCGTCCAGATTGATGATCGCCGGCCCCGCGGTCCGCTCGAATAGGATCGCCTTTGCCCGCCGATAGGCTTCGACCGAACGGTGGTAGTCCAGATGCTCATGAGTGATATTGGTGACGGCGGCGATGGCAAATCGGATTCCGTCCAGCCGGTGCATGGCGAGGCCGTGCGACGTGGCTTCCAGCATCGCCCACTCGACCTTGTGTTCGACCATCTGTCGCAGATAGCGCTGGACATCGACTGATTCGGGGGTGGTTTGCCGCGTCTCGTGCTCGTCCACCTCATCGCCAACGCGAACCGCGATCGTGCCGATCATGCCGGTGCGATACCCGCGCGATCGGAAGATGCCGTCGGCGAGGTAGGCCGTGGTGGTCTTGCCATCAGTGCCGGTGATGCCCACTACGCCAAGCTCCGCCGAGGGATGAGCGAAGAAGCTGGCGGCGACGAGGGCCAACGCGGCGCGGGAATCGTTGACAATGAGTTGCGGCATGGCGACCGGCTGTTCGCGTTCGACCAAAAAGGCGGTTGCTCCCCGTCTGATCGCGGCGTCGACGAACTGATGTCCATCGACATCCGCGCCAACCAGGGCGGCAAAGAGATCGCCCGGTTGCACCTGCCGAGAGTCGTACGTGATGCCGGTTACCGGCGTCCGCGCGTCGCCACGGACGCGGCCGTTCGCCAGCGTCGCGGCCAGGGTTGCGACCGACGCCGCGCGGACGTGCCCCGGTCTCATCCCGAGATCCGGGCAAAGCGGCGGGCCAGCGTCGCCAGAAATGGATGATACCGGCGCTCCAGGAGGGGCGGATAGCGCACTTGGTCACCGCCGAAGCGGACCTTGAACTCATACAAGCCGCGCCAGTCATCGCCATGGCTGCTGGCCAGCTTGACCCCGGACGCCGCGACCGACGATGCCGGATCGCGGGCGGGAATACCCCACATGTCGTATCTGACGCTGCCGCGCTCCCGGGCCCAGCGCATGATTTCGAATTGCAGGTAGAAGGCGGCCCCGTGGGCCCGCAGCATCGTCGATGAACCGCCATACAGGTAGATCGCCTCGTCGCCAAACTTGGCGGCAATGGCCCCCGCTACCGGCGCCCCCTCCACGTCAGCGAAGATCAGGATGGCATCGTCGCCGAAGACGTCGAGAAAATCCAAATAGTAGTTCACCGAGTGGACCGCGAACGCGTTGCGACCGGCGGTATCCAGGAGGAGATCGTAGAAGGCTTCCACCTGATCCCGCGTCCGTGTCGCTTGGCGAACAGTGACGCCGCGGCGTAGGGCCAGGCGCACGTTGTAGCGGGTCTTCGCGTGCATTTGGGCCATCAGCTCGTCATCGGCGCCCAACCGGACCTTCACCGTGCGTTCCGGCTGGATTGGCGCCGGCCCGCGGACAAAGCCCCAATCGGAATAGCGCCCGGGCAAGGGCAGCGAGCGGTCCGGCTCAACGATGAGGCCAAGGGCACGATGGTGGCCGCAGGCCCGATCAATCTCATCGAACATACACCGCACCAACGCGGGGTCCGGGGCTGAGAAGGCCGGCCCGCGGGGGAGGTAAGCGTAGCTGACCGGCCCGCGGGTCTGGAACAGCAGTTGCGCCAGACCGGTTCCGGCATCGGTGGTGACCGTGACCCGTTCGACCTGCCAACCATGGCGTTGCTTGAATTCGCCCCAGCGGCTCGATTGCAGCAGGTGGCCGTCGTTGTTGAGTAGGGCGAGATCCCACGGCCGCGGGGCATCCGCCGTCACAACCCGGCTCGCGGCTGCTCAACGTTCATTTGCGCTTCTTCGATCGCGGCCGCGATCAACTCGAGGTCGGCTGTCGCTTCGGCCGCGTCCGCCGCTGCCGCCAGAGTTTCCAAGACGCGAACCGCGGCCCGGCCGCCGATCTGGCCAAGCGAGGTAATGGCGGCGTGGCGGACTTCCATGTCCTCATCGTCGCAAAGCGCGATCAGCTCCGGCACCAGGTCGTCATGCCCCACGAGACCGCAAGCCCGCGCCGCCTCGAACCGGAGCTCTGCCTCCCCGCTCGCCAGCTCTCCGAGCAGGAGATCCAGCCAGTACGGGTCATGGCTACGGCCCATCGCGAACAGGGCGCTGGCCTGCATGCTCTGGTCCTCGGAGCCATAGGCCGTTTCTAGCGCCTCGCGGACTTCGTCATCCTTGCCGAAGGCGCCAACCGCTTCGATCGCCCGCCGTTGGATCACGGACGACTGCTCCAGATCGATTGCCGCATCGAGCAGGCGGGAGCGCAATTGTGCGGCTTTGGCGTCGTCAATCTCGCCTTCGGCCGCGAGGGCCGCGAAATGGCCAAGGCCCTTTGCCGCTTCAGCCCGTGTATCCACCGACGGATCCGACTCGAGCATGGTAAGTAAGCGATTGAGCAATTCGGTGCTGGCATCCTCCCACAAGGCGGCGATCGCTACTTGCCGGACAACCGGCGAGTCGTCCTCCAGGGCGGGTCGCAGGGCGCGGCTAAAGACCAGCTCGACCCGCTCCTCCGCCAGCGCCTCCATTTGCCGAACGATCGCGATCCGCGTGGCCTCGTCGAACCGCGGCCAGGCTTCAGCGAGGGCACCCGCGCCGGCCCGGTCAAGGTCGGACAGCCGGGCGACATCAGTCGCCCGGACCGGTCCAGCCCGCAGCAGGGCAATAATTTCGGGGATCGGTCGCTCATCGACCGGCGGCTGGTCGTCGTTAGGGAGTATTGCCAGGGACATAGGTGTAGGCATCTTCTTTTTCCGGATCGCGCGAGAAGGCACCGCTATCGTCGTTGTCGAAAACGGTCCGCAGCAGCGTTGCCGAGATCGGCCGTTCCACATTGACGCCCGCGAGCAAGGTGGCAAATTCGGCGGAGAGGTTTCCCTCGGAGCTGTCTCCCACCCGCTCGAACGTGACCGCAACGACCGATTCCGGGCGCCGGCGAATCTTTTCATCGACCGGTTTTTCACCGTTGAAGCGGCCGAATTTCTCCTCGGTGAGCAACGTCTTCGGATCGACCCCGCAGCGGTAGCTCGTCGGGCGGAAGACATAGCGCGGCGTGCGACGCTCGTCTAGCTCGAGCAGGCGGGCATTTTCGTCGCTTTCAGCGATGAACTCGACCCTATAGTGCCCATCGTTCTCGGTTCGGCTGATGGAGATCAGGGCGCCGGGGACAAGGTGATCGGTATAGAAGTCATCCAAGCCGAGGATGTAGCCGCCCCGGTTCGGGGTTGGATACCGCAGCTCGACCAAGTACGTGGTGAACGACTGAGGGCACTCGAACGTAAGCACCGCGGACCGCTGATTCGGCACCAGCGGCGCCGGCAGCAGCGCTTGCAGCCGGGCGTCGTAGGGCAGCAAGCCGTGGACGTACTCGTAGAAGGTCAGCGTGTGGTCGGTCGCGGGGAGCGATCGATACGCTGGCTCGGCCGGCAACTCCTCGAGCAAGAAGCGGTAGTCGGTGCCCAGCTCGTTCGGCTTGCGCCGAGTCGTGCCGATCGCCGGCAAGCCGCTCGTGGTCCAGAACCGTTGGTTCGTCGTGCCGACGAACTCGAACTCACGATGCTCCCGTGACAATCGGAAGTTCGTGGCAAACCGCGCCAGCTCGAACTCGGCCGTGCCGGGCCGAACGCCGAGAACCACCTGGGTCAGGTCGTCATCGGTCAACGGTTGCTCCCGCTCCTGGAGATAGTCCTTCAGGCGGCGGAGATCGCCACGGCTCAGGCGTGGCACTCGATCCTCCATCAACCAGTGCTCGCCGAAGTTGGCGACCCGGGCATCGGCGCCAAGCCGATGCTGAATCGCGGCCGCCAGCTCGAGGTCATCGACACCCGTGACATCGGTTGGCGCCGCCACCGGCAGCGTGATGGTGCGGGCGGGCGGAATTGCCGGTTCCGCTTCGATGATCACCGCTGCTTCCGGTTCGGGCGCCTCGGTAACGACTGGCTCCGGCACAATCTCAATGAGCTCTACCGGGTCGGCGGCGGGTTCGTCGCCATCGAGCTCCGGACCGAAATCAAAGTCCTCTTCCTCGTCGCTGCCTTCGAGAATGGACGGCAGCGTGGCCCAGGCCGGATAGACCCGCGGTCGCTCTCGAACTGGTTGTGCCGGCCGCTCCGGTTTCGGCAAGGGAGTCATGAACCGCTGGGCAAAGGTGTGCCGGCTCGGCGCGGTGACGAGCGACGGCACTTGACCAGCCCGGCTGGTCAGCAACACCGTTTCGTCGTCAATCTGTTCGAGCGCAAACACCTTTGGGCTGGCAACAAGAGCCGCTCGCAACTCGTCGATGCTGGCGGGCGTTGACCGCTGATCGAGGAACGCGGCGATCGAGGCGAGTGAAATCCGAACTGGCGCGGTGGCGGACATGAACCGGGCGTGGATGAGCACTAAATCAAACACGCGGGCGGCGAGCGCTCGGTCCTTCGGCGACCCCGCGAAGCGAACCGTTCGCTTTTCCTGTTGCAAGACCATGATGCTCCTTTCGGGAAGTGACGGGATTGGCAAAGCGTGGAAGTCAGATCAACGCGAGTGGGAAGGCGCTCGCGCCGAACCGCGCGGCGACGCGACCGAGTTAGCGAGTTTGCCCGCGGAGGGCGTCAATCAGTTGCTGGGTCGTCATTGGTTGCGTTGAGTTGCGGAGCACCGTTAGGAGATAGGTCATGTCCTCGTCATTGAGCGCTATTGGCTGAGCTGGCGATGCGGTCATACAGGGATACGTTCCTCTCCGGCGACAATAGGTTGACAACTAACGAATAGTACGGCCTGGCGACCGCTTGGCGCCAGTCGCTCGCGGCGGCGGGAATGGGAACCTGGACGCAACCGGCGGGGTACTACCGGTAGCGGGCGAACCACGGAGGAGGGGCACCGGGCTGGACGATTCGGACGGACGGCTCATTGAACGGACTCAACGGGGGGATCAGCGGGCGTTCGCGGAGCTCGTGCGACGGTATCAAGCTGTCTCGTTCCGGGTCGCCTACGTGATCACCGGCTCGGCTGAAGAGGCAGAAGACGCGGCCCAAGAAGGTTTCATCCGTGCCTATCGGAGCATCGATCGGTTCCGGCCGGGCGCACCATTTCGGCCCTGGCTGCTCAAGATCGTGGCAAACGTGGCGCGCACCCGTCGGGGCCGCACCGGCCGGCTCATCTCAATTCGGCTGGCAGCTGTCGATGTCGAGGCAATAGCTGGCGACGTCCAGGCCACGCCCGAAGCCCTTGCGATCGCGAACGAGCAACTGGACGAGCTGTTGACAGCCATCGGCGAACTGCGCCAAGACGATCAGCGCGTGATTGCCTTGCGCTATTTTCTCGATCTGTCGGAGGTGGAGATGGCAGGTGTCCTCCGCTGCGCGCGGGGTACGGTCAAGTCCCGGCTCTCCCGCGCCCTGGTCCGGCTGCGCCAAGTGATGCTCATCGCAACCGAGGAGGCACCGCATGAATGACGGCGGAAACGGTGGGCAAGTTCTTCAGCCTGCCGATCTGGAACCCCTCTTGCGGGCTGCCCAACATCGGGTCGAGTTTCCACCCACACCCGATGTCTGGCCGGCGATCGAACGTGAGCTTGTCGCAATCAATCAGGCCGCGGCGGGTAATCACCTCCGCCCGTTTCGACCGGAGTGGCGACGGTATCATCGCGTCCTGGTGACAGCGTCACTGATGCTCCTCATCGTCATCATGGCGTTACTGGCCGTTCCGGACTTTCGGACGGCTGTCGCTGATCGATTGGGATTGTCTGGCATCGTCATCTGGTTCATTGACGAGGCGCCACCGGAGCTGCCGGCTCCGTCACCGCAAGAGGCGACAAGGTATCTCGGGCGTCATCTGCCCATGTCAGAGGCGCGGTCCGCGGTCGACTTCTCGATCCAGGTTCCAACCACGGCGGCGATGGGTGAACCAGACTGGGTGTACTTGACGTTTGGTCGAGCCGAGGAACTCATCGTGACACTCGCCTATCGCAACAGCGATGCGTTGCCCGAAAGCGAGTTCACCGGAGTCGGTGCCCTCCTGACCCAGTTCCGGGCCTCGACGAACCGGGACTTGATCGAAAAAGGGCTCTACTCCAAGGGAATTTCTCCAGACACCAGGTTGACCTCCGTCACGGTCAGCGGCGCCCCCGGATACTGGATCGAAGGTGCCGCGCATTTGCTCCTGTATGAGGTTCCATCGGGCGAGACCTTTGGCGATGAGCTCCGCCTCGCCGGCAATGTCCTGCTCTGGGAGGGCGGAGACATGACGTACCGGCTTGAGTCCGAGCTGACGATGGAAGCGGCCATTGCCATCGCGGAGTCGATGCTCCCAGTCGTAACCGATGGCGCGGGAACCGACTGACCTGTCGCGGGGTATGGAAAGCGATCCCGCGCGTTTCGCGGGACACCGTTCATGTTCGTCCCGGTTGGGCACTCGGAGGAGGAGATCACCCGTGAAACATGCGCTGACGAGATCAATTCTGGTGGTGGTTGGCCTATTGGTGCTGGCCGCGCCGGCGGCAGCGGGAGGTTGGGCGACGGTCCGGCTGGACGAGGCGCCGTCGGCTGTCGTCGCGGGCGAGCCCTGGCAGTTCGGCTTTCTCGTGAAGCAACACGACCGTACGCCCACGAACGACGTCGAGCCGGTCGCTCGGGCCGTGCATATGGCGACCGGCGAGGTGCTGACTGCCGAGGGCGAGCAAACGGGCGCGGTCGGGCATTTTTCGGCAGAGGTCACGTTTCCGATAGCTGGTGATTGGAAATGGGAGATCGCCCCGAACCCGTACGCTCCAACATCGATGGAAACCCTGACCGTCCTGTCGTCGGCCGCTGAAGAACAGCCCGCAATTGCTGGGTTCGATCGCACCGCCAGCGTGACACTTGGCGTGCTCCAGATCCCGTTTACCATGGGCATCGCGGTGATCGCCCCCGACGCGGCGCCCACGACGCGAGGGGGCGAGATGGTTGAGGTTGTCATTACCGATTCGGGCTACACGCCGTCGCGACTCGAAATATCGCCCGGAACCGAGGTCGTTTGGTCCAATCTATCCGTGATGGCGCACGATGTGGGAAGTGACAACCTTGGCTTCCGTGACTCCGGCCTGTTGGACGCGGGCGACGAGTTCCGGCAGCGCTTCACCACGGCGGGAACGTTCCACTACAACTGCGGACCGCATCCGAACATGACGGGGACGATCGTCGTTGTCGAGTAGATACTGGCAACGAATCGTTAGAGCAGGCGAATGAGCTTCTCGCGGTCGATGTTGCCGCCGCTTAGGATGGCGACCGTCTTGGCGCCGTGTGCCACGCCGGCTTTGCCGGAGAGGAGCGCGGCGACCGAAGCCGCGCCGGCCGGCTCGACCAGGAGCTTGGTCCGGTCCAGGATCGTGCCCATCGCCTGCACGATTTCATCGTCAGACAGGATAACGATGTCATCGACGTGCGCTCTGATCAAGTCCTGGGTGATCTGGGCGGCGAAGGGCGCGGCCAGGCCATCGGCGACCGTCTCAATGCGCTCCAGCGTCACCGGCGCACCTGCCGCCAGGCTTCGCGAAACCGCTGCCGCGCCTTCCGGCTCGACCCCGACGACGCGCACGTCTGGCCGTAGTTCTTTGATCACCAGGCCAATCCCCGCCAGCAGGCCGCCACCGCCGACCGGCACCACGATCGCTTCCAGGTCCGGCCGGTCGTCGAGGATCTCGAGGGCGACGGTGGCTTGACCGGCGATGATCATCGGATCGCCAAAGGGATGGACGAAATGCAGTCCATGCTGGTGCCGGTAGGCATCCATCGTGGCGAACACCGTTGCCATCGAGGTCGAGAACCGCGCCTCGGCTCCGTAGGCTCTGATCGCCTCGACTTTCGTCGGGACCGCGCTTTCCGGCATGAACACGACACAGCGGACCCCGAAGAGCGCGGCCGCGTACGCCAGGCCTTGGCCATGGTTGCCGGCGGACATCGTCACCACGCCCCGCGCGCGCTGCTCCGGCGTCAGCTGGAGGATCGCGTTGACCGCTCCCCGCGCCTTGAACGCCCCGGTTTTCTGCAGGTTTTCGGCTTTGAGCGACAGTACCGTACTGGTCATTCGACTCAGCGTGCTCGAACGAAGCAGCGGCGTGCGATGAACATAGGGCCGGATGCGCGCCTGAGCAGCAAGGACATCGGCCAGCGAGACCGATGGCGTCGCCATGCCGGAGTCGTCCAGCCCACCATGGGCGACGAGGTTGAGCGCTCCTGGCGCTGAGACGGTCTCAGTCATCATGTCTCCTTGGAACGGACTCGGGGCGCGACGAACCCAAGTAGGTCGTCGTGCATCAATCCCACGCATCGGGAGCCTCAGGCAGGATAGTATGGGGAGTATAACGAGGCGGCGGACTTACCTCCTGAGCGGTAGCCGCCGCCCCAGACCCACGAACCTCGATCCAGCCAAACCATCGTTGAGGCGTTCAGTGTCAAACCAACACGACTCTCCAGCAAGTAATCCGCCCAGCCCGCGGCCAGTGATGCCGCGTGAACGATCGCGGCCGCGATCTATTCCGTTCAATGTCGAGGCGATCGATCTCATTGCCGAAACGCTCGGCGTCCCGGCCGGGCTCGCGTCGTTCCGGCTCCCGAATGCTGCCGTCCATCAGCTCGTGGTACCGGGCGCTGAAGCTCGACCGGCGGCAATGTTGACCCTGTGGCCATCGATCCGGCGAGTCGATGCGATTGGTCCGGCGCTCACTGTTGTCTTCACCGACGTCCGCGCCGTTGAGCTGATCGATCAGGTTGAGGTGATCTTCCGGCGGGGGACGAGCGAGATGCTGATCGTCGCCACTGGCGGCAAGATCATCGTCCGGGCTTGAACGCGCTACGGCCGATAGTCGGTGGCTGCGGTAACGCCACGGGCGAATTCCGCGAGCAAACGGGATGCTTGCTCAATATCCGAGAGACTCAAGACCTCATTCGGCGAGTGCATGTAGCGAGCGGGGACGGAAACAAGTCCAGTGGCGACGCCGGCCCCCGCCCGGATCATGCCATCGGCGTCGGTCCCGCTACTTGCTCCCGATCCTTGGACCGCGCAGTCAAACTCGAGTCGTTGACTCGCGGCCCGTAACTCCAGAAAGACTTTGCTATTCATGGTCACGCCCCGGCTGAGCACGGGTCCGCCGCCGACGCGGACCTTGTCGTTCGCCTTCTTGTCCGCCCCCGGATAGTCGGTCGGATGAGTCAAATCGAGCGCGATCGCGACCTTCGGCGTCAGTGAAAAGGCGGCAACCTCGGCCCCGCCAAGACTCGTCTCTTCCTGGGTTGAAGCCACCGCGATCACGCTCAGCGACGACCGCTCGGTGCTGAGTAAACGAGCGGCTTCCAGGGCCAAGAAGGCGCCAACTCGGTTATCCATGCAGCGAGAAGCGCACAGGTCGCCGGTCAGCCGCACGAAGTCTTGGCGGAGGACGGCAACGTCGCCGATGCCGACCTTGGTCAGGGCATCCGCCCGATCGCGGGCGCCGATGTCAATCCAGACGTCGCGCAGGTCGGTTGGCTTGTCGCGGTCCTCCTTCTTCAGGAGATGAGCCGCTTTTTTGCCGATCAGCCCGATGGTCTCGCCCCGCTCGCCGACAATCCGGACTCGCTGGCCGAGGATGACCTCCGTGTCCCAACCGCCGATCGGCCCGAACCAGAGGAATCCCTCGTCGTCAATGTGGCGAATCACGAATCCGATCTCGTCAATGTGGCCGACAAAGATGACGGCTGGCCCGTTCGGATCGCCGTCGGTTCCGTTGACGCGGGCGTAGGAGTTGCCCAACACGTCGGACGTGACGTCGTCGGCGAAGGTGGCCGCCTCGTCACGCCACACCTTCGCCGGCGCTTCTTCGTATCCGGATGGCCCGACCGCGTCCAGCAAGCGGCGCAAAAAATCGACGGCGCGAGGTTCCATGCGTCGCATCCCTCCCTGAGTCGAGACGGTCAATCAATCGCCGCTGTCTGGCGAGCGTCGCGGGTTTGGTCAAGGGCGGCCAACACATAGGGCCGGAAGGTGGCGGCCAGCTTGGCATGGCCGGCGGGGCTGGGATGAAAGCCGTCGTCCGACAAATCCTCGATTTCAACCGGATTCTGATGCAAGTCCACGACGACGACGTCGTACTTGGCGGCGACGGCGGCCAGGCTGTCGTTCCAGACCGCAACCTCGTGGCGGAGCTCGGCCAAATCCTCCGCATCGCCGGTAAAGGCCGGTAGCTCCCAGAGCCGGGGAGCATTCCCGAGCAGGATCCGCGTGCCGGGCTGAGCCAAATCCGCGAGAACCGCGTCCAGGATTTCGATGTACTCCGCGAGCACGGCGCCCTGCGTCAGATCGTTCACAATCAGCCAACCAATCACAATATCGGGCTTGACCGCGACAGCCTTAGGCACCTGCTCGATTTGGGCGTCCGCCAGCCATGCGCCGCCGATGCCAAACGTGGCGATGTCGACGTGGGCGGGAAGCTGGGCGGCGAGCTGCGCGATCCAATTCTCACGCGCGGGATCACGGGTGCCTTCACCGGTCAGATCGGACGCGCCCAAGGCGGCGATGAGCACGCGGCCGTTCGCGTTCCGATCCCGCGCCAGCCTGGTCTGGCGAGCATCCTCGCCGGCGGTGGCAATCACCACCGAGAAGATGGCGCAGACAACCATGGCAACGACAACGACATATCCCAGCATCAGGCGAATCCCTCAATCGTGGCCGGCGATCACTTCAGGCTATTGGCCACTCGTCGCGTGCAACGTGGCGACCGCGGCGGCGACCGCGGCGGCATCGACGCCGGTCTCGACGCCCTGGCCCTCCAGAAAGCGAACGAGCGTCTCGGTCGCCAAATTTCCCGGTGCTCCGGGGGCGAATGGACACCCGCCCAACCCGCCGGCGGCGGAGTCGAAGCTCGTGATGCCTGATTGCAATCCCGCTGCCACGTTGCGGACGGCCCGGTTGTTCGTATCGTGAAAGTGGAGCGCGATCCGGTCTAGCGGCAGGTCTGCCCCGGCGTGCCGGAGGAGATGATCGACATCGGTCGGGTTGGCGACCCCGATCGTGTCGGCGATGGAGACCTCGGCGCAGCCGAGGGCAAAGAGTCGGGACGCGACGGCGATGACCGCGCTTGGTTGCACCGCACCGCTATACGGGCAGCCGAAGGCGACCGAAACATAGCCGCGAACCCAGATGTCGGCATCACGGGCACGGTCGGCGATGGGAGCAAATCGGGCAAACGTGCCGTCAATACTGGTGCCGACATTGGCCCGCGCGAAGGCGTCGGTAGCCGCGGTAAAGAGCGCGATCGCTTCGACCCCGGCCGCGAGCGCCCGATCAAAGCCGCGCTCGTTTGGAACTAAGACCGGATAGCGGACACCGGACCGCCGGTGGACTCCCCGCATCACGTCGCCGGCATCGGCCAACTGGGGCACGGCCTTCGGGTTGACGAAGCTCGTTGCCTCGACCACGGGTAGCCCGGCCGCGGCCAGCGCCTCGATGAACGCGATCTTGACCGGCGTGGGAACGAAGCCCGCCTCGTTTTGCAATCCATCGCGAGGACCAACCTCGACAACCCGAACACCACGTTCGGGCCGCCCCCGGCGATCGTCAACGTCCGGTTGCTCCACCAAGGGCAAGTTGGTATCCGTCAAATCTCGATTCACCTCTGGGCGACGCTCTGGCTGTCACCAGATCCGCGCCCGCCTTGGATTGGTGTCCAAGGCGGGCGGGTTGTCTCAGCAAACGCGGGTACTACCCAAACCGGGGCGGCACCGGCGCCGGTGCAGACGTTGGTGCTGGTTCGGGCTCCGGCGCGGTTGTCGGAGTAGCGGTCGGCGCGGGCGTCGGCGTCGTGGTTGGCTCAGGCGTAGGCGTCGCGGTCGGCACCGTGGTCGCGGTTGGCGCCGGCGTCGGGGTCGCCGTCGGTAGCGGCGTTGGCGTTGGTAGCGGCGTTGCCGTCGGTGAAGGTGTCGGCGTGGCCGTCGGCGCTGGTGTCGGCGTCGCCGTCGGAACCGGGGTTGCGGTCGGTGCCGGGGTCGAGGTCGGTAGCGGTCCAGGAATAGGCGGCGGGGTTGGCGTGGCCGTGGGCTCAGGGGTCGGCGTCGCGGTCGGCTCCGGCGTCGGAGTCGCCGTGGGGAGTGGTGTCGGGGTCGCCGTTGGCACCGGAGTCGCCGTGGGTTCGGGGGTCGGGGTCGCCGTTGGCAGCGGGGTCGGCGTCGCCGTGGGTTCGGGTGTAGATGTTGGCTCCGGGGTCGGCGTGGCCGTCGGTTGGGGGGTCGGTGTGGCGGTCGGTTCAGGTGTCGGCGTGACCGTGGGCGCGGGAGTCGGCGTTGCCGTTGGTTCCGGGGTCGGCGTCACGGTCGGTTCGGGGGTTGACGTAACCGTCGGCTCAGGAGTAGGAGTGGCCGTCGGTTGGGGGGTCGGTGTGGCGGTCGGTTCCGGGGTCGGGGTGGAAGTTGGGACCGGAGTCGGAGTTACGGTCGGCTCCGGCGTTGGCGTCGCCGTTGGTTCCGGTGTCGCCGTGGCGGTTGGCTCCGGAGTAGGGGTGGCCGTGGGTTCCGGAGTCGCCGTGGGGGTTGGCTCAGGAGTAGGGGTGGCCGTGGGTTCTGGTGTCGCGGTCGGCGCCGGCGTTGATGTCGGGAGCGGACCGGGAATCATCACCAGCGGGGTCGGCGAGGCGGTCGGCATTGGAGTCGCCGTTGACTCTGGCGTCGCCGTGATGGTCGATGTCGGATCCGGGACCGGCGTGGCCACGGGGGTTGCGAGCTCCGGGGTGGCAATTGGGGCGACGGGCGCCGGAGTCGCCGGCGCTGGGCTGGCGATTGGAGTCGCCGGACTGATGGGTTCAGCGGTCGCGATGGTCGCCGCCGGTGAGCCGGCGGGAGAAGCTGCCGCTACTGGCGTACCGTCGTCAGCCGGTGCCGCGGTCGGGGACACCGCCGGGGAAGCGGCGGGCTCGGGAGTCGCCGGCGCGTCGTCGGGTGCTTCTGTTTCCTCGGCGGCCGCGGTCTCGGCCGGTGTTTCGACCGGCACGGTGGCGACCGGTTCAGTGGGCGGTGGCGCTTCGTCGCCGCAGGCGGCGAATGTAATGAGCGCTACGGTGGCGATTGCCAACCAACCGCCCGCGACGCGAAAACGCTTGGTCAGACCCATCCCGACCCCCTCATTGTGCCGTCGGCGGCGCCAGTTTGGGATGCCTGGGTGACAACGCGGACCGGGCGGCATCCAACTACCAGCATCCTACGGCCAGTTGGGATTGTCCGCAAGCGAGCACCAGCCCGCAACCACGCGACGGAACGGGTTCGCGTCGGAACCCGTCCCGTCAATCCGATAGAAGATTGGTCTGGCCCGCGCCCGCTATCGCCGCGGACGATTGCCTCGCGCGAACGGCGCGGGCCTTTACCATCCGGTGACGGGCCGTGATTGGTGAATCAGACGAAGCCGACAGACGATCGCTGCTATGCCGGAAGCAACGACTTCGACGCTTCGATCATTTCGTCCGGGCTCATTATCCGCATTTGCTTGCCGACCGTGATCACGTAGCCGTCCGGATCAGCGACGGACCAATCGCGGTCGCCCCAAAACTCGTCGGTCGGCTCCTGAACCACCGTCGCGCCCGCTCGCTTCGCCCGTTCGAACAGCGCGTCGATGTCATCGCTGGCCGCAACGCCGACGTAGAGATTGACGCCCTGACCAGGGGAAGATCGATCGGCCAATGGTGCGGACTCGGTCATGGGGACGCCGAGCATCAGGGAGGCGGTCCCATTCTCCAATCCGGCATGTACCGGAGCGCCGTCTGGGCCGGGCATGGCAAAGGTTACGACAAACCCCAGCGCATCCTCATAGAAACGAATCGACCGCTCAATGTTGGAGACCGTCAGGGACGGAACGAACGTTGTCAGCGCCATGGACTATCCTTTCGTGGATGACTACGTGCTCGTGACGAACGCGGCCGTTGACGCGCCCGCCTGAACGTACATCATAGAACGCAAGTTCTATGACGTCAACAGGTCACTGATTCGGATCGGCTGCCGGGCCGGGGCGGGCCGGGCGTGGTTGACACGAATCGGCGGCGCTGCTAGAGTCCGACTCAACAGAAGAGCGTCAATGGCTGTGAACGAAACGAGTAGGCGCCGAACCGCCCAACTAAGCGAACCGGGGACGGTGGAAGCCCGGGGTTGCGCGGGCGCCGAATGGATTCGGGAGCCGTGCCTCAAACCATGTGCCGGTTGGCCGTGAAGTAGATGGCATCGGAATCTCCTCCGTTATCGGGAGCATCGTATCGACGTTCGCCATCGAGCGAAGGTCCATGCGTTTGAGTGGGAGCCGGCCACGGGCGGGCTCCAACAAGGGTGGCACCGCGGAGCGTGTAGATTGCACCTCCGTCCCTTCGGCGGGACGGGGGTTTTTCGTGTCTCCAGAACCCTCGGCTTCCCGGCTGGAATGGAGTCGCGGAAAGGTCGAGCAATGCTCCAAACGGCTACCGCGCGGCAGGCGGCGGTCCCACCCCGACGGGGTGAATTGACCCCATCGCTCGATCAGGTTCGTGATCTGGTCCGGCGTGGCGTCGGCGCCGCGACGACCGTCCCGATCTATCGGGAAACCCTGGCCGATCTCGAAACGCCGGTCTCCGCCTTTCTCAAGGTCCGGGATGCCGGACCGGCGTTTCTGCTTGAGAGCATCGAGGGTGGCGAACGGCTCGCCCGCTACTCTTTCATCGGCGCCCGGCCACTTGGCGTCCTCCGGCTCGACGGCTCAGCCGCCACCTTCACCGGCGCTGACGGAGACCATACGAAATCGTACAGCGATCCATTGACCTGCCTGGGAGAGATGCTCGCACCGTACCAGGCGCTCGATGTGCCGGGACTGGCGTTGCCGCGATTCGTCGGCGGCGCGGTCGGCTATCTCTCCTATGAAGCGGTCCGATCGTTCGAGCCGCGGGTGCCCAGCGCGCCCGGGCCAGGGCTCGGGCTGCCCGACGCCATGTTCATGCTGGTCGATTCCTTGTTGGTGTTCGACCATATCGCGCGGACCACGAAGGCGGTGGCGCACGTTTCGCTGGACCGCCTTGACCACCTTGAAGCCAACTACGCGGCGGCGGCGGATCGGGTCGATGCCCTCGTGCATCTGCTGCGGGCGCCGGCGTCACCGCCGCCGCGCGGCGCCTCGCTCGCGGGCTCCACGGTTGAATCGCGCCTGCGACCGAATATGACCCGTGACTACTACGGGACCATGATCGAGCGGGCCAAGCGCTACATCAGGGCGGGAGACATCTTCCAGGTCGTGCTCTCGCAACGAGTCGACGTGACGAGCCCGGCGGACCCGTTTTCCATCTATCGCGCGTTTCGGACGGTCAACCCATCGCCATACATGTTTTACCTCGACTTCGTCGATCATCAGATCGTGGGAGCGTCGCCCGAGATGCTGGTGCGTCTGGAAGGAAGCACCCTGTCCTACCATCCCATTGCCGGCACCCGGCCGCGCGGCGCCACCCCGGAGCTCGACATTACGCTGGCGGCGGAATTGCTGGCGGACGAAAAGGAACGAGCCGAGCACATCATGCTGGTCGACCTCGGCCGGAACGACATCGGCCGGGTCTCCAAGCCGGGCACGGTGCGGGTGCCGAACCTGATGGACATCGAGCGCTACTCGCACGTCATGCACATCGTCAGCGACGTCGAGGGTGAGATTGCCGATGGGCTGACCGGCCTCGACGCCTTGCGGGCCTGCTTTCCCGCCGGAACGGTCTCCGGGGCGCCGAAAGTGCGGGCGATGGAGATCATCGCCGAGCTCGAGCCGGATCGCCGCGGACCGTATGCCGGCGCCGTCGGCTATGTCGATTTCACGGGTGGGATCGACACCGCGATCGCGCTCCGGACCATGGTGGTCAAAGACGGCGTCGTCTCGATGCAGGCGGGCGGCGGCGTCGTCGCCGACAGCACGGCCGACGGCGAGTACGCCGAAACCCTTCACAAGATGCACGGACCGATGCGGGCCATCGAGCTGGCGGAGGAAATCGAGGCGATGGAGTCCTAGAGAGGGCGCGACATGATCTTCTTGCTTGACAACTACGACTCGTTTACGTTCAACCTCTATCAGGCGCTAACGTCACTGGGCGCCAGCGTCGTGGTTGCCCGCAATGACCAGGTGACGGTGGATGAGGTCGCGGCGATGGCGGGCGAGATCGAGGGCGTCGTTCTCTCGCCCGGGCCCTGCACCCCGACCGAGGCCGGGATCTCGGTGCCGTTGGTGCGGCGGCTGGCCGGCGTGGTGCCGATCCTTGGCGTCTGCCTTGGGCACCAGGCGATTGGTGCTGCCTTTGGCGCCGATATTGTTCCGGCGCCGGAGCTGATGCACGGCAAAACCTCGCTGATTCATCATCGCAACCTGGGCGTCTTGCGCCAACTGCCGAATCCGTTTCAGGCCACGCGCTACCATTCCCTCATCATTGAGCGGGCGACGCTGCCGGCGACGCTCCAGATCACGGCCGAGGCGGACGGCCTGATCATGGGCGTTCGTCACCGTGAGCTGCCGATCGAGGGTGTGCAGTTCCATCCGGAATCGATCTTGACCCCGGTCGGGAACGATCTGCTGGCGAATTTCCTCGGGCGTGGCCCGGCCTCGGACCGGTTGCCCGAACTGTCCGTCGCGGTGTACGGCTAGAAGCGGAGATAGCGTGGCGGAAGTGCCAAACGAGGAATTCAATATTCGGGCGGCGATCGGGGTCGTGGTCGACGGCGGCGAGCTGTCCGCCGATGATGCCGCCGCGGCCATGCACGCGATCATGACCGGGCTGGCAACCGGCCCCCAGATCGGAGCCTTCATCACGGCGCTCCGGATGCGCGGCGAGACCGTTGACGAGATCGCCGGCTTTGCTCGCGCCATGCGCCGGCATGCGCTTCGAGTGGACCTCGCCGCGGACGGACCGCCGCTGGTCGATACCTGCGGCACGGGCGGCGACGCGGCCGATACCTTCAACATTTCGACGACCGCCGCATTCGTGATCGCGGGGGCCGGGGTTCGGGTGGCCAAGCATGGCAACCGGGCCGTGACCTCCCGCTGTGGCTCAGCGGATGTGCTGGAGGGACTCGGCATCGCCATCGAGCTGACGCCGGAGGCGGTCGCCCGGTGCGTCGAGGAGGTTGGCATCGGTTTCATGTATGCGCCGGCGTTTCATCCGGCGATGCGGTTCGTCGGGCCGGCCCGCCGCGAGATCGGGATCCGAACCGTGTTCAACATCCTCGGCCCGCTCACCAATCCGGCCGGCGCCCAACACCAACTCGTCGGCGTGGGGCATCCGGATATCGCTCAGAAGCTGGCGTCCGCTCTGCAACGACTCGGCAGCCAGCATGCCATCCTGGTCCACGCCGACGAAGGGCTGGACGAGCTGGGCATCGCGGGACCGTCGGCGGTGACCGAGCTCGATGCCCGGACGGGCGACATCCGGACGTTCCGCGTGGCGCCGGAAGATTTCGGCCTGCCGCGCGGCACGCTGAGGGATCTGAAGGGCGGCTCGGTCAGCGAGAACGTGGCGATCACCTTGCGGGTGCTGCGGGGTGAACCGGGCCCGCGGCGAGCGATCACCCTGCTCAACGCCGGGGCCGGGATCTATGCCGCGAACGCGGCCGAGTCGTTCGCGGACGGCATCGGTCTCGCCGCCAGCGCCATCGATTCCGGGAAGGCGCTGGCCGCGCTCGAACAGTTGGCGGCGCTCTCGCGGCAACTCGCGGCGCCAAGGCTGGAAGTGACGGCATGATCGCCGGAACCGTCGCCACCGGAACGATCCTCGATCAGATTCTGACCCGGACCGCGGCCGATCTCCGGACCAGGTCCGCTGGCGTCTCGATCAGCGAGCTCGAGCGGTTGGCGCGTGAGCGACCAGAACCGCTCAGCCTCAGGACCGCGATCACCGGACCGGGGGTGTCGGTCATCGCTGAGATCAAACGCGCTTCACCGTCGCGTGGCGTTTTTCCGGTTGTGGTCGAGCCAGGCGTCGTGGCGACTTCTTTCTTGGACGGCGGTGCGGCGGCGCTGTCGGTGCTGACCGACGAGCCGTTCTTCCAGGGAAGCCTCGATGATTTAAGCGAGACCGCGCTCGTGGCGCATCGCCGTTCGCCGGCGGCGCCGGTGCTCCGCAAGGATTTCATGCTCGACCCGTATCAAATCATTGAAGCGAAAGCATATGGCGCCGACGCGATCTTGTTGATCGTCGCGGCGCTGGAGGACCAGCTCTTGGCGGAGCTGCATGGCATGGCCCAGGCACAGGGGATGGATGCGCTGGTCGAAGTCCATGATGAAACCGAGATGGAGCGGGCCGGCAAGGCCGGGGCGTCGCTGATCGGAATCAACAATCGGGATTTGCGAACCTTTGCCGTGGACCTCGCCGTGACGGAACGACTGGCGCCGTACGCCCCGCCGGGGGCCGTCCTCGTCGGCGAGAGCGGGGTCTTCACCGCGGCCGATGTCGCCCGCCTAGGCCGCGCCGGCATGGCGGCGGTCCTGGTCGGCGAAGGACTCATCCTGGCCCCTGATCGGGCGGCGGCCGTCCGGTCGTTACTGCCGACCGTATCGTGAACACCGCCAACGGGCCAGCAAGCGGGCTCGTTAAGATCTGCGGTTTGCGGCAGCCCGAACATGCCGTCGTCGCCGCCGGCGCCGGCGCCGATTTGCTGGGATTCATCTTTGCCCCGGCTCGGCGACGGATCACCCCGGAGGCGGCCCGGCAAGCCATCGCCGCCGCCAAGGCCACGACTGGTACTGACTCCGTGCTGGCCGTGGGGGTGTTCGTCGATGCCGGCCCGGACGAGATCAATGAGGTCATCCGGCTCGCTGGATTAGACCTCGTGCAATTGCATGGCGATGAACCGCCGGCGATGCTGTCGAGTCTGAACCGGCCGGTGATCAAGGCGTTCCGGCCGCCACCTGGCACTCCCGCGGACGCGATTGAGCCGCTGCTGGCTCGGTTCAGGGCCGTGGCGAATGCGCCGCTGCTTTTCCTGATCGACGGGTACGTCGCTGACGCGGCCGGCGGGGCGGGGGCGCGGGCTGATTGGTCATTGGCCAGCGACCTGGCGTCATCCTGGCCCGTGAGCCTGGCTGGCGGCCTGACCGCCGTGAACGTCGGCGCGGCTATTGGGACGGTGATGCCGGCGGCGGTCGATGTCAGTAGCGGGGTTGAGACCGCGGGCGAGAAGGATCCGGTCAAGATCGTGGAGTTCATCGCCGGCGCCAAGCGCGCCTTTGCTGAATCGATGTCCAGCTAGAGCTCGAAGGCTCGCTTGGTCGCCCCCGCGATCAGGTGCTCGAGCCACTCGGCCTCGTCGCCGCGGACTTCTTGCGTGACCGTGGGTCCGCGCGGCGGCAGGGCGGTGGCGACGCGATAGATGCCGCGCTGGCGGTCCAGGTAGCCGTAGTCAACCAACTCGCGCCGGAGGGTGGCCACATCATCGTGCGCCGGCCGCAGCAGGTCGTTCACGGCCCGTTCGTCATACTCGACGCCAGGTTGAAATCTCGTGAGCAGATGTTCCAGGACGACGACGCGCTTCTTGCGTTGGGCCGGAATCTGCTTCAACCGCTCGCCGGCAAAGAAGCCGCGGAGCACCTTCGCTCGTTGCCGCTCCGCCGCATCAGGTGGGCCGGCGGTATCGGCCAGGTCTTGAGCGGGCGTTACCGGCGAGGAAACGGTGGCCGCTTCCCTGAGGGCCGTCTGATCGAGCGCGTAGCTACGGGATTGTGCCCGCGGCGTTGATGTCACGATGCCGGCGGCAAGCAGTCGGCTCATATGGTGGCTGACCGTCGGCGGGGTCAGGCCGAGCCGCTCGCTCAGCTCGCGGCCCGAGTGCGGCCGCTCGGCCAAGGCGCCGAGAATCCGCAACCGGGTAGGATCGGCCAGCACGCGAAACAGCCCGGCGAGACGGTCAACTCGTTCGTCATCCACAATGCACCCCCATCCGTTGCGTTCGACGCACGTCGAATTAGACGTCTATAATATTAGACGAATATCGAACTATGCAAGGACGACGCGGTGATGGTCGCGGTCGGTCGTCAATCGTGGTCGATCAGACCACAGAGCCAGTTGAATTCGACCAGACGGTGGAACGCGATCAGCTCAAGCGTCTCAACGGTGTCGGGCGCGAGATCGTGATAGACGCCGCCGCGAGTAACGAAGTCACCCGCGATGGGCGCCGCGATCAGCCCGGCCGCGTGCGCCTCGTCGGCCATCAGTCGAACGATTGCCCGCGGCTCGTCGTCCTCATCCTCCCAGCCGCCTTGGATCATCCAATAGAGATCGGCCCGGTCGTGCCAGACTTCGGCCCGCTCGCGGGCTTGGGCAATGTCCGGCTCGTCCCGGAGCATGGCGGCGGTGCGGAATTCCGTGGTCCGCGACCATGTGGCCGGCAGGACCTCGATCACGGTCACGGCGTTGGTTACTTCGTCATACTCCGCGAGCTCCGGGATACTTTGGAGCGCCCACGCCAGCACGGCCGCGCCTTCGATCCCCCAGGTGATTGCCGCGGTATCCTCGGGCGATAAGCTCCCGATCGGGGCGTTCAAGATGGCCCGCTCGGGCGGGGTGAGGAAGTCGGCTAGGCGCTCTTCGTCCAGCCAGGAAAGCAGATCGTAGCGCTCGGCCGCGGGCGTGTCGTCGGCGATCATCTCCAGGGGTTGCTCCAGGAAGCCGCGCCGGGCGAGCCCAACGAGGGCCAGCAGGCGACCGGCCACCTCGGCGGGCGATCGCGGATTAATATCCAGTTCGTCCGTCACATGCTGATCGTGAGCCATCCTGAATTCCCGTATCAAACGTTGAATAGGAAGTTGACGACGTCACCGTCCTGGAAGAGGTAGTCACGGCCCTCGCGCCGGAACTTGCCGGCCTTCTTGGCTTCGCTTAGGCCGCCGGTCGTGATCAGGTCGTCGTAACTGACGACCTCGGCCCGGATAAAGCCGCGCTGAATGTCGGAGTGGATTTCGCCGGCCGCGTCGACCGCGCTGACGCCGCGGGGCACGGTCCAGGCCCGGCACTCGTCGGGACCGACGGTGAAGAACGGCATCAGCCCAAGCAAATCGAACGAGAGGCGAATCGTCCGGCCCAGGCTCGATTCAGGGATGCCGAGATCGTCCATGAAGACGAGCGCATCCTCGGGCTCCAGCCGGCTGATTTCCATCTCGATCTTGCCCGCCAGGGCGTCGATGGCCACCCGCGGGCGTTGGAATCCCTCCCGGAGGCGGCCAAGCAATGACTCGGCCGGCGCCCCGAGCTGATCTTCACCGAGGTTGAGCAAGATCAAGAGCGGCTTTGCGGTCAAGAAGCCAAAGCCGCGAAGGACCTTTTCATCATCCGGATCGAGATCGGCGACCACCTCTCGCAAGGGCGTGTCGGCTTCGAGCGCTTCCTTCAGTTGCAGCATGAGCACCTGCTCCCGCTCGGTCGCTTCGCGTTCGCGCCCATGAAGCTTTGGCAGTTGCGATGTGATTCGGACCAGGCGGCGCTCGACCGTGGCGAGATCGCTGAAGAGCAGCTCCAGGTTGATGGTCTCGATGTCGCGGGCCGGATCGACGGTCTCCTCGGCGTACGGCACATTCGGGTCCTCAAAGGCGCGGACGACGTGGACCAAGGCGTCGGCCTGGCTCAGATGGCCAAGCAGGGCGCCGGCCATCCCCTTTTCCGCGATGCCCTTCGCGATTCCGCCGACATCGAGATACTGGACGTCGGCCGGCACCCGGCGTTGCGGCTTGAACATCTCGGTCAGGATATCGAGCCGTTCGTCCGGCACCTTGACGTTGGCGAGGTTCGGCTCGTCGGCCTGCCCGCCGAAGGTGCCGGTGGCGGCGTCCGCCTTGGTCAGCGCATTGAACACGGTGGTCTTGCCGGAGGCCGGCAAGCCGAGAATAACCAGCGTTGTCGCCACGATGAGTAACCGTCCGTCCCCGTTTGATCGCGAACACATGCCAGCGTCGTCCGCGTGGCAACCGGCCGATTATGGCGCATCCGCGAACCGGGTGGCGAACCAGGCTCCTAGTGGCCCGCCGGATCGGCGATGCCGGCGACCACGCCGTTTGTCATGCGGAGAATGTCTGCCGGCGCGATCCGGAGCAACACGTCGTCGGCGCCACCACCACCGTAGGCATTGGAAAGCGCCATCACCGCCTGGTCGATAACAACCTGAATTTGAGTGGCATGCCCGACGGGAGCGACACCGCCGACCGGAAAGCCGGTCACGGCCCTGACCGTTTCGGCATCCGCCAGCTTCAGGAACCCGGTGTTCGCGGCGGCGGCGAGCCTCGCCCGGTTGATCTTCCCCGTGCCGGAGGCGATCGCTAGCACGGCCGTGCCCGAACCGTCGACAAAGAGCAGTGATTTCAGGATTTGCTCGGGTTCGACGCTGATAGCGGCGGCGGCGAGCGGCACGGTCGACATGGGAACGCCGGGTGACACGATCTCAGCCACACACTCGTGGCGGCGGAGGTAGTCTAGGAGACCAACCGCGGCGGTTTTCGTTGCCTGATCCGTTTCGCTACTCTGGTTCGTCATGTTGCTCCGTGCGGGCGTCGTGGCTCCGTTTCAGGGCGATGGCGACGTGATGCTGGCCGACTTCGATGTGCTCGCGGTAGGTGCCGTTCGCATCCTGGTGGGCTCCGCGCTCGTCCACGTCAGGTTCGAGCGCATCGGAGGCGCCGACCGATTCGTGGCGATCGATGCGAGCGGCGAGGGTCTCGTGGGCAATAAACGAGAGATGGGCGTCAACCGCGTGCGCCACCTCGGGGTCGGCCTCAAAGGCGATGACGATCGACTCTTCGATCCGGTAGCCGGCCCGCTTCCGGGCGTCTTGAATGCCCCGGATGAAGTCGCGAGCCAGTCCCTCGTTGAGCAATTCAGGCGAGAGCGCCGTGTCGAGGACGACGGTCATGGTCGCGCTCCGCGCTGCCGCGTAGCCGGCCCGCTTCGTCAGGTCAACCAGAATCTCGCTGGGCTCCAGGGCAACGGAATCTCCATCCGGGAGATTGAGCGCGACCGCGGTCCCGGCCTCGACCCGGCGGGCTACCGTGGCCGCGTCCTCCGTCGCCAGCGCGGCGCGAATCGCGCCTAAGCGTTTCCCGTACTTCGGCCCCAAGAGACGCAAGTTCGGCCGAATGTCGTAGGAGACAACCTCCCCGGGGTCGGTCAACGGCGCCAGCTCCTTGACGTTGAGCTCGTCAAGCACCTGATCTTTGAGCCGGAGAATGGCGTCCATTGTCTCCGGTTGCCGGGTGTAGACCAGGATTGCCGGCAACGGTTGGCGAACTTTGACCGCCGCTTCCTGGCGAGCGGCATGGCCGGCGCTGACGACTTCGAGCACCGCCGCCATGTCGGTCGAGAGTTGGCGGTCGATCATGCGCTCATCGGCGACTGGAAAATCGGTCAGATGGACCGAAACGGGGGCGTCCGGACGGACCGAGCGCACCAGGTTTTGATACATCGCGTCCGCCAGGAAGGGGACGAACGGGGCCAGCAGCCGGGAAAGCGTGGTCAAGCATTCATACAAGGTTTGGTACGCGGCCGCCTTGTCGCGATCGCTCTCGCTCTTCCAGAATCGGCGGCGGTTGCGCCGGATGTACCAATTGGACAGCTCTTCGATGGTGAATCGCTCGATCGCCCGGGAGGCGGTATCCGGCGCGTAGCGGTCGAGCGCCGTTCGCACGGTCTCGGTGAGCCGGTGCAGCTCCGAGATGATCCAGCGGTCGAGCAACGACCGTTCGGCCAGCGGGACCTCGTGCCGCCCATCCGTCGGATCGAATCCATCGAGCCGGGCGTAGGTGGTGAAAAACGAGTAGGAATTCCAGAGCGGCAAGATGAACCGGCGCCGGACCTCGTCGGCGATGGCGGTGCCGAAGTTCATATTCACGTCAGGGTTCGTGGTGGCGAAGAGCCACCGCATGACGTCAACGCCGTACTCCTCCGCCGCGTCATCGAACCAGATCGCGTTCCCCTTGCTCTTGTGCATCTCGTCGCCCTTCTCGTCACGCATCAGCGCGTACGAGAACACGGCTTTGAACGGAGGCTGGTTGACGAGCGCGGTGCCCTGGGCGATGACGGAGTAGAACCAGTTCCGGAACTGGCCGGGGAAGCTCTCGGTGATCAGGTCCGCCGGAAACCAGGTTTTCCAGTAGGCGCGATCATGCCGGTAGTGAAGGGTCGAGAAGGGGACGATGCCGGCATCGAGCCAGGGGTTGCCGACGTCGGCGATGCGAGACACGACCTCGCCACAGCTCGCGCAGGCGATCTTGACGGCATCAATCCAGGGTCGGTGGGGCGTATGACCGGCGAACTCATCCCAGCCCGCGACCGCCCGCGCGTGCAACTCTTCCTCGCCGCCGATCACCTCGAAGCCGCCACAGGCGTGGCACTCGTAGATGGGCAGGGCGAGTCCCCAGTACCGCTTCTTCGAGATCATCCAGTCGTCCATGTGGGCCAGCCAGTCGAGCTCACGATCCATCCCAAAGCCGGGATACCAGTCGATCTGGCGGGTGACGTCCATCATTGGCTGGCGCAGCTCGTCCATGGCGATAAACCACTCGTCCACCAACCGAAAGACGAGATCGGTGCCGCACCGCCAGCAGACCGGGTAGCGGTGCCGGAACTGCTCGGCCCGATAGAGGATGCCCTTGTCGCGCAGCGACTCCACGATGGGAGTCGCGACCTCGTGGACATAGGAACCGGAGAGGAAGCCAAAGTCATCGACGTAGACCCCGAACTCGTTGATGGGGGCGATCACCGGCAGCCCAAACTCCTTTGACAGGGCGAAGTCCTCTTTGCCGCAGCCCGGCGCGATATGGACGATGCCGGTGCCCTCGGCGGCATCGACCTCGTCCCAGGGGATAACCGAGTGCGCCACGTCGTTGGCGGCCGGTAGCTCATCAAAGGGTCCACGGTAGGCGCGGCCGATCAGGTCGGCGCCGGTTAGCTCAGCAAGAACGTGATACTCCCCCCGGAGCGCGGTCTTGGCGGCTTCCTTGGCTAGGTAGGAGGTCTGCCCGTCCTGTTCAACCTTGATATAGGTCAGCTCGGGATGCACGGCGGCGGCCACGTTGGCGGCGAGGGTCCAAGGCGTCGTCGTCCAGACCAAGAGGCTGGCGTTCTCTTCATCTAGCAACGGGAAACGGACGAAAACCGAGAGATGGGTCCGCTCTTGATACCCCTCGGTGACAATCTCGTGCTCGGAAATGCCGGTGCCGCAGCGCGGGCACCAGGGCATCACGTCGTGCCCTTTGTAGATCCAGCCCCGGTCGTGACACGTCTTGAGAAAGTGCCAGATGGTGTAGTTGTTCTCGTCCGACATCGTGAAGTACGAGTTGTCCCAATCCATCCAGTAGCCGAGCCGGATCGACTGCTCGGTGATGCGGCCGGCGAAGGTCAGCACCCGCTGCTTGCAGCGCTCCACGAACTCGGCCATCCCATATGCTTCGATGTCGCGCTTGCTCTTGAGCCCTAGCTCCTTCTCGACCTCGACTTCGACCCACAGCCCCTGGCAATCGAAACCGTTCTGAAAGCGCTGATCCTCACCCAGCATGGCGTGATACCGTTGGAACAGGTCCTTGTAGGTGCGTCCCCAAGCGTGGTGAACGCCCATGGGATTGTTCGCCGTGATTGGGCCGTCGATGAATGAGTACCGGCGGTCGGAACCGCTGTTGCGCCGCAGGTATTGGCCGATGATGTCGTCGCGCTGCCACCAGGCGAGCGTCTCGCGCTCCAACGCGGGAAAATCGACCCTGGTGGGAACTTCAGCGAATGTGACCACGATCTCCCCTTGTCGCGACGATGCTCGTCAGACCATCCATGAACAACGCCCACCCTCCGATGCAGAGGGCGGGCGATCCCGCGGTACCACCTCAATCATTTCGGACGCGCTGGGCGGCACTGGCCGGCGGCATGGTCACCATCGAAGCCGGTCTCAATCTTCTTGCCAAGGCGAGCCTAGCACGCCGAATGGGTAGCGATCAACACCGCCGGTCCGGCCGGGAGCGGGAATCAGGAACGGGCATCGAAACGTCTGCCTCCGCCCCATCGTTCTAGCTATGAAGGAACATGCGGCCGAATGCCGCACCGACGATGATTCAGTACGGAGGATGGCCCCAAGTTCGGGCCGTGAAACCGAGCTGATAGACTAATGTACGTGAGGCGGTTCGCCCTACCACGAGGCTAGCGAAGCCTTGCGGGATTCGGTGATTTCATGGGAGGAGGCGGGGAACATGGACGGGGCAACATTTGATCAGATCACGAAGACGCTCGGGCAACGAGCGTCCCGGCGTTCGATGGCTCTTGGCGTCGGCCTGCTGAGCGTGACGACGGTGGCCACCGGCCGGGCCCAAGTTGAGGCTCAGGGTCGGCTGCCGGCCAATTGCCGGCACTTCTCGATTTCCGGCAGTAAGCGCAACCCGCGGGAAAACTTTAACTACGACGATGACATGAAAATCACCTTGATCCGCCAGAATGGCGAGCGAGAGGACCTCCTCGATGATGAGGACGGAGTGATTGGAATTGGTGGGCGGGACGTCAAGGCCATCCGTTTCAAAGCCGTGATCGGCGAAGAGCTTAAAATCGTCGCCCGTGACTCTAAGGAACCTTGCTATTCGATTGAGAAGATGTTTCTTCACTGCTGCAAGAATTCCCGCTGCAAGCGAAGCGCTGCGTCCCGCGAGATCGTTAGGGTCCGTGAGAAGTGTGGCCGCACGGAGCCAAAAGGAGTCTTCTTTCGCGAGGTCATCGACATCCGGTAGCCGTTGACGACACCCGCTGGGTTCCGTTCATCGCGGTGCCATTTAGTTCACTCGACGGTCATCCCGGGCGTCTGGCTCGAAAACCGATGTCGTCGGAGATATTGCCAGACCTTGACCCGACGGTAGAGGGCCGTCAGGCCGAGCAAATACGACGTGCCGAGCAGGTAGGATGCGGACACATCGGTCAACCAGTGGTGGCCAAGATAGATCCGGCTGGGGCCGACGGTCGCCAGTAGCGTGACCAAGGCGCCGACGCTCGCCTTGCGCAGCGCCGCCGGGCGGACCAGGGTCTCGAGCAAGAAGGCGAGAAACCCGTACACGCCCAGGTAGTTGAGCACATGTCCGCTCGGGAATGAGGTGCCGCCGATCCGGGCCACCGCGATCGCGATTTCGGGATGCTCGGGCCGCGGTCGCCGCATGATCCATTTGACGACGAACGAGACAAACCCGGTGCCCCAGGCCAAGAGCTGGAAGATCGCTTCAATGCGGAAACCGAGCGCGAACCAGAGTCCGGCCAGCACCGGCGGAATGATCCGGCTTTGGGGCGGAAAACCGGGCCATGACACCAGCTGCATGGCCTTCCGGAACCACGGCTGGCGGCGACGCTGGAGGGCGATCGTCACCGCCAAATCCGCCCTGGTGCTGCGCTGGGCCCGGACAACCGTGAACAACGCGATGAAGGCGGCTAAGGCGAACGCGGTCATCCCGATCGCGCCGCGGCCGCGGGCCAGCGCCGCCCGCGGCGGAAACGCCTCGCTGATTCGGAGCCGGGGGGCGATCCCCTCTTCTTGAATCACGCTGTTGGCGATGGTTTCCTGTAGGCGATCGCGCAAGAGTGGCAATCCGGGTGGCCTCCATGTCGTCAGAATCATGTCGTCCGGCAAGCTCAAACTCGACCGCTGCCGGTTCCGCGACTGATGAGCGCTTCCGCGCCGGCGACGCGGTGATCCGGCGCGCGGCTCATGGCTAGGTCATGGTAGCCTTCACGGTTGGTGCTCGTCCACGATAAAGGGTCGTCCGTGCAACTCGTTAAGCGACCAACCGCGAATCTCGCGCCATCCCGGTGGTCGAACCCGCGCCTGCTATGGGCCTGGATCGGAGCCCATGTCGCCGTCGTGGTCGGCGTGGCTCTTTCGACGTCGTTCCTCCTGGCGCCATGGCCGTTCGGGCAAAAGGTCTACGCCCTCTTGCACGGGCTTTGCGCCCAACGATTCAGCCACTCCTTCCTCCTTGGCGGGCAGGCGCTCCCGTTTGATGCCCGGATGACCGGAATCTACGGTGGGTTCTTGGTCGCCTTCTGCTATCTCGCCGCCAACGGGAGGTTGCGGGCCTGGGGCGACCTCTCGCGTCCGGTCATTATCGTCCTGGCGACATTCGTGGGGGTGCTCGCCATCGACGGCTCAAATTCCACGCTGCGAGATTTTGGCCTCTGGTACCTGTATGAACCGGATAACCGGGTGCGGCTGGCGACTGGCTTGCTGACCGGGATCGCCCTCGCCACCTTGCTCTGCTATCTCCTGGCGAATACCGTTTGGCGCAATGGAGACTGGACGGTGGCGACCGTGCGCGGGTTGCCGGAAGTCGGGCTGCTGGTTCTGCTGCAGGTTCCGCTGGCGGCGGCGGTGCTCTCCGGAATGGGCGTCCTCTTCATTCCGGTCTCGTTGTGGCTGGTCGCGGCCGCCGTCGCCGTCTTCGTGGCGATGGCCTTCGCCCTACTGACGATGAGTCGACGCCGGGACCACGCCTATCGATCCTTCGCGGAGATGCAGGCGCCGCTGGCCGCTTCCTTGGTGCTTGCCTTGGTGGCGATGGGAACGCTGGCCGGGGTCCGGTACGCCTTGGAATGGTGGATTGGTGTGCCGCCGATGCTCTAGTCGGGTCGGGCTGAACCCCTATGCTACACTCGCCAGTGGAACTCGAACGGACCGGTTGCGGGCACTCCATGGTTGGACCAGCATGGCCCCGGCTTCCCTCTTCATGGTGGTGAACTCGCATGCGAATTATCCGTGACATTGGCTACGTCAAGAAGAAGCGGCGAATCGGGCGTTGGAGCGCGCTGATCGGGTTCGCCTTGCTCGGCTCCGCCTTCTGGCTGGCGACAACCACTGGGCCGGACGGGGTGCTCCTGGCCTACGTGCCATTGCTGGCCGGTACGCTGGCGTTTCACTTTGGGATGCAACAAATCGCCAAATGGAGCCGGAATCCCCGCAACGATCAGATCTTGGACTCCCGCCTCGCGTCGCTCGGAGACAAATACACGCTCATTCACTATGCCAACACCGGCAAACGAGTGATTGAACATTTGTTGCTGCATCCGGGTGGCGTCGAAGTGCTCACGGTTCGCGAGCTGGCGGGTACGATCGACTACCAAAACGGCCGCTGGCGCCGCGAAGGGGCTGGCATTGGGAGGTTCTTTGGAATGGGCGGTCCTCAGCTCGGCAACCCCTCGGCCGATGCTCGGGCCGACTTGACCGCCCTTGACGGGCTGCTGAGCCAGGCCCAGCTCGAGGCGGAGACCGATGCCGGCATCGCCTTCCTGAATCCGGCGGCCGTGCTCGATGTCGAAGAGCCCGATTTTCCCGTGATGAACGGCGACGGTGTCTCCGAGTTCGTCCGCGCCCTACCAGAGGATCGCGATCTTCGGCCGGCTGATCGCCAGGCGCTGGTCGAGCTTCTGATCGCCAACGCGATCGAGCTCGAAGACATGAAGCCGGAGCTCAAACGGCGTCCGGTCAAACGGCGCGCGGTGCAGCGTGACCGTGCCTGATCCCTCCGCCATCGTTGCCGCCGGCTCCAACGATCAGCCCGCGCCAGGTTGGCCGGTGATTGGGCATGGGGACATCGTGAGCTCGTTGCGGCGCTCGATCCAGGGGGACCGCGTGTCCCACGCCTACCTCTTCGCGGGACCGTCCGGGGTGGGCAAGGCGACCCTGGCTCGCTGCTTTGCCCGGGCACTCTCCTGTCAGGCGGCGATCCGGACCGATCCGACGGTGCCCTGTGGCACCTGCCTGGCCTGCCGGAAGATCGAGCGCGGGGTCCATCCCGACGTGCAGCGGTTGGACCTGGAGCTCCAGGCGAAACTCGGATCCAGTCGATCCAGCCAACAGACGTCGTTGACCATCGATTCAATTCGGCGACTGGCGGCCGATGCGGCACTGAAGCCGATGGAGGCCGGGCGTCGGATGATGATCGTGGACGACGCGGAAACGATGCAGACCGTGGCCCAGGAGGCGCTGCTCAAGACCCTCGAAGAACCGCCGCCATCGGTGCTGCTCATGCTCTTGGCCGACGACGCTGGCGTCCTCTTGCCGACGATCCGCTCGCGCTGCCAGGTCATCAACGTCCGCCCGGTCCCGGCGCCGGTCATTGCCGAGGCGTTGGTAGCGACCGGAATCGACGCCGTTCAGGCGCACGAGGTTGCCGCTTTGTCGTCGGGGCGGCCGGGCTGGGCGCTGCGGGCAGCTCGAGACCACGCTTTGATCGCGGCGCGGCGGGCGGCAACCGACCGGGCCCTGGCTTGGATCGAAGGGACGACCTATGATCGCCTGGTGACCGCGGTGAAGCTGGGTGACTCGTTCACGAAGCGCCGGAGTGATGTGCTTGGCGATCTCGGGGCGCTCTTGACCGTGTGGCGCGACGTCATGCTCCTCCTCGCGCGGCTACCGGACCTGGTGATTCAACGATCGGCACTCCACCGCCTGGCGGTGCTTGCCGAGTGGTGGACGCTCGGCGCGATCACGAGCTCGATCCGTGCCGTGCAGCGGTGCATGGCTGATTTGGAAGGCAACGTGCGGCCGCGGTTGGCGCTGGAATCAATGGTGCTGCGGTGGCCAACAACCGGCGGTTCGCCGTAATCGACCCGCGAGCCATCGAGGGCCGAACCGCGGGCGCTGGATCTACGGTGATACTGGCAGCCCGCTCCTCGTGGGAGCAGACAGGTCAAACGAAGCGAGACCCCCGAAGGACGGGCCCTGGCCGTGGGCGAAAAACCGGCGCGGAAGCGGAAGAGATATGGCACTCTATCTCGTGATCCATACGCCGAACGCCGCCGACGACAACGTCGTCCGGAGGCCGACGCGGTTGGTCGATCTGGCGCGGGCATCGACGGTGGCCGGGGTTCGGCCGCGTTGGATCAAGACTTGGACCCCGGATGTGCATGATGACCGCATCTTCTCCCTGTGGGAAGCCGCGAACGCGGCCGAGATCGTCGAGGCGCTGGCGTATTTCGGTTATCTCGACGAGATGACGGTCCAGGCCCTGAACGTGCGGGAATGGGGTCCGGCCGAGGTCTTGGCCGCCGCCGACGAGGGCGCGTGACGTGCTTGGTCGGCAAACAGCGAATCGGCGGCCGGCGGCGTCTTGCCGGCACGAACGGCGCACGGAAGGGAATGACTCGGATGGTTGCACACGTTGCGGTGGGACGGCCGGCGAAGCGAATCGACGCCCCGCCCCGGCTCACCGGCCAGGAACGATTCACCGCTGACCTAAAGATCCCCGGTTTGCTCTACGCTCGACCCGTTGGCAGCGAGTATGCCCACGCCCGAATCCTAGGGGTCAACAAAGTGGCGGCGCTGGCGCTGCCGGGTGTCGTCGCGGTCCTCACGGTCGACGATCTGCCCTTGCACGAGCCGGCCGGCGCGACCCAAATCAAACTGCCGATGGCGCGTGGCGAGGCCCTGCACGCTGGGCAGTTCATCGCCTTGGTACTGGCGGAGAGCGATGCCGCCGCCGAGGACGGCGCCGCCGCCGTGGAGATCGACTACGAGCCGCTCGATCCCGTCGTGACGCTCGATCAAGGCATGTCGCACGAATCGCCGCAAACGCGGGAGACCGCGGCCGAAGTGAGCGCGGAAGAAGCCGCCATGCACAACGCGGACGCGGCCAGCGCCTTGGAGGAAGACGAGGAGCCATTGCCACATAACGTCTCGAACTCGGTGCAATTCCACCGCGGCGACGTGACGCGAGGCTTCGCCGAGGCTGACGCCGTGGTCGAGCTGGCGATTGAGTCACTCACCGTTCATCAAGGTTACATTGAGCCGCAAGCCTGCCTGGTGACGGTCGAGCCCTTGGGCAATCTGACGGTCTATACCAGCACCCAGGCCGCGTTCTACTGCCGGACGCGGGTAGCGGAAGCCGTTGGTCTCCCATTGCAAGAGGTCAACGTCGTGCCGATGCCGGTCGGGGGCGGATTCGGCGGGAAGTTCGTCTTGATCGAGCCGATGGTCGCCGCCGCCGCGGTCGCGGTCGGCCGCCCGGTACTATTGCAATTCAGCCGGATGGAGGATTTCCTCTCCGGCAACCCGGCGCCGGACTGCCGGATCGAGGTCAAGCTCGGGGCGAAACGGGACGGCACCTTTACCGCGCTTCAATCCCGGCTGATTTTCGACACCGGGTCGGGAAATGCATCGCCGTTGCAAATCGCGGCAATCCTCCACGGTGGATACTACCGGTTCCCGAACATGGAAATTCGCGGCTTCGAGGTCTTGACGAACAAGCCCGGGGCCGGCGCCTACCGGGCCCCCGGCGCCCAGCAGGCAACCTTCGCGATCGAGTCGGCGGTTGACGAGCTAGCCCGTAAACTTGACCTGGACCCGCTGGAGATCCGGCTGACGAACTGCGTGGTCGAAGGCGATCCCCGGCCCAACGGCAACGAATGGCCACGAATCGGCCTCAAGGAGACTCTGGAGGCGGTGCGCGCCCATCCGGCGTGGCGGGAGCGGCGTCAGTCACTGGCGGCGGGACGGGGGGTGGGCATCGCGGTCGGCGGCTGGCCCGGCGGCGTTGAGCCCGCGACCGCGGTCTGCCGCCTCGACGCTGACGGCCGAATCACCGTCGTCCTCGGCTCGGTCGATCTGTCCGGCACCAACACCACGTTCGCCCAAATCGCGGGTGAGGCGTTCGGCATGGAAGCATCCGAAGTCCAGGTGACGACGGCGTCCACCAGCGCGGCGCCATACGCGGGCGGCACCGGCGGCTCGAAGATTACCTACACGGTCGGGCCGGCGGTGCAGAAGGCGGCGGCCGAGGCCCGGCGGCAGATCCTCGATATCGCCTCGCAACATTTGGAGGCGGCGGCCGAGGACCTTGAGATTGTCGACGGCGTGGTGCGCGTCAAGGGCGTGCCGAACGCGACCGTGAGCTTGAAGGAGATCGCGGCGCTCAGCATGTCCGTGGCTGCCAGTCATGAACCGGTCTATGGCACCGGCGCCTCCGCGATTACCGAGGGCGCGCCGGGATTCGCGGTGCATCTGGCCGAAGTCGAGGTCGACGACTTGACCGGCGAGGCGCGGGTGATGCGGTATGTCGCGGCCCAGGACGTTGGTTTCGCGATCAACCCGGCGTCGGTCGATGCGCAGATCCATGGCGGGGTGGCGCAGGGGATTGGCTGGGCGCTCTACGAAGGGATGTCGTATGACGCGGATGGACAATTGTTGACCGCCACGCTGATGGATTACGTCCTGCCGAAAGCGGGGATGATCCCACCGATCGAGACCATTCAGGTCGAGGTCCCGTCCGAGCATGGAGCCTACGGCTCGAAGGGGATCGGGGAACCGTGCGCGATCCCAGGCCCGGCCGCGATTGGCAACGCGATTCGTGACCTGACCGGTCTCCGGGTGACGGAGATCCCGATCCGGCCCGAGGCTCTGGCGCGCCGGCTCTGGAGCGCGGCTGACTGAACGGACGCGGACGATGGCAACAGGGGAGGCTCGATGTGGAGCCTCCCCCGTCTTGACGTGTTCTATTGGCGAATTGGGAGCGGGCGCAACGCGAAATGAGGACAAAAAGTGTCCCGACCGACGTTCGGCATCCGCGTCCTCTCTTGCGAGATTCTTCGGGTGACTCCCATCGCTCGGGACATTTGTATAGTAGCACCGAGGCGCTCGGTTGTCAATACTTTTTTGACATTGATTCTGAGATTGGCGGAGCGGGTAGGTCACGGCGGCGGTCACTCACTGTTTGGATGCGGCTGATCCCGGGACGACCGTCCGGTCATGAGGAGTTACCGCCCCATATTGGGCAGTACATCTACCCAAATGCCGAAGGCGGCGATGCCAAGGAGCAGCGCCCCGGCGAAGCGGCCGAGGGCCCGTGAGCCGCCGGCCAGCCAACGGGTGATCCCGCGTTGGGCTGGCGCGGCGAGCAACGGCAGCACGAGGAGCGGCCAACCGAAGCCGAAGCCAAAGGCGAGAAAGTAGAGCAAGCTCTCGCTCAGCGCGGCCGCGCTGCCGGTCCCGAGCACAAAGGCGCCGATGATGACGGGGCCGGTGCAGGGCAGGGTCATGGGGGCGAGGAGACCACCGTACACGAACGATCCGGCATACGGGTTTGAGAGCATCGGCGTTCGCGTGGCCGCCAGCCGCGCCACCGGGTTCTTGCCCAGGAGCATGGCGACGCCAAGGGCGACGACGATGCCATAGGTTATCGGCAGGAGCCAGGGAAGAATGCCGCTGAACGACTGGCCGAGGGCGAATAGGATGAACCCAATCGCGATCATCGTCACCAGCACGCCGGCCAAGACGAAGCCGCCAAGCAGGACGCCGCCGAGACGGGCGCGACGCTGCTGCATGTTGCCGGCAAGGAACGCGATCAGTCCCGGATAGAGCGGGAGAACGCAGACGTTCCCGAGGATGGCCGTGTTGCCAAGCAAGAACGCGCCCAGATAGACGCTCATGGCGCGCTCGCGTCACGAGTCTCGGCGAAAAGGGTAAGCAACTCTTCCGGTGAGCTGCTTCCGGTTTGAATGTCGCCGATTGTACCGTCCGGCGCCACGATCAGGTGGGGCGTGGCCGGTGGCACGGCGATTTCCTGTCCGAGGTCGTCGGCCATCGCCTGTAGCATGTCGATCGGCATGACGGCGAACACGAACGGGAAGCCGTTGGCCGCGGCATAGTCGGCCAGGGCCTCGGGTGGCAAATCGACCTCGCTGCTGAGGGCAACGATGACGATCTCCTCGCGTTCCAGTTCGGGAATCTGGTTGAAGGCGTCGGTCAACCGAACCAGTTGATCGCGGCAGGGGGGACACCAGGTCGCCATGCCCTCGATGTAGATGGTCTTCCCGGCGAAGTCGGCAATCGTGAATTCGTCACCAGTGCAGGCGTCGACGAGATCGATCGACATCCAGGCGGGAGCGACAGCTAGGTCCAACGCGGGCGCGGTGTCCGCTGTCGGATTCGGGGACCTTGGGTCAAGCCACAACGCGCTGGCACAATCTTCTGTCCCAGCCTCCTGAGTGGCGGCCGGCAGGCTCGTCGTCGCCAGTACGCAGGCGGCGACCGCGAGCGCGAGAAGACCAGCGAATCGTCGAATCATGTTTCACATTCCTCCTCTATAGACGCTCGCGATTCCGCTCGGACAGGGTCCTCGGCAGGCATTGCGATCTTTCGGCGCGGTCGATCATTCAAGCCGCAAAATAGGTTACGGCGTCGTTCGTCAGTGCCGGTCACGATGCCGGCTCCCACAGACGTCCTTGCGGCTGGAATGCCGCCCAGGCGAACCAGAAGACGAGCGTGTGGGGGATGGGGGTTAACCGTACTCCGGACATCTGGCCATCGGACGCTGTCCCGGTGATGTCCCAGCGTGAGCCGGTCTCGGCATCGACAAAACGATCGTCAGGATCAAGGCTGAACGTCAGCTCGAGATCGCCGAGGTCGCGGGCGTAGACTCCAACCTGGCCAATGTCGCGGCTGTCGGCGAGCTGGCTCGAATCGACCGCTGAACTAGCGCCCGGCTCCCAGAAGATGACGATGGCCGTCTCACCAATGTCATCTTCGATCAGGCGCATCTCCCGCAGCGCGGGAACGGGGTAGGCGACTCCTTGGGTGCCGATGACGACGCCGACGACCCGCTCCATTGGCAGCAATCGCTCGTCGGTTGCTCCGTCGAAGAGAAATGGGCGGCTATTGACGTCATCGTACCCAGGATACGGGTTCGTTCCATAGGAGCGGTTGAATCCCGTCTCGCGAGACAGGACGTCGCCTTGAGGGTACGCGGCCTGAAACGCGGACCAGCCGATGATCTGGGCCGGCAGAAACGTGAGATGAGCTCCAGTTAGCTCACCGACGATGGCATCGCCACTGAATTGCTGCCACCAAGATTCGGTTTGGCGGTCCCACATGATGAGATCACTATGACGCAGGTTGCCAGTGGTGCCAAAATCGTACACGGTGCCGCCCGGTTCGAGGCGTCGATCGTAGGCGACGGCGGAATAGCAGAGCGGACAGAAGGTAACGGCGACCGGGGTGTCGCCAAGCGTATCATTGACAATCTCGTGCCAGACCAAGATCTGAAGTGGATAGGCACGGGCCGCGATCGACCCGTCGGGCCGCTCAATCGTGACCGCGATCACCGGCTCGGTTGGCGCCAGCCACGCATCGGCCTCCGCCAGTGAGACGTACCGAGGATTGTCGATCGGCGGAATACCGTCGCGCGGGGGACCGCCGGACCGGATCTCGGAGAGGGGGACTGAATGCTGGCTGAAATCGGTGGTCCAGCCAGCGGTCGAGACGTTGAGATCGTCTACGGACGCCTCCTGCGCAATGACGGAAACGCTGGCGAGGTTGAAGACCGGCGCGATACCGGCCAGCATCGATGCCATGAGCATGGCACGCCGGTTCATCCGCTGCCTCTGAGGACGTCTCATCGGTGATCCCGTCCTTTCTGACGCGCGATAATAGTTGGACTCAGCAACATCTTGGCCACGGCTATCTCGGGTCAGGCTTTGGAGCATGTGGCGGTAAGTATGGTAACGCTTCTCCTCGGCGGCTCGTTTCGTTGGCGGCTGGTCAACCAGGCGAGGTCCGGACGTCGTCGTTCACGGCGGGTCCGTTAGAATAGCGATCTGGCAACGCCGGCGCTCGCCTTGCCGGCGAAGTCCGTTTCGGTTGCGGCCGCCGATGGCAGTGCGTTGAACCTGGCGTCTGGCACCCGGTCGCCGACTGCCAGGAATGGGTTGAATGGTAGAACCGCCCATGCTGACTGAGCTCGCGATCCGTGATTTTGCCATCATCGATGAACTGCGGATCGAGTTTGGGCCCGGTCTGAATGCGCTGACTGGCGAGACCGGCGCTGGGAAGTCGATCCTGATTGACGCCGTGGGGGCGGTGCTGGGCGACCGGATCGGCGTCGACGTGGTGCGTACCGGCGCCACTTCGGCCTGGGTCGAGGCCAGCTTTGACATGACGTCCGTGGGGCCGGAGGCGGCGCTCGTCGCCATGCTCGATGAATTCGGGATCGAGGCCGATGATGAGATCCTCGTCCTCAGTCGTGAAGTCCATGCGAATGGCCGCTCCGTGGTCAGGGTCAACGGTCGCACCGCCACCGTGGGCCTGCTCAGCCGGATCGGTTCTCGGCTGGTCGACGTACATGGTCAGAGCGATCACCTGTCATTGCTTCGACCGCACGCGCAGTTGGATCTCCTTGATCGCTACGCCGGCGTGCTGGCAGAGCGCCAGGAGCTAGCCCGGCTGGTCGATGAGTTGCGAACGCTGCAGGCGCGGATTGACGACATTGCCGGGGGTGAACGGGAGCGCGCGCGCCAGATTGATCTGTTGCGGTTCCAGGTCGAGGAGATCGCCGGCGCGAACGTGCAACCGGGTGAAGAAGAATCGCTCTTGGCAGAACGTGTCGTCCTCCTGAATGCCGAGCGGCTGGCGACCGAATCCGCCGCGGTTCATTCTCTCCTCGCGGGCGACGACGTTCTCGATCCAGGCGCGATCTCGGCCCTGGAGGGACTGCGGCAAGCGGGGGCGATGCTGACCGAGGTCGCCACCATCGACAACGCGATGCAGGAACTGGCGACCCGACTCACCGAAATTGTCTTCCTGGTGGAAGACATAACGGCGGAGACCCGCGCCTATCGCGATCGGATCGAGGCCGACCCGGGCCGCCTGGCAGCCTTGGAGGAGCGACTCGACGATCTGCGGGGGCTCAAGCGGAAGTATGGCGCCTCGCTGGCCGAGGTGATTGAGTTTGGGGACAGGGCCGCGGCCGAGCTGGAGGCGCTCACCGGGGACGGCGCCGACCTCGAAACCCTCCAGCCGCGAGCAAACCAACTCCGCGAAACCATTGGCGAGCTGGCCGGGCGACTGTCGCGGGCGCGACGGACCGCGAGCGAGACCCTGGCAAGCGAAGTCGAGACGGCAATGGCTGAGCTGAACATGGGGCGCGCCGTTTTTCGCGTGGAGATCCTGCAGCAAAAAACGGAGAACGGCGTTCCGGCGGCGCTGAACGGCGCCGGCACCGATACGTACGCCGTTGACGCCACCGGCATCGACCGGGTTGGGTTCATGATCGCGCCGAACGCGGGCGAAGCGCTGAAGCCGCTTAGCCGCATTGCCTCCGGCGGTGAGACCGCGAGACTGATGTTGGCTCTAAAGTCGATCCTGTCCCGGGCGGACGCCACACCCACCCTGATCTTCGACGAGGTGGATGTCGGGGTTGGCGGGCGGTCCGGCCAGGTCGTTGGCGAAAAGCTATGGCATCTGGCGATGGATCATCAAGTCGTCGTCATTACCCATTTGCCGCAGATCGCGGCCTTCGCGGATAGCCATTTTCGCATTGCGAAAACCGAGCAAGCGGGCCGGGTTGTGTCCCGGATTGCCCCGATCGTTGACGAAGCGCGCCTCGATGAGTTGGCGGCTATGCTTGATGGGCTGCCGGTCACGGCCGCGGCTCAGCAGAGCGCTCGCGAGATGCTGGAACGAGTCGCGATCTGGACCTCGCGGGAAGCGGCCGTCACATAGGGGATGGTGGACAACGGGTTCGGCCGCAAACCGTTGGTATACTCCGCGTCAGGCGTTTGTCGCCGATGAGCTGTTTACACGGGAGCAATCGCATGTCCGTAAACATGAAGATGATTCAGCAAATGCAGACCCGGATGGAGAAGATCCAGCGAGAGCTGACGGAGACCATCGTCGAAGGGACTTCGGGAGGCGGCGTGGTCAGGGTCCAGGTGACCGGCGCTCGCGAGTTCCATGGCATCAAGATTGATCCCAGCGCGGTCGATCCCGACGATGTCGAGATGTTGGAAGACCTGATCACGGCGGCGGCGCAGGATGCCATGACGCGGGCGGCGGCGACGGCGGAAGACAAAATGGGGGCGCTGACCGGCGGCATGAAGATCCCCGGACTCATGTAGGCGACACCTCGCCAGGTGGACAGCGTGGCGATGAGACCACACAAACCAGCGTTGACAATTCCGACGCACTTTACGCTCGATGACGTGGTGCGGCTGCGGAAGCCGCACCCCTGTGGCGGCTACGATTGGACCGTGGTCCGCCTTGGGGCGGATATCGGGCTTCGTTGCTCCACTTGTCAACGCAAAGTGCTGCTGCCCCGGCGAACCCTCGAACGGCGGTTGAAGACGTTCCTCTCGCGGGCCGAGCCGCCGCTTGACGTCAATGAGGCAGCGCCGCCGGAGTCCTCGGTGCCTGACGTGGGGCCGGATTTCGCCGAGCGAGCGTAGACAGGGGATCGGCATGAGTGGCGAGGCGCGGGCGACTGGTCCGGCGGAGCCCGGCCCGGCAGCGGCGGGCGTGCCGTCCGGGCGCGAATCGGTCGTGGTGCGGCCGTCCGCGGAAGGGTCGTTTCGCGCCGTCCTCCGCAACGGGCCGTTCCTGCGACTCTGGCTCGCCCAGGCTATCTCGCACACCGCGAACAACACCGTGAATTTTGCCCTGCTGCTGCAAATTCGCGACATCGTTGACACCAACCAGATAGCCCAGGCCAACACCGTCATCAGCCTCGTGATCCTGGCGTTTTCCCTCCCCTCGGTCATTTTCGGCCCCTTGGCCGGGGTCGTGGCCGATCGCATGAACCGCCGGTTGGTGATGGCGGTCGTCAATGCGGCGCGCGCGGTAGCCGTGGTGCTCTTCCTGTTTATTCAAGCGGGCTGGCCGGTGCCCGCCGTGCTTGGCTCCTACTACGGGGTGACTTTTCTCTTCGGCGCCGTCGGCCAGTTCTTCCCACCCGCGCAGGGGGCGGTGATCCCCTCGCTCGTCTCCCGCCGGGAGCTCATTAGCGCCAATGCGCTGTTCAACCTGACATTTACCGCGTCGCAACTGCTCGGGTTTGCCGTGGTCGGCCCGTTGCTGGCGAAAATCGTGGGCATCGAGGCGATCTTCGTGATCACCGGTGGCCTGTTCATCGCCTGCGCGGCCATGGTGATGACCTTACCCGACATGCCGGCGCCGCCCATGCCGATCGGGATCGATGCGCATCCCATGCGCCGGCTGGTGGCCGATGTCCGTGAGGGTCTTGTCTTCATCCTGCGGGACAAGATGCTGATGAAGGCCATCGCCTATCTGACGCTATCGGCCACCACCTTCCTTATGGTTGCCGCGCTCGGTCCGGACTTCATGGCGAGCGTGATTGGGCTTTCGACCGAAGATATTGGCTACATCGTGGCGCCGGCGGGCATTGGGGTCGGTCTCGGCGTCGCCCTGGTGCCACGGTTGCTGCGGCGGTTCGCCCGCGAGGACGTGATCGACTGGGCGATTATCGGGGCCGGGGTGGCGCTCATCTTGATGGCCACGAGCCGGATGCTGTTGGGCCTGATTATGCCCGCGACCGAGATTCCCGTCGTCCTGGAAATTGCGGTCGTTGGCTTCTTCGCCGCCGTGCTGGGCGCTTGTGATGCCAGCATTATCGTGCCGTCGCAAACCATCCTGCAGGAGCGGTCGCACGAGAGCATCCGAGCCCGCGTCTACGCGACCTTCTTCACGATCTCGAACACGGTCGCCTTCATCCCAATCTTTTTCGCCGCCGCCGCCGCCGACGTGTTCGGGGTCGTCGGTGTCCTGGTGGTGGTGGCGGTGTTGCTCGTCGTGGTCGGGATCGTCAGCCTCGCGCGACGACGGGCGGCCGATTCGGCCCGCTGGGGCAGGATTCGGACCCGTCACCGCGAGGGACCCGAGGCGCTGTCGGTCGAGCAAGCGGCATCGCTTGAGCGCGTCGATGACCGCGAATTGTAGGCGACGAAGCGATCATTCGCCACTTGAAGTTGAATCCGGCGTCGTTTCTGCCGCGATCGGTGTGGCGAGCACTTTGTCCACGCGATGACCATCCATGTCGATCACCTCGAACGCCCAACCGGAGGCTGAGAATCGCTCACCCGTGACCGGGATATGACCGATCGCGGCGAGCACAAATCCGGCCAGGGTGTGAAAGCCGCCCCGCGAATCGGGCAGGTCGTCGAAATTGAGGCGGTCCGCCGCTTCATCGAACGAGATGGCGCCGTCAATCAACCAGGAGCCATCGGGACGGGCGACCATGGCGGCGTCCGCTTGGCCCGTGGCGCTGGGGATGTCGCCGACGATTGCTTCCAGGACGTCTTGCAACGAGACGAGCCCGGCCACGCCGCCAAACTCGTCGATGACCAGCGCGATCTGCTCACGAGATCGACGAAACTGCTCCAGCAACTGGAGCGCCGACATGGTTTCTGGAACGAAGAGCGCCGGGTGGGCCGAGCGCTCAACTTCAAATGGTGATCCGGTCAGGTAGAGATTGAGGAGGTCCTTCGCTTGGACCACGCCGACGACGTGGTCGAGGTTCCCTCGGCAGAGGGGAATCCGGGTGTGGCGGGCGTCACGGAGCGTCTGGCGCTGGAGGTCGTCCGGATCATCGAGGTCAATCCAGACGACGCTGGGGCGCGGGGTCATGTGGGCGGCGACCGGCTCGTTCGAAAGATCGAACACGGCCTCGACCATCTCCTGCTCGGCGGGCTCAAACACGCCGGCGCGGGCGCCCTGCTCTAACAGGACGCCGATCTCCTCGGCGGTGATCGGGGGGTCATCTTGCTGCTGAACGCCAAGCAGCCGCAATACGGCATCGGTCGACGAGCTGAGCAACCGCACCAGCGGCGAGCCAACGGCCGCGATCGTGCTCATCGGCCCGGCGACCCGAGCCGCGATCGCTTCCGGGTCGTTGAGGGCGATCCGTTTCGGGACAAGCTCGCCGATGATGAGCGAGAGATACGTGATGACGAGGACGACGATGACGAGCCCAATTTGGCTCGCGTATGGCGACAGCGGCTCGACATTGGCGATCAACGCGGCGAGGGACCGCGCGGCGGTGGCGCCGCCGAAGGCGCCGGACAGGACGCCGATCAGCGAAATCCCGATCTGCACTGTCGCCAAGAAGATGTTCGGATTCCGCGTCAGGTTGAGCGCGATCCTGGCACCGCCTTCGCCCCGCTCGGCGCGTTGTTGCAAACGGGCCTGGCGGGCGGAGACGATAGCGGTCTCCGACATCGCCAGGATGCCGTTGCCAAGCACGAGCACCAGGATGAGCAAGACTTCAAACCACAGTCCCAACGAATCGCCTTTCCATCATCGGATACGCCGGGCGCCGGGCCACCGGCGGCCGAAGTCGCGGGCGACGGCACGCCGAGTATACGGGCAGGCTTGGCGTATCGCGTGGATGCGGCGAGGGTGCCAGACCTGGCTTGGAGGGCAGTCGGCGAACAGGGATCAGGACTCGCCGTCCTCTGGCGGCCAGGCGGCAGGAATCACGTATCCGAGGGCGGCCGCGTGATCGAGCGCGAGCTCGACGTACCGGAGCAAGAGGCGGCGGTCGCGCGGCAGCAGGTTCGCTTGGGAGAGCAGGCGGGAAAGCCGGGTCAGCTCTGGTTCTTCCAAGAGGGCGGCGGTTTCATCGGACAGCAATCCCGCCGCCTGGAGCAGCTCAAGGCGCTCGGCGGTTGTCGTGGCGAGAGCTTCGGCTAGCTCATCGACAAGCTCCCGGCTGACGCCGCGCTCGCCTGATTCCAACCGGCTGATCGTGCTGCGACTGCGTCCTATTTTGGCGGCCAGCTCTTTATGATTGAGCTTCCGTTGACCACGAAGTCTGGCGAGGACCGGGCCAAACGCGCTAGCGGTCTGCGGCGCCCGACGATCAGTCTCGCTCATTGGCTGCATGATGGGGGTCGAAGCGTCCATCCCAGACGGCAACCGCGGCGATGACCACGGTCGTGGCGATCCCAAGGCCCAGCAGCGGCACCGACCCGGCAAATGGCACGAGCGCCAACAACACCATGATCGCGGCCAACCGCGACAACGAAACTCGCTCAAAGATCACCAACTTGAACAAGAGATGGCCAAGGAGAAACAGCACGGCCCCGCCGAGGACGGCTGCGATCTCGCTCGTGCCAGGATTGTCGAGGGGATGGACCAGGACCAGCTCGTCGGCAACGGCGATGACGATAATCCCGGCCACAATTGGCAGGTGGAGATAGGAATAGGCGGCCCGGCCCAACCGGCCCGGATCGTCCGCTTGGGCAATCACCCGCTCTGCATCGTCGCCTCCACGAGCAAAATACACCCACCAGATCGCCACGCTGCCGAACAACGCCGCGATCAGGGCCACGAATACCATGGCGGTGGTGGGCAGTCCGGCGAACGTGGCGCCGGTGATGATGATCGACTCACCGAGCGAAAGGATGACAAACAGCTGGCAGCGCTCGGCCATGTGACTGCCCTGGATCGTCCAATCGGTTGTGGTCGAGCGGCTAAGCCCCGGTGTGAAATAGCCGAACGCGGGCGCCGCGTAGTCGATGACGAGGGCAAGCAGCCAGAGCAATTCGCGGTTGACGCCTTCGGTGAGCCCGCCCGCGACCCAGATCACGGAGGAGGCGACGCACCAGAACGTAATGCGCTGGAAATTTCGGCGGAGCGAATCTTCTCCACGAACCGCGTACATCACAAACGCGCCACGGCCGACCTGGATCGCGGCGTAGGCGCCCGCGAAGAGAAGGCCGCGTTCCCCAAACGCCTCGGGGACGGCGGATGCCATAATGAGGCTCCCCAGCATCACGCCGACGAGCATCAGGCGGACGAGGGCGCGGTTCGGGTCGAGCCAGTTTGTCGCCCACGTGGTGTATATCCACGCCCACCAGATCGCCAACAGGACGATCAGCGATTGAACGGCACCGCGCCCGGTTAGATTGGCGAGGAGTAGGTGGGAAATTTGGGTGACGGCGAAGACGTACACGAGATCAAAAAACAGCTCGAAGTTGGTCACACGAATTCCTCGCCCATCCCGTGGACGCAAGAGATCCAACATCGAGGATCGAGTGGTCACCGGCAATCTCCGTGCTCACCTCCGCTCTGCCTGAGCATACGGATTGGAACGTGCTCCGGCAAGGCAACTAGGCGCTCGCGATGACGGGCGTTCGGGTTTACCGGTGCGCGTGGCCATTGGCTCAACCGGGCCGGGACGTTGCTTTATTGTTTGCTTGGTTTGGGCTTTGGAACCCGCCGCAAAGCTCCGTTTCCGGTCCAGATCGGCGGCAGCGATGCGAGATGAGAGGGTCAATGAGACTTGCGCGGGCAGAAACGGAGCGAGAGAAGGGCTGGTGTTTGGGACCATGGAATGCCGACCTCGGCATCTCGATCGGCTATGCCAATGCCGGGATCGACGCACCCCACGCTCATATCCGGATGACCGAGATCTACCTCGTGGCCCATGGCTGGGCCGAGGCACGAGTTGAACGGGAAACGGTCAGGCTCGGCGCCGGAGACGTGCTGGTGATCGATCCCGCGGAAGCCCATACGTTCCTCGCCAGCTCGGCGGACTACCTCCACTTCGTCTTGCATGTGCCGGCGTTGCCACCCGACGAGGCCCGAGGTGATCGAGTCAATGTGCCGCGCCCGCGCCTTGGGCTGTCCGGTCCATGAGCGATTGGTCGGCCGAAACTCCGCCTCAAAAATGTTCCGGTCCGGAGAGGAAGCGCGATGTGGTGCCGTGTTCGGATCTCACCGCTTTACCAGTCTGATGTATCAGGTGCGAGGAGACCGAGAATGCGGAACGGACGATTGACGGCCATCCTCATCACGGAAACATTAAGTTCAGTATCGAAATCGGCAGGTGGCGAGCGACGAGGCCGACACACTCAAGTCAAGACGAAACAAAACGCCGGACAGGATGTCTCGACCGGCGCTCGATTTCACGTTGGTTGACATTCGTTGTTGGTGAGCCGCCAGGGACTCGAACCCCGCACCCGCTGATTGAGAGTCCGGCCCAAGCCCGGGAACCGGGGAACCGCCGGACTGATATTCTTTGAGTTCATGGGATTTTCGGTTCGAAGCCCGTCCCCACCGTCCAGCGTTTCGGGGCCGTAGGTCGTCGTCCCTGAGCGAATTCTCAGAGTCGGCCATGACCGGGTTCAGCGTGGTTCGACGACGGCCCCAAATCGTAGGTTGGGGCCGTCGCGTTCTCAGTTTTCGCGCGGGGCCCGCTACGGTGCGGGAGTGCCCATTTCGTGGAACATGGTGAAGGGCATGTCGGCGGCCGTCAGCGAGGCCACCAGGACAACCGTCTGCCCCGACGTGGCGTTGCGCGCCGAATGCACGACGCTTTGCTCGAATAACCAGTCTCCGGCCCGCAGGACCGTCTCTTGGCCGGGACCGAGATCCTCCGTCGGGCCGGGGGTACCGGCGGTTGCGGCGCGCTGAATGTGGACGGTCCCCTCGACCACGGTGTAGGTTAGTTCCCCTGACTCGACGTGGAGCACGAGGGCGCCGGGGTGCCGGTGCGGCGGCACGAACCCGCCGGGCTCGAAGGTGTTCCGGCGCACGCCCAACGTCTCACCGGGGGCAGCATCGGGCTGGCCGCTGCCAAGGATCTGAGTGGTCACGCCGACGGAGGCTGGCGGGGGCGTGGCGTCCTGGGCGACGGTGCTGGGTTGGCCGAGCGCGAGCGGGCCAAGCCCGGCGATGGCTACCAACGCGGGCAGGATCCAAATATGACGCATAGCGCCTCCCTCCTTCTCGACGCCGACATCCGTTTGCCGGCCACGGTCCGATTCTGCGCCTGGCGGTGGTGGCGCGCATCTCCCGGATTGAGTATTCCGCGTGGCGGCACGTGAAATCGTCACCTACCTATTTCGGGGGAGGGTGCGAACGGGTCGTGCGCGGCGTGGCCAGTCCGGCGGCGCTGATCAAGCGAGGCCGTGGCGGATGGCCCAGACGGCGACGGCGGTTCGGGAGGTGAGGTCGAGCTTAGCAAGGATGTTGCGGACGTGAGTCGTGGCGGTGCCGTGGCTGACGAAGAGCGCGTCGGCGATCTCACGGTTGGACCGCCCCGCGGCCAGCAGCCGGACGACCTCCAGTTCACGAGGCGACAGACCGGACCGGGCGGCGGGGTCGGTCTCCGGGACCGATCGCGTGGCCGCCGACGGGGAGGACTGCTCCTCGGCGGCGAAGACGGCGTCGGCATCCGCGATCGCTACATCCAGTGGCAGTTCCCGCCCGGCGGCCCAGGCCGCGACGAACGACGCCTCGCCCAGCGCCCCGCGCGCCGCGTGCGACGCGACATCGAGCTCACGTTGGAGGTCGGGCGTGATGCGGACTCCGTAGTCCTCAAGGAGTTTGCTCGCCACTCCCAGGAGGTGGGCCGCCCGCTCCGGCTGCAGGAGCCAAACAGCGGCCTCGGCGGCGACAAGGGCACAGTCGGCGAGATATACCGTGGCCCCCAACTCCCGGCTGATGGCGAGGCGCTCCCGGTCAAGTGGCACCGCCCTCCGCCGGTCGCCCTGCCGACGCGCGAGGTGGCTCAAGGAGCCAAGCATGGCGGCCAAGCCCCACGGCACTTCGGCGCCACGGCACATCGCCACGGCCTCCTCGACGAGCGCCACCGCGCGCGCAACATCGCCCCGGTCGGCCGCGACGCGGCCCAGGCCGCCCAATGCTCGGAAGCTCCAGTCGTCGTTGCCGGTGGCGCGCGCCCACTCTAGCGCTTCTTGGTACCGGGCCTCGGCCTTCCCGAGGTCGCCACGATCGTAGGCCACGTCCCCGAGGTGGATGAGGACGAGGGGCAGCTCCGGGCCGGGGGGGAGAGCCCGGACAATTGCCAGCGCTTCCTGGTATGCCGGCTCGGCCGCGGCACCGTCGCCTACGGCGAATACGCCAGCCCCCGCGAGGGAGAACAGACCAGCCCCAAGAAACGCCGCTGCCCGCAGCGACGGCGGAGCAGAATCGGCGAGCGCCAGCAGTTGTCCCAGCCAGCGGCGCCCCTCGGCCAGGTGCCCGTGAAGCTGCCAGAGGCGGAAGTAGGAAGCCGCCACCCGCAGCCCGAGCTCCGCCTCGCCGCGCTCGACCGACCAGGCGAGCGCCCCCCGCGCGTTGTCCTGCTCGGTCGCCAACCGGACGAACGCCAGGGCCGATGGCGGCTTCCAGGGTGGAGCCGTCTCCTCGGCGAACCTGGCCATGACGGCCGCGTGCCGCGCCTGAACGGCCTCCGCCTCGCCGATCGCCCCGAGTTCCTCGAGTCCAAACTCCCGCACCGTCTCCAGCATCCCGAAACGCGGCTCTCCAGCCACGACGTCCAGGCGGTGGACCAGACTCTGCTCAACGAGTGATTCGACGCCCACCAGGATGTCGGCGGCCGGCGCGCCAGTGCCACCGACCGCCGTGGCCGCCTCCAAGGTGAACCCGCCGACGAACACCGCCAGCCGCCGGAACAGCGCTTGCTCCGATGACGCAAGCAGGTCGTAGGACCAAGCGATCGCATGCCGCATCGTGCGCAGGCGGGCTGGCTGATCGCGCGGACCGCCGCCCAACAGCGGCAGGCGCGTCGCGAGCCGGGACAACAAGGCAGCCGGCGGCAGGACCCTGGTCCGCGTGGCGGCCAGCTCGATCGCCAGGGGAAGGCCGTCGAGCCGCCGGACGATGGCGGCGACGGCCGGACCCGACTCGGGGGTCAGAGCAAAGCCCGGGTCGACCTCGGTTGCCCGTTCGACGAAGAGGCGCACCGCCGCCGAGTCGTGCAGGCGGTCGTCTCCGCCGACGATGTCCGCGGGGGGCAGCGACAGGGGCGGCACCGGAACGTCGTGCTCGCCGGAGAGGTGCAGAACCGCCCGGCTGGTGACGAGGACGGCGAGCGAGGGACAGGTTGCCAGGAGGTCGGCGAAGAGCGATCCCGCCTCGAGCAGGTGCTCGAAATTGTCCACGACGAGCAGCGCCCGGCGCCCGCGAAGCACCTTCTGCATGCCTTCCTCTACCGACTGTGTGGCCGTCTCCCGGACGCCGAGCGCGTGGGCAATCGTCGTGTTGACGAGCGCGGGGTCGCGGACCGCGGCGAACGCCACGAACCAGAGGCCGTTCGGAAACTCCTCTGCCACCTCTTCCGCGACGCGGATCGCGAGCCGGGTCTTGCCCACCCCACCCGGTCCGGTCAGGGTAATGAGTCGAACGCTGGGACGACGCAGCAATTCGATCACGACCGAGATCTCCCGCTCGCGGCTCACAAAGCTGGTGAGCGGCACCGGCAGGTGCATGCCAGGCCGGTCCCGCTCTGGCAATAGGACCGGGGACACCGGCTGGATTTGACGCCGGTCGGTGGGCGCTGGATCGGCCATGGCAAACCCTGCGACAGCGTATTGCGACTGATGCGTCCATCATGCCGAGCGTCCGCCCATGCATCAAGCCCTTGTGCTCGTTCAGGACATGTGAGCAAGTAGGCGGTCAGAATCCTGGCGAGGCGTGCGATAGCCGCGAGCTTGGTGTGGTTGCTCGGTATTGTAGCTGACCTAACCGCCCACTGGCGGGCGTCATCTCGTCGCTCGCTCGCATCGTGGTCGTGAGAATAGAACAAGCTCCGGTCGGAGAACCCGACCGGAGCTTCGTTTTCGGCTCTATCAAGCCGTTTTCTGGTGAGCCGCCAGGGACTCGAACCCCGAACCCACTGATTAAGAGTCCGACCGGACTCCGGACACGGCAGACACGCCGGACCGACTTGCCCTTATTTCATGGGATTTTCGGATCAGCGTTCGTCCGTGCTGTCTGCCATTTCCGGGCCGTTGGTCGTACCAATGGTCGTAAATGGTCGTGATCGCCTCCCCAGTCTTGCGCCGCGTCGAATCCCCGTGTACGTACGCTCTCCTGACGGTGTCCTGCAATTGAGCGGAGGCGGCATTTGGTGCTGCTGCACGGCTCGAAGTTGGCTTCGCCACTTGGATTCGGATGCATCGCGAGGCGGATTCTGTTCCCTCACCGAGTCCAACAGGACCTGTGAGTCACTCAGGACGCTGCTCAGGATGGCGATCTGGTCCTTGTTCCACTCAGAGCCGGGGATGTTCTAAGCGCCGCCAGTGGCGGCAGGAGTGCTCCGATGACCCGCAAGCAGATGCAGTTGACCGACGCCGCCGCCAAGCGTCCCGTGCTGGTCACGGTAGCCGACGAGGTGCGGCGGACGGGACTACCACGCAGCACCGTGTATGAGCTTGCCGCGAGTGGTGTGATCAGCCACGCCAGGATCGGTAGGTCCGTCTACCTCTACGCTGGGGCGCTCGACGAGTACATCGCAAGGCAGACCGAGGCGGCTCGGTCTCGGCTTGGGATCAAATGATCATGGGCCATCAAGGAGCACAAGTTCCGTAGACGTGACAAAGCCGGCGCTGGGCGGCAACCGGCCGGCTCAGTCGTAGGAGAAACGTCATGCCTGCAACACAGTATACCAATCCGCCAAGACCCGGTGATCCACAACGCGCAGCCGGGATCACACGAGCGCAAGTCTGCGAGACGAAGGGACTCAACGAAGCCCGGCTGAGACTGCGATGGGAAGTCACAGACAGAACGGGACCAATGGGCAACCCGTTCATCCGCTGGCCGGTTCGCAAGCCAGATGGCACCACTGCCTTCTATCGCGAGCGGTACGAGCTGCAGAAGACCGACGACAAGGACCGGAACCGCTTCCGGCAGCCGCCCGGCGTCAAGGTCATGCCTTACGGGTTGGAATGGGTGAAGGACCTGCCACCGGATCAGCCGCTCTTGTTTGTCGAAGGCGAGACCGATGTCTGGACACTCGACATGTACGGCATCATCGCCATTGGGCTACCCGGCACCAACGCCTTCCCAGAGGAATGGCTGCCCTACTTCGAGGGGCGCGAGAGCGTTCTCTGGAACGAAGGCGATGAAGCCGCGAAGGGGTTAGAGACGCGGATCGCGAAGCGCATTCCGAACGTCCGCGTCATCGACGCCCCGGATGGGATCAAAGATCCGAACGAAGCGCACCTGAAGGGCATGCTATCTCGTGAGTGGCTCGACGATCTGATCGCGCAGGCGCGCCCCGGTGGCATCAGCGGCAGACCGCATAGGGGCTACGGGCCAACCGACCGCGATACCAGCTTCGGTACCGGCTTTTCACGTAATCGCGTTTACTCCGAGAGTCGCAGGAATCCCGACAACCTGCCGGACGTCCCCGAATTCCCCACCAGTGCGCTGCCGAAAACTGCCCGAGACTACGTTCAGCGCTATGCCGACGTTCTCGACGTGCCGGCGGGCATGATCGCAACCCCGCTGCTCGTCGCTGCCGGGGCTACTCTCGGGAATAGAGCCATCCTACAAGTCAAGAAGGGGTTTGAGCAAAGACCGGGGCTGTTTGCCGCCGTCGTGGCCCCACCGGGCAAGACGAAGAGTCCCGCCCAGGACGCCGCGCTCGCGCCCGTGTGGGCTTTGCAACGGGCCGCGAAGCAAGCCTATGACGAGGCGTATGCGGCCTGGGAGAAGGACGCGGCGCAGGCGAAGAAGGCGAAGCTGCCGATCCCGGCTGAGCCGACGTTAGAGAGCTTCGTCACGACGGACGCGACCCTAGAGGCCATCGTCGCCATGCTCGGGACCGGGCCGGGGCTGCTGATGGCTCGCGATGAAGTCTCGGGCTTCGTCGGCTCATTCAACCAGTACCGGGGCGGCAAGGGCGCTGATCGGGAAGCCTGGCTGTCGGCATGGGCTGGCGGATCGGTCAAGGTGGATCGCAAGGGCGGACCACCGATCATCGTCGAGAACCCGGTCATCGGCGTGGTCGGCGGCATTCAGCCTGACATGCTCCCCAGATAGCTTACGTTTGTTGATAAAGATGGTGGGGTCTTGCGAGACGGGTTTATCGAGCGCTTCCTGTTCGACTACTCCGACACCAAGCCGACCCGCTGGAATGACAACGAAGCCGATCCCCTGCTCGACGCCGCGCTCTACGAGCCCGCGCCGCCCCGCCGGCCCCGCCAGACCGGGCGTCCGCGGCTGAAGGGGGCGCGCCGGCCAACCCTCGCCGCGGTCGCCGCCGACCCGGGCACCGTCTGGACCGAGGTCACCGTCGCCCACTGGTATGGCGCCGGCGAGCGCGCCGTCGAGGTCGCCTCGGCCACCGCCGTCTGGTACCACACCGGCCTGCCGCCGGTGCCCCTGCGCTGGGTGCTGGTCCGCGACCCCAAGGGCAAGTTCGCGACCCAGGCGCTGCTCTGCACCGACCCGGCGGCGGCGCCCGCGCAGATCGTGGCCTGGTTCGTCCAGCGCTGGCAGCTGGAGGTCACCTTCGAGGAGGCTCGGCGGCACCTCGGCCTGGAGACGCAGCGCCAGTGGTCCAACTTGGCCGTCCGCCGCACGACGCCGGTCCTGCTCGGGCTGTTCTCGCTGGTGACGCTGCTCGCCCACCAGCAGATGGCAGCCCCGGCGGCGGTCACCCGGCGGGCCGCTTGGTACCGCAAGCCCCACCCGACCTTCGCCGACGCGCTAGCGCTGGTCCGGCGAGAGGCGTGGCGGCACCAGGCTTTTCCCACATGCCCCTGCGCCGGGGAGATCGTGCAAGTCCCGCGGGCGGTCGTCGATCGCCTGACCGAGACGCTGTGCTACGCCGCCTGAAGGGCTAAAGTCGAGCTTGCAGCATGTGCTTGTCGAGGGTCAAATCGGCGACCAGCTGCTTGAGGCGGCGGTTCTCCTCCTCGACCTGGCGCAAGCGGCGCAACTCAGCCACCCCCATGCCGGCGAACTTGCGCTTCCACCGGGAGAAGGTCTGCTCGGTGATGCCGGTCTTGCGACAGACTTCGACCAATGGGGTGCCGGCCTCGGCTTGGCGCAAGGCGTAGACCATCTGTTCTTCCGAGAACGTCTTCCTGATCATCGCTGATCCTCCGTCGATGCGTTCATGCTCACGCTCGCGGTGGACCAGTTTTCCGGGTTCAGACCAGCTGTCACCGTTCTCGGTCTACCAGCGGCACAGTGGATGTTCCTTCGAGTGAACGCCATATTGACGCTGCAGCGGCTTCAGTAATAGACCGCTAGCAGCCTCAGCACGCACCGATAGCAAGCGACGCGGCTCCTGATACCCTCAGGGGCCGTTGTCGTGCTCGCTGGGGGTGCCTCCATCTCTTGTCGAGGCCATCTGCTTTCGATACAACAGGAACCGGTTCCGCGCGAAAGTGCGGGAGAACTGTTGGTGTTCCGCCTGGCCAGCGAGGCCCACGGTCTCTAGACTGAGTTGAGGTGCTGACCCCCCGTTGGGGAAGAAGGAGAACACCCATGTCTCACGCATCCAAGCAACTGCTCCACCCCGTTCTGGCGGTGGTCCTGGCGCTCGGCCTCGCGGTAACTGCGGTCGGTGGCACGATGGCGCAGGAGCGCACCAACAGCACGGCGGACGTCACCATCGCAGTCACACCTCCCAGCAGCAGCAGCGGAGGATCCGGTGGCAGAGGGGGCAGAGGCGGTGCTGGTGGATCTGCCGTTCACCGAATGGCCACTCTATGGGGACGCCACACTTTCTGCAGTGCAGGCGGCCGGATTAGCGAGTCGTGCTTGCGCACCCGGAGCGGTATCCGGGTATTCAGGACAACCTCATCCGGGCGCAACAGCTCGTTGAGCGCGGCATCGTGTTGCAACTGACGATCGGCTCTTTCAGTGGTGCTTTCGGCAAGCCGGCCAAACGTTGCGCCGAGGCGCTCCTGAGGCTCGGTGGCGTTTAGATCGTGGCAATAGACGCGCATTGTGCGGGGTACCGGATGGCGGCGGTGCCGACCGGGATGAATCGGCTCCATGAGCTTCTTGGCCAGGAGCAGGTGCAGAGCCTCACTGTCGATGCACCGGCTACGGTCTTTAGTGGAAAAGCTCCCACCCACCGGTGCGACCGCTTGATCGCTCTTGGCGTCAACGGATACCGCTATTGTGGCGATCGTCGCGGACATCACATCAGGGAGTGATCCAATTCAGGTCCAAAGTGCGTTCTTTAAGTTGAGGTGCGTAGAGAAGCTGGGTCTGGCGGTGCTCCGCTGCTGATACGGTGGCAGGAGCGGACATTGCGGCAGGGGAGCTAATGCCGGGACACTCAAACGGTGACACACGGGGTTAATTATGCGAACTTCCAGAATTTATTACCAGTGGTTAGTGCGCTGAGTTACGTTTTGCCAAATGGCGCGCTTGTGATGGATTTCCTTTTGGCGCAGAATCTTAGGAACAGTTAGGGGCAATGTTTATCCGTGATGTCCATAACAGGTACGTGTCGCCAATACGGTCGGACAAAACGGTCGGATTAGAGAGAATGACCCGAGTTGGCGGCTGTGGCCATTTACATTAGAAGGTTGCTGATGGTTCCCCCCCGCTCTCCTTCTTGGAACACGCGGACAAAGAATCGGATGCGGTCATCGCCGGCACGCCCGCGCATCGGCAGCGCACCACTACCGACGTCTTGCTATGCTGACGTCCGCATCGCCAACAGGAGGATGGAAAATGACAACACTTGTCACCGGTGGGGCCGGGTTCGTCGGCTCCCACCTCTGTGACCGCCTCATCCGTACCGGTGAGCCGGTGATCTGCCTGGACAACCTGGTGACCGGCCGGCTGGAGAACGTCCAGGGGCTCATCGGGCACCCCCGCTTCACCTTCGTGCAGCACGACGTGATCGAGCCGCTGCCGGCTCTCCCGTCGCTTCGCCGCATCTACCACCTCGCCAGCCCGGCGAGCCCGCCCTGGTACCAGGCCTATCCGGTGGAGACGCTGCGCGTCAACAGCGAGGGCACCCGCCACCTGCTCGAGCGCGCCTCCCGGGACGGTGCGCGCTTTCTCTTTGCCTCCACCTCGGAGGTCTATGGTGACCCGCTCGTCCACCCCCAAACCGAGGGCTACCGCGGCAACGTCAGCACGACCGGGCCCCGCTCCATGTACGACGAGGCGAAGCGCTACGGCGAGGCCCTGACCGTCGCCTGCGGCCAGTCATGGGGTGTCGAGACCCGCATCGTCCGCATCTTCAACACCTACGGCCCTCGACTGGACCCGCGCGACGGCCGGGTGGTCAGCAACTTCGTGTGCCAAGCGCTGGCCGGGAAGCCGCTCACCGTCTACGGCGACGGCTCGCAGACGCGCAGCTTCCAGTACGTCGACGACCTCGTCGAGGGCATGGTGCGGCTGATGACGTCGTCGTGCACCGATCCGGTGAACATCGGCAACCCGGGCGAGGTCACGATGCTCGAGCTTGCCCACCTGGTCCAGGAGCTGACCGGCACGACGTCGCCCATCGTCTTCGAGCGACTACCGACCGACGACCCGCGCCAGCGACGTCCCGACATCTGCCTCGCGCGCGCCGAGCTCGGGTGGGAGCCGCGCGTGCCGCTGGCCGACGGCCTGGAGCGCACCATCGGCCACTTCCGCAGAGAGCTGTGGCCGAGCGACAGGGCACGGCACGCCGAGGGCACCTCCCATCGCGCATCTCACGCCGCCGTCGCTACGCCCGCTCCCGCGCGCTAGGGAGTCGTGCCTTGGGGACCGGTCCATCGGATCTGGGAGAGACATCCAAAGCAGCACCCCGCGTGCTGCTGACCGGGGGTGCCGGCTACATCGGCAGCCACACCGCCAAGGCGCTGGTTGCCCGGGGGCTCGAGCTGGTGATCCTCGACGCCCTGACCACCGGCGCCCACAAGGCCGCCCGGTGGGGCACCTTCATCCATGGCGACATCGGCGACCGGTCGCTGGTGCGCCCGGTGCTGCGCGAGCACCCCGTCGACGGCGTGATCCACTTCGCCGCGTCGGCCTACGTCGGGGAGTCGGTCGCCCACCCCCGAAAGTACTTCCACAACAACGTCGCCAACATGCTCGCCCTGCTCGACGAGCTGCTCGATGCCGGCGTCACGCAGGTGGTTTTCTCGTCGTCCTGCGCGACCTACGGCGTGCCCGATACCGTCACCATCACGGAGGACCACCCGCAGCGGCCGGTCAACCCATACGGTGAGTCCAAGCTGTTCGGCGAGCGGATGCTCGCTGCCTACGGGCACGCCTACGGGCTGCGCTGGGTGGCGCTGCGCTACTTCAACGCCGCCGGCGCCGACCCCGACGGCGAGCTCGGCGAGAACCACGACCCGGAAACGCACCTCATCCCGCTGGTGATCGACGCCGCCCTCGGGCGCCGAGGGCCGCTCGAGGTGTACGGCACCGACTACCCGACAGCGGACGGCACGGCGGTGCGGGACTACATCCACGTCACCGACCTTGCCGACGCCCACATGCGGGCGCTGGACTACCTCCAGGAAGGCGGCGTGAGCCTCGCCCTCAACCTCGGTACCGGCAAGGGGGCCTCGGTGCGCGAGGTGGTGGCTGCGGTCGAGGCCCACGCCGGCCGGCCCGTGCCCGTGGTCGAGCGCGACCGCCGGCCGGGTGACCCACCCGTCCTGATCGCCGACCCGACCCGCGCCCGCGAGGTGCTGGGCTGGCAGCCGGCGCACTCGAACCTGGACGAGATCGTCCGCACCGCCTGGGCGTGGCGCGCAGGGACGGCCTCGGCAGCGACACCGGGCAGGTAGGAGGTCCGTCATGGCTGAGCGCCATGTGCCGCTCCAGGTCCACGCCACCGCTGTCCGGTCCACGGGGGAGGCCGAGGCCTCCGCGTTGTCGCGAGAGGCGTCGTCTGTCCCCGCCGACCCCCGTGCCCGCGCGGCCGTGGCGGCGCGACCGTCGGTACGCGGCAAGTTCCTCTGGGTCGGGGACGAGAAGCTCACCCTGCGGGGGGCGACCTACGGCACCTTCCGCCCCGACGCCGACGGCGAGGAGTACCATTTAGCGGCGGTGGTCCGTGACTTCCGCCGCATGGCCGATGCCGGCATCACCGCCGTGCGCGTCTACACCGTGCCGCCGCGCTGGCTACTCGATGCCGCACTCGAGCACGGCCTCTACGTGCTGGTCGGGCTGCCGTGGGAGCAGCACGTTGCCTTTCTTGACGAGCGCGAGCGGGTGCGATCCATCGAGCGGCGCGTGCGCGACGGCGTGCGTGGGTGCGCCGGCCACCCCGCTCTGCTCGGCTTCGCCGTCGGCAACGAGATCCCCGCCTCGATCGTACGCTGGTACGGCCGCCGGAGGGTGGAGCGATTTCTCGGGCGCCTGGCCGCTATCGTGCGCGAGGAGGACCCGGGCGCGCTCGTGACCTACGTCAACTTCCCCTCGACGGAGTACCTACATCTCGACTTCGCCGACTTCGTCTCGTTCAACGTCTACCTCGAGACCCGGGCGGCGCTCGACCGCTACCTCGCGCGACTGCAGAACCTCACCGGCGAGCGGCCGCTGGTGATGGCGGAGATCGGGCTCGACAGCCGCCGCAATGGCGCCGAGGCCCAGGCTGAGGTGCTGGCGTGGCAGGTCGACGCGGTGTTCCGCGCCGGGTGTGCGGGGGCGTTCGTCTTCGCATGGACGGACGAGTGGCACCGCGGCGGCCACGACATCGAGGACTGGGACTTCGGCCTCGTGACGCGAGACCGCGTGCCCAAGCCGGCGCTCGCGGCGGTCTCGCGCGCCTTCGCCGCCGTGCTGCTGCCGGTGACGGGTGATCTGCCATCCGTCTCCGTGATTGTGTGTAGCTACAACGGCTCGCGCACCCTGCACGACACCCTCGAGGGGCTCGCCCGCGTCCGGTATCCGGACGTCGAGGTGATCGTCGTCGACGACGGCTCGACCGACGGCACCGCGGCAGTGGCGAGCGAGTACGATGTGCAGCTCATCCGCACCGAGAACCAGGGGCTGAGCGCCGCGCGCAACATCGGCATGCGGGCGGCCCGCGGCGAAATCCTGGCGTACATCGACGACGACGCGCAGCCCGACCCCGACTGGCTCCTCTACCTCGCCGATACCTACCGACGGACCGACCACGTCGCGGTCGGCGGGCCCAATATCGCGCCAGCGGGCGACGGCCCGATCGCCGATGCGGTGGCGAACGCGCCCGGCGGGCCGGTGCACGTCCTCGTCTCGGACATCGAAGCCGACCACATTCCAGGCTGCAACTTCTCGATCCGCAGGGCGGCCCTGGAGGCGATCGGCGGCTGGGACGAACGCTTCCGGGCGGCCGGCGACGACGTCGATCTCTGCTGGCGGCTGCAGGAGCGCAGCTGGACGATCGGGTTCAACCACGCGGCGATGGTCTGGCACCACCGCCGCAACTCCGTACGCGCCTACTGGAAGCAGCAGCAGGGGTACGGCCGAGCGGAGGCGCTGCTGGAGGCGAAGTGGCCCGCCCGCTACAACGCCGCCGGGCACGTCGCCTGGAGGGGCCGGATCTACGGCACCGGGCTGACGCTGCCGGTGCGGGCCCCTGTCGGCCGCGTCTACCATGGCACGTGGGGGACAGCGCTCTTCCAGTCGGTCTACGAGCCCGCGCCGGGACTGCTCGCCTCGCTGCCGCTGATGCCCGAGTGGTGGCTCGTCGTCGCCGCCCTCGCGGGGCTCGCAGTGTTGGGCGTGTGGTGGTCGCCGTTGCTGCTGGCGCTGCCGCTCCTGCTCGTCGCGGTGCTGCTGCCGGTTGCCCAGGCGGCCGCCAGCGCGCGCCGGGCTCGGTTCCCAAGTGCGCCTGACGAAGGATGGAATAAGCTTACGCTTCGGGCGCTGACGGCATGGCTCCACCTGATCCAGCCGCTCGCACGGCTGCGCGGGCGGATCCGCCATGGGCTGACCCCGTGGCGCAGACGTGGCCAGACGGGATGGACGGTCCCGGTGCGCCGGGAGACGACGGTCTGGAGCGAGACGTGGTTCGCCCCCGAGCAGTGGCTCGGTGCGGCGGAGGACCGGCTGCAGGAGGCTGGCGCCGTCACGAGCCGGGGCGGCGATCTTGATCGCTGGGACCTCGAGGTCCGCGGTGGGCTGCTCGGCAGCAGCCGGTTGCTGATGGCGATCGAGGAGCACGGTGCCGGCAGGCAGCTGTGCCGATTCCGGGTGGCACCGCGAGCATCCAAGGCGGTGACCGTGCTGACGACGATTGTCGCCACCCTCGCCATCCTGGCCGGCGTGAGCAACGCCTGGATTCCGATGGCTGCTCTCATACTTGTGGCTTCAGCGCTGGCCATGTGGGTCGTTTGGGAGACCGGGCGCGCGGCTCGGTCATTGATCATGGCGAGTCAGGTGCCGATCCGATGAGTACAGACACGGTTCAGACCGCAACCGACACGGCGCTGTACAAGCGTGTGCTCCGACAGGTGAAGCCCTGGTGGCTGCATATCTGCGGCATCTTCGTCCTCAGACTGCTGTCCACACCGCTCGCCCTGCTCGCACCGGTGCCGCTCAAGATCGCGGTGGACAGCATCCTCGGCTCCAAGCCGCTGCCGGGATTCCTCGAGGTGCTCTGGCCGTCAGGCGTGGCGACATCCGATCAGGCCCTACTCATCTTTGCCGCGGGGCTTCTGGTGCTGGTCGTGCTGATCAGCCAGCTCCAATCGCTGGGCAGCACCTTGCTGCGCACCTATACCGGTGAACGCATGGTCCTCGACTTTCGCCGGCAACTCTTCCGCCGCGTCCAGCGCCTTTCACTCTCGTACCATGATACCCGCGGGAGCAGCGACCCCGCCTATCGAATCCAGTACGACGCCCCGGCCATCCAGTACATTGCGATCGACGCTACGCTGCCCCTTGTCACCTGGGCCCTGACGCTGGTAGCAATGGTTGTGGTCATCCTGCGGATTGATCTGGACCTGGCGGTGGTGGCCCTTCTCGTGTCACCCATCTTGTTCGGTCTCTCCAAATGGAAGGCGCTTAATGACCGCGGGTAGATACACCGACTCCGCCCTTTACCGGCGGCTGCTGCGCCAGGCTCGGCCCTACTGGCCTCATATCGGGGGACTCTTCCTGCTCAGCCTGCTGTCGATCCCTCTCGTGCTGCTTACCCCGCTGCCCCTAAAGATCGCCGTCGACAGCGTCATTGGTTCGCAACCGGTACCGGGCTTCCTCGACGCGCTGTTGCCGGAGGCGGTTACTGGTTCCGGCGTCACTGCCATGCTCCTCCTCACAGTTGGCCTCGTTCTGGTTACCGCCCTGTTAAGCCAGGTCCAGGAAGCCGCGAGCGAGATACTACGTGAGTACACCGGTGGAAAACTGGTCCTTGACTTCCGTACCGAGCTCTTCCGCCATAGCCAACGCCTCTCGTTCTTGTATCACGACTCGAAAGGCGCGACCGACTCCACATACCGCATCTACTACGACGCGCCCGCGATCCAGTGGATCGCGGTCGAGGGTGCTATACCTCTCGTCACCGCACTGTTCACGCTCGCCGGTATGATCTACGTTACTGCTTTGATCAGCCTGCAGCTGGCTTTGGTCGCCCTGGTGGTTGCGCCGGTTATGTTCTTGATCTCGTGGGCTTACAGCCGGAGCCTGCGTAGCCGATGGCTGAAGGTGGACGAACTTGACAGCTCCACCGTGTCGATAGCGCAGGAGACGCTGAACGCCCTCCGCGTGGTCAAGGCGTTCGGGCAAGAGGAACGCGAAGCACAGCGCTTCGTCCGCCGCTCCAGCGAGAGCCTGCGGGAACGCGTGCGCGTTACCTTCGTGCAGAGTGGCTTCAGCATCCTCATCGGTTTGACCACCGCCGTGGGGACAGCCGCAGTCCTCTTCGTCGGCGTGCGCCTCGTCCTTTCAGGTGCTCTCACCTTGGGCGATCTGCTCCTGGTGATGGGCTTACTAGCACAGGTATACGGTCCCCTGGACCAGCTCAGCACGGGCAAAGCGACCTTGCAGTCCTCGCTGGCAAGTGCAGAGCGGGCCTTCTCACTCCTCGACGAGGCACCGGACGTCGTCGAACGGCCGAACGCGCGACCGCTATCGCGCGCCAAGGGCGGAGTAGCCTTTCGCGATGTCTCCTTTGCCTACCGTGAAGATGACCTGGTCCTGCACAACATCTCGTTCGAGATTGAGCCCGGTACCCGCCTGGGCATCTCGGGTACTACGGGTGCGGGCAAGTCAACTCTCATAAGCTTGTTGATCCGGTTCTTCGACCCTACCTCCGGGGGGATCCTGCTCGATGGTGGCGACTTGCGCGACTACAAGCTGGCCGACTTGCGCAACCAGTTTGCTATCGTCCTTCAGGAACCTGTACTTTTCTCGACCAGCATCGCCGAGAATATCGCCTACGCCCGTCCCGGCGCCACGGAAGCGGAGATCGTCGAGGCCGCCAAGGCGGCTAATGCCCACGACTTCATAAATGACTTGCCCAAAGGTTATGGGACCGAGGTCGGCGAGCGTGGTATGAGCCTCTCGGGCGGCGAGCGTCAGCGCATCGCCCTCGCCCGTGCCTTTCTGAAAGACGCACCCATCCTGATCCTCGACGAACCTACCAGCTCCGTCGATACGAAGACCGAAACGGCGATCATGGAAGCGATGGAGCGTCTCATGCACGGACGTACCACCCTCATGATCGCTCACCGTCTGGGTACGCTGGCGAATTGCGACGCGCGGCTGGAGATCGAAAACGGATGTGTAGTCGAGTTCGACCAACGTGCTCTGGACGTGAGGACGAATGCGGCAGGGATGCTACATCAATTGGAGGAGACTCGGTGAGCACCACGGTTAGCCTCATGGCGAACACGCTTAATTGTGTTGAAGGCGGCGGCCATATGTGGGTCTATCGCAATTGGGCCCTCGGGGCGCGTGCGCTCGGCTGCCAAGTGATCTGGCTTGAGGAGGCCTCTCCAAGCACCCCCGCGCACGAGGTGCGCAGCAAGGTGTTGCCGCCTTGAAGGGCCGCCTGCAGCAGTACGGCCCGGTGGCGAGCGTGGCACTAGATTCCTGGACCAGCGAGCCACTGCCTCGGGAGGCGACGGAGGGATGCCTGGACCTCGCCTCGGCGAGCGGAGCGGAGCTCCTGCTTAAAGGGGATGATGGGATGAGCTTCTATCCTCATGGCGATGATAGGGTAAGGTCTCTGACGTGCCCCCCGAAACCTGGTCCGGGGATAATGGGAGTCCTCGCTGGGGCATCGCCCCGAGGAGGACGGGATGCGGACGAGTCGGTTCTCGGAGGAGCAGATCGTCGGGATCCTCAAGGAGCACGCCGCCGGCGGCGGGGCGACGGCGGTGTGCCGCCGCCACGGGATCAGCGCCCAGACCCTGTACCGCTGGAAGCAGAAGTACGACAACCTGGGAGGGAACGAGGTCAAGCGGCTGAAGGCGCTGGAAGCGGAGAACGCCCGCCTCAAGCGGCTCGTCGCCGAGCAGGCCCTCGACAACCAGGCGCTCAAGGAGCTCCTCCGAAAAAACTGGTGACGCCCGCCGCGCGACGGACGGCGGTGGGCTGGGTGCGGCAACGCTTCGGCTTCTCAGAGCGGCGAGCCTGCGCGCTGGTTGGGGTCGGCCGCGCGACGGTGCGGTACCGACCGCGGGAACGGCCGGACGACGGCGCCTTGCGGCGGCGCCTGCTCGCGTTGGCCGGGGAGCGGCCGCGCTTCGGGTACCGGCGGCTGCACGCGCTGCTGCGCCGGGAGGGGGTGATCGTCAACCACAAGCGGATCGAACGCCTCTACCGGGCCGAGGGGCTGGCGGTGCGCCGGCGAGGGCGCAAGCGGGCGGCGCGGGCCGACCGGGGGCGGCCCCTGCCGCCGAGCCGCCCGAACGAGCAATGGGCGCTCGACTTCCTGAGCGACGCGCTGGCATCGGGCCGGCGGGTCCGTGTCCTGGCGGTCATCGATGCCCACACCCGCGAGGCGCTGGCGCTGGAGGTCGACACCAGCCTGCCGGGGGAGCGGGTGGTGCGCGTGCTGGAGCGGAGCGCGGCCGAGCGCGGGCTGCCCGAGCAGCTCGTGCTCGACAACGGACCGGAGCTGACGGGGCGGGCGCTGGACCAGTGGGCCGACCGCTGCGGGGTGCACCTCCGCTTCATCGACCCCGGGAAGCCGGTCCAGAACGCCTTCTGCGAAAGCTTCAACGGGCGCTTCCGGGACGAGTGCCTGAACGAGCACTGGTTCCTCGGCCTGGCCGACGCCCGCCGCATCATCGAGGCGTGGCGGGCGGACTACAATCACCGCCGGCCCCACAGTTCGCTCGGCTACCGGACACCAGCCCCCTACGCGCGGGGCGCCCTCGCCGCCGAGCGGCCACCAAATCACGCCGGACTCTCATAATGCCTGGACCAGACCACGGGGGCAGGTCATCTCAAGTACTATGGAAAGTACGAGGAGTGCTTAACCAAAACGATTACCGGGCTGCCTGCTTGTACTGGGGTGATCCGCTTCGCGTGCCGGCCGACGCTCCGTACCGTTTGGCCCGACTCGAAACGGGGCCTGACACGGACCTGCGAGCAGAGCTATCGTATGGAGGACCAATCGGTTCATGAAGGGCAACGATCGACAGCTGGTGATACTGGGCACGATGGGCCAAACGCCGTTTGCAGGCATGGCCTGGCAGGTACTCCACTACCTGGAGGGCTTCCGCCGGCTCGGTTTTGACGTCCACTATGTAGAGGATACCGGCGAGTGGCCATACGACCCTGACCAGAACGCGATCACCGACGACTGCGGCTACACCCTCAATTATCTCGCCCGGGTGATGGCTTGGTGTGGTCTATCCGACCGGTGGGCCTATCGGTTCGGTGCGACCGGGGAGATCTTTGGGCTCTCTGCACCGCAGTTTTCGCGTCTATTCGAGAGAGCTGATGCGCTTATCAACGTGACTGGCGCAACGGTGCTGCGCGACGAGCACCTCCGCGTGCCGGTACGCATCCGTCTCGAGACGGACCCCGTCTTGCCTCAGATCGAGGTTGCCCAGGGCGATCAGTACGTCATCGACTTACTCAGCGCCCATACGCACCACTTCACATTTGCCGAGAACATCGGTGCGCCTGATTGCGATATTCCCCTCGGGCGCTTCGACTACCGGACGACACGCCAGCCGATCGTGCTCGACTGGTGGGCGCCCGCCGAGCTGTCTCTGAATGGAAGCCGTAAGCCTTCGACCGACGGACGCTTTACCACGATTGCCAACTGGGAGCAGTCCGGCAAGGATATCGAGTGGAACGGCGAGACCTACGTCTGGAGCAAGCACCTTGAGTTCTTGAGATTCATCGAGCTGCCTCGGCGGGCCGACCAGCAGCTGGAATTGGCTTTGGCCGGCGGAGATGCCGAGGCGATTCGATTGTTAGGATCGCACGGTTGGCGGATCGTCGACGCGCTCTCCCTGTCAAAGGACATCTTGCCCTACCGCGATTACATTCGCGGCTCGCGTGGAGAGTTCACTGTTATGAAGCCCCAATATTTTCTCCCTCGCGGTGGCTCGTTCAGTGACCGCAGCGCTTGCTACCTGGCTGCGGGCCGCCCGGTGATCGTTCAAGACACGGGATTTAGCGCAATTTTGCCAACCGGACGCGGTCTCTTCGCCTTTCGCACAATGGAAGAGGTCCTTATGGCGATGGATGCGATCGAGAGCGATTACGAGAAACATCGTCGCGCAGCTTTGGAGGTTGCGACGGAGTTTTTCGCGGCAGAGAAGGTGCTCAGCAGCCTCACGGAACAAGCGGGTTTGTGATCGTATGAACGTCACCGTTCGCCGCTACAGGGAAGAAGACGCGGAACTGTGGGACACGTTAACGGCCGAGTCGTGGAACGGGACCTTTCTCCACCAACGTCGGTTTCTCGCTTACCACGGCGAGCGCTTCCAAGATTTGTCTCTCGTCGTCGAAGATGATCGAGGGCGAATTGTTGGTGTGTTCCCTGCGGCTCGGGATCCCGGACGAACAGACATCGTTGTGAGCCACCCTGGCCTCTCTTACGGGGGCCTCGTACACAACGGTACCCTCCGGGGGGCTGTGATGCTGGAGGTACTACAAAGCATCTCTGGGATGTATCGAGAGATGGATTTGCGATACCTGCGGTACAAGGCGGTTCCGTCTATTTACCACGTCGTTCCCTCGGCCGACGACCTTTACGCCTTGTTCCGACTGGGAGCGGTGCGGTACCGGTGCGATCTGTCCGCCGCTGTCGACCTTGATTCTCGTGGAAAACCGAGTAAGCTACGGCTCAGGAATCTCGGCAAGGCGCGAGGGGCAGGTGTACGTGTCGCATTCGGTCCCCGTTATCTGGAACCATTTTGGGCGGTACTGGAGGAAAACCTTCGAACTAAACACCACACTCGGCCGGTTCATACGCTTGAAGAGATCACATTCCTACAAAGCAGATTTCCCGAGCAGATCAGATGCATAGTTGGTACCGTGGGCCATCGGGTTGTAGCCGGCGTTGTCTTGTTCAACTCGCCTCGAGTTGCGCACGTCCAATATAGCGCCTCCACCGCTGCCGGCAATTCTGTTGGCGCCTCGACTATGGTTATGGACTTCGCTACAGGGCAGAGTGCAGACTTGGGGGCGCGCTACTTTGATTTCGGGATTAGTAACGAACAGGAAGGAAGGATCCTCAATGAGGGGCTTTATCGATTCAAGACAAGCTTTGGGGCGGGGGGGGTTGTGCACGAATTCTATGAAGTCGAGTTAGAGCGTGGGTACGCTTAAACAGATTGGACGCTGCAACTTGACCGACCTACGGGCCCGGTACGCGGGGCTGATCGCACCTGAGCAGAGAGCGCTTTCCGCCGTGGGGAAGGAGGAACTGTGATCGAACTCGCCGTGATCGGCTGCGGACATTGGGGTCCGAACCATGTCCGCATTTTTAACAGCTTGCCCGACAGCAGAGTAGGTGCGGTAGTAGATCTCGACGAAGAGCGGCTACGATCTGTACGCGGAGCGTACCCAGGAATCCGGTGCGAGCGGGATTATCGAACGGTCCTGGAAGACCCGAACGTTGACGCCGTGGTTATCGCAACACCCGTGAGCAGTCACCACAAAATGGTTCGGGAATCGATCCTTGCAGGCAAACACGTACTGTGCGAGAAACCCCTGTGCAAGAATTCGGGTGAGGCGGAAGAGGTACTGGCTTTGGCCCAGGCGAATGGCCGCGCCTTGATGATCGGCCACGTCTTCCTCTTCAATCCCGGCATCATCAAACTGAAAGAACTCGTAGACGCGGGCGAGCTGGGAAACATTCAGTGTCTTTCGGCTTCCCGTACCAATCTTGGGGTTTTCTCCAACGATGTCAACGTGGTTTACGATCTGGCCACCCATGACATCTCCATCTTCAACTGGTTGTTGGGCAGCACCCCTGACGTCGTGTCGGCGACGGGGGCTTCGTTTGTTCGGTCCAATATCGAAGACGTAGCGTTCGTGTCGATGACGTACCCAGGGAACGTGCTGGCCAACATCCACGTAAGCTGGCTTGATCCCAAGAAGGTGCGCCGAATCACGGTGGTCGGGCACCGGCAGATGGCCACGTGGGACGATCTGCAACCATCTTCGCCTGTCGCCATCTATGACAAAGGAGCCATGACGGTTCCAGAGTATAAGGATTACGGCGAGTTCTTGCGCCTGTCGATGTGGGACGGTGATATCCGCCTGCCAAATGTGCGACCCGATGAGCCGCTCAAGCTGCAGGCCATGGAATTCCTCGAGTGGATACGGAGTGGCCACACCACGCGCCCCGGGAGCGAATTCAACGCCGGGATCATCAAGGTTTTGGAAGCCGCTGATGCCTCCATCAAGCATGGTGGAAGCCCCGTGAAAGTTGAGCACCAATAGGATGCGCGTTCAATGGCGCATGATAGGTAAAGTCAGAGGATCGGTCGGGAGGGAGAAGCGCATATGAATGGAGTTCCTTTCGTGGATCTCGCCGCCCAGCACGCCACGATCCAGGCTGAGATCACCTCTACTCTCGAGCGGGTTCTGGTTGAGTGTAACTTTGTGCTTGGCCCGCAGGTCGGGGAGTTTGAGCGGAACTTTGCGAATTTTGTTGGCTGCGAACACGCCGTCGGCGTCAGCAATGGTCTGGACGCCCTTCGGCTGTCCCTGATGGCGATGGGGATTGGGCCGGGGGATGAGGTGATCTTGCCAGCCAACACGTACATTGCCACGGCGTTTGCTGTCAGCGCTGTTGGCGCCCGCCCGGTGCTGGTGGACTGCGATCAACAGACCTATAATATCGACGTGAACCTGATAGAGCCGGCGATCACGCCCCGTGCGAAGGCGATTATCCCTGTGCACTTGACCGGCCAGTCAGTAGACATGGATCCAATCCTGGAGATCGCAAGACGGCATGGCCTGCGCGTCATCGAAGACGCGGCGCAGTCTCATGGGACGCTGTACAACGGGCGCTCGTGCGGCTCTATGGGGTCGGTGGGTTGCTTCAGCTTCTACCCCAGCAAGAATCTTGGAGCTTATGGTGACGGCGGAATGGTGACGACCGACGACCCAGAACTGGCCGCGCGCCTGCGCTGGCTGCGTAACAACGGGCAGACGGCGAAGTATCGACACGCCGAGAAGGGGTTAAATGCCCGGCTCGATACGCTACAGGCGGCGATCCTGTCGGTCAAGCTTCGTCACCTTCCACGGTGGAACGAGGCCCGGGCCGTTCATGCTGCGGGGTACAAGGATCTATTAACTGGGGTAGGCGACCTCATTTTCCAACAGGAGGCACGGTACTCGACGCACGTCTACCATCTGCTCATCGTGGAGACCGGGTGGCGCGACGCCTTGCGGGAGCACCTGGAGGCGCGCGAAATCCAGACGGGCATCCACTACCCGATCCCGATCCACCTGCAACGAGCCTACGAGGACCTCGGTTACGGGGAGGGTGATTTTCCCGAGGCCGAACGCCTGGCGAAACGGGTGCTGTCCCTGCCGATGTTCCCCGAGCTCCGTGGGGAGCAGGTCGAGCGGGTGGCAGAGGAAGTCAAAGACTTTTTTGGGGATGTACAGCGGTAACCATTCTGCGACGGGGCATGAAGTTATGCACCAAAGCCACCACGCTCGCTCCCGAAGTGGCGAGTGGAGGGAGCGGTGCGACGTAAGCATGAAGAACGCATGAAAGCAGAAGACGAAGAGCTTACGACAGCAGCATCCCGCCCGATCCAACAGCAGCGGCTCGATGCTGCGGTACTGCGGACCACCACAGACTTCGCCTCCCTCCAGGCAGAGTGGGACGAGCTCTACGAGAACTGCCCGCGGGCCACCCCTTTCCAGTCGTGGGCGTGGCTGTACTCCTGGTGGGAGGTCTACGGGGAAGGCCGCTTTGAGCTGCGGCTGGTCACGGTGAGGGAGGCGGGCGGGCTCCTGGTCGGTCTCCTGCCGCTGATGGTGCGCCGCGGGTTGGCTTTCGGGCGGTTGCTTCTCGTCGGCGGTGACGTAATGACCCCGTACAAGGACGTCCTGGTGAGGGACGGCTGGGAGGAGAACGTCGCCCGTGCTGGGGCACAGGTCCTCAAGGGGCTGGGCGGCTGGCGGGTGGCCGACCTCCAGGAGTTGATGCCCGAAGCGGCCGCCTGGGACGTCGTCCGGGAGTGGGTGGGGCTCAAGACCAGCGTCCCGATCACCGACTACGTGCTGATACGCGCAGGCTCCTGGGAGGAGTTGCTCAGTTCGCTCAGCAGGAACTTGCGCAGTTCGGCGCGCCGGACCCTGCGACGCGCGGAGGAAGACGGGGTCCGATGCGAGCCGGCTGGCTCGGAGGATGCGGAGCGAGCCGCCCGTCAGCTGGTAGCCTTGCATCGCGAGCTGTGGCAGGGGCGACGCATCGCCCCAGACCACCTGACCGCAAGGTATGAGGCGTTCATCGAAGCCACCGCTCGGCGGATGACTCCTCGCGGGATCGGAAGGATCTCCGAGTTCCGGCGCGACGATACGGTCGTCGCCTCGCAGTTCCTGGTCTTCGACAAAGATTTCGCCGGAGTGTACGTGATCGGTGCGAGCCAAGAAGCGTCTCGGCGCTATCTGTTCGTGGCCCTTTGCAACTGGGACGCAATGAACGTAGCCGGCAGCCAAGGGAGCGCGTATGTGAGCTGGATGGATGGGACCTCGCGGGACAAACGGCGCTGGGCAACGGAGGAGGTCACCAGCCGGCGGGCAATCCTGGGCCGCAGCAGGGCATTCTGGGGCCCCTACGCCGGCTACCACCTGCTGCGTGAGCGCTACTTCGGGCTCCAACTCTACGTGCATTCGGAGGGCGCTCCCCGGTGGATCAAGAAGGCCACAGAGAGATATTACGCGCTCCAAAGCTTCATCTATACGGATGATGCTCCCCGGTGGATCAAGAGTGCCACGGAGAGATACTGGGAATTGCGGCAGAAGTACGGCTACGGCTGGCTGCAGTACAAGTACGAGCTCGCCCGGGTGCGCCGGGAGATGCAACGGAGCACCACCTCACGTGCGGACTGAGCAAGAGGTGAAACAGATACGGTTCTTACCTGAGAGCGTGACGTAAGCGAGAAGAACGCATGAACGCAGCAGAAGCGCTTACGAAAGCAGCATCTCGCCCGACCCAACAGCAGCGGCTCGATGCCGTCGTGCTGCGGAACACCACAGACTTCGCCTCCCTCCACGCGGAGTGGGACGAGCTCTACGAGAACTG
>JALZJP010000046.1 GCA_030859715.1 Chloroflexota bacterium
ATGTCGCGCACCGGCAGTTGGAAGCCAGGCAACACCTCGCCGCCATCGAGGCTGTGCTCGGCGGTCAGCTCGCGCGGCTCCCGTCCCCGCGCCAGCTCGGTCACCATTTCCGTGATCGGGTCGACCAACCAGACCAGGGCCGTCCCGGCCTCCCGCCACATCATTCCTTTCGCCACGACCTCCCGCCGGGAATCGCCTGGCGAGCGCACCTCGACCACCAGGTCGGGGACGACCCGGATTTAGCCGTCGGGAATCTGGTCGAGCGGCAGCCGGTCGGCCCGAATGAAGCCGGTATCCGGCAACCGCACCGCCAGCGGGTGCTCGGCCACGACAATGCTCGTATCCGGCAGCAGCACCGTCCCGAGCCGCCGGGGCGTCACAAAGTTACCAAGGCTGAGGATGATTTTGAAGGCCACCGCGGTATGCCTTCCGCCAGCCCCGGTCACCTCGACCAGCTCGCCATCGACGACCTCCCATAGCCCGTCCGGCAGGCGAGCCCGGTCCAGCTCCTCGACCGTCATGAAGCGGGTGGTGATGGTCATCGCCAGAAGTCCTTTGCGCGGAACCGTCGGCAGCGAGGACGTGCCAGTGAGATCGTACCATGGGTGGTGGCGATCGGAGCGTCACAACGATCCGGAACGGTGATTCAGCGGATGCCGGACCGGCTGGCCGACATCGGCGCTTGTCGGGCCGCGGTGGGAGTCAATGAGGCCTTCGGCCATGCCGCGGGCCAGGAGGTAGCCGAGAAAGGCGGTGCCGGCCGCGATCAGCGCCTGCTCCCAGCGGTCGCTGGCGCCGTCGGCGCTCTGATACGTTGTCAACAGCGTCAACGCCGCGGTCAGCATCGCACCGTACAGGGCGCGAATCGTGGCCGCCTTGAATTGCTCGGTCATGGTTGCTCCTTTCATCGCGTGGTCGAGCCTTTGCAGGCTCGGGCGCGCCCCGTGCTCAGTGGCCCAAAGGGCACCCCAAGAGAATTCCCGGGTACCCTCCGGGTGGCTCAGCGCGGACTTTTCGTGGGCCAGGGGCACCCCGCGACCGCCGGGCGGCGATCGCGCCGGACCAACAACGCCGATGACTACGCGGCGGAGAGACCTTCGGCGGCGAGGTCGCCGTCCTCCAGCCAGCGCCAGCCGACCCGGTCGCTCAGCGCCGGGGCGTGGAGCAGCCAGCCATTCGTGAAGCGCACGTAGTGGCGCGAGGCAACCGACCACCAGGTACCCGCTTCCGGGAAGACCAGCTCCCGCCGGCATCGCTCCAGCCAGGCGGTCGAGATCGGGCCGGACGGGTCGTAGGGGTAGAGGCGCGTCGTTCCATCGGCCAGGCGCCGTTCCAGCGTGCCGAAAAGCGCCGCCAGCACCTCGTCCCGCGGTCCGGTCGCGGCCGGATCATCCGATGTGGCGGGCGGGTCGGGGTGGTTGCTGCCGGTTTGGGCGTTGGCCAGGCCGGCTTTGACTTCCCGCTCCTTGATCGGGCCGTAGGTCGAGATCCACGGCTCCGCCGGGCAGCGTTTGGTCGCGAAATCGGCGTGGTCATAATCGACCGCGATGCCGCCGAGGGCCGAGCTGGAGGGATATTCGTGCCAGGGGACGCGCCGCTCCTGCAAAATCGCCACGTCGAGCGCGATCGAGGCCGCGAGCTGGGCGTCGGTGATCGGCTGCCCCTCGCGGGCGACATGCTCCTTCGAGACCAGCCGCTCATTGATCGCCGCCGTGCCCAAGGCCCGGACAAAGGCGACGCCGCGACCCTCCAGGCCGGTGCTGCCGCCGTTCGCCCACCCGGCCCGGGTGCCGCCTCGCTGCCGATCGCGCCAGTCGTTGAGCAGGCCGATCCGGCCATCCCGGCCGATCACGGTGTCGACCAGGGCGTCGGCCGCCCGCTCGCCGCCGGTGCCGAAGAAGCCGGCGTAGAACTCGATGCTGCCCTCGCCGGCCGTGATGTGGTCACAGACGCCGATGATGCGGTCGCCCCGAAAGCGAACGCGGTCGAAGCCAGCGCCGTCATACGGCTTCGGCACCACCAGATCGACCAGCGCCGGATAGGGCGCCGGCGTCCAGTCGAGGCTGCCGGCCTCCTCCATCCCCCGGTACCGCTGGATATACCGCTCCCAGAAGCGGGCGATCGCGGCCGGATCGTTGCCATCCGTGGCCGGGGCGTAGACATTGGCCAGCTCAACCAGGGTCGTGGTCGCGGCATAGGGGCCACCGGGGTCGGCTAAGCGACGTACGCCTTCGGTGATCCCGGCGGCATAGGTGGGAAACTCCGCCCACCGGCCGGAGCCGTCACGCCGCTTGAGACTCATCGGGTTGTGCGCGTCGGCGGGAATGATCGAGGTATCCACGCCATATTGCTGCTCGTTGGCCAGGATTGCCAGCACTAACCGGCCAAATCCAGGGCCGGACATCGCCCGCCAGATCGCGGTCGCCTCCGGCAGCAGCGGCGAGGCTCGCCGGCCCAGCTCCGCCCGCACGACCGCCTCGGTCGTATCGCCCACGGCCCGCCAACGCATAGCTCCTCCTTTACGTCGTCCTGGTGTCCATCAGTCGAGTGGCTCACACCTCGCCCAGGCGCAGCGTCACCACGCCGTCCCCCCACCGCCCCCCATCGCTCGCTTTCGGCGCCGCCTCTTCTAGATCGAGCACCCGCACCGTCCGCTCCACCGGGTTCGCGTCGTAGTCGACATCCCGAAAACTCACCGTCGCCTGCTCCCGCCACGCGCTCCACAAGGCATCGATCTGGGCCCGCCCGGTCGCCGTCAGCATCCCCCCGTCCCTCCGCGGCGTCCGGTCCCGGGCCACCACCTTCAGTGCCCACCGCCGCCGCCGCGGCCCGTCGTCAAGCAGCGCGTAGTCCACCACCAGCCGCGTCAACACCGGCGCCCAGTCGGCGACCGAATCCCACCGGACCCGCAGCTGCTCCAGCCGGCTCACCGGCGGCACCAAAAACTCATGCTCGAGCTGCTGGCTCTGCCCCACCCCCACGCTCGCCGTCGCCACCTGGACGAAGCTGGCCCCGGCATCAACGCTGTAGTCCAGGCTGATCGTCACCAGGTCGGCCGAGCCGGCGTTGCCGCGCACCTCCGGCCAGGCGAAATACGCCGCCACCCCCCGCCAGGCTTTGCGCCGGTCCGCGTTCCCCGCCGCCAGCAAGGGCGACACCCACGTCCCACCGCTGCCATAGGCCGGCGCCGTCCCGCTCCGCGCCTGCAACCGCCCCAGCTGGTAGCTGCCGCTCCCGCTCACCAGCAGCAACACGTCGTAGCTGCCCGCCCCGTGCAGCGCCACCGGCCAGATCAGCCCCGGCGCCGTCCCGTCCGCCAGCCGCCACCAGCCGAGCCCATCAAACGCCCACACCTGCGCCCGCCCCGCCGCCGTCTCCAGCGCCACCACCAGATGCCCCGCCGCCACGCAGGCCCCGGTGCAGCGCGTCCCCGCCGGCCCGCTCCGCCGCCACCCCTGCCGCCCTTGCCCTGGGTCATATTCCACCACCGACCCCGCCAGCCAAGTGTAGAGCTTGCCGGCGAGCGAGAGCAGAAACGAGAAGTCGCCGTCGTCTTCGTTGACCCAACTGCCGTGCGTGAAGAACGGCTCCACCGGCCCGTCCCACCGCGCCGTCCCCCCACCGTCACCGGCGACCCCGACGTACGGCTCGCCCGAGATCAGGTACAGGCTCGTCTTCGTCGCCACCGCCACCTTCCCCGCGAAGAGCCCCATCCGCACCACCGGCGCATCCAGCCACCGCTCCTCCGTCTCCGCCTCCCCGTTGAATCGGGAGAGTCCGAAATAGAGCAGCTCCTGCGTCCCCCCGCTCGTCTTCGCGTAGAGCGCGATCCCGTGGTAGCCATGGCCGACGTGGCCGCGCTCCCCCACCCGCCACGTCGCGACCCCGGCCGCGCTCGTGTCATAGCGCAGCACGTCCGTCGCCGACCCCGCGAACACCAGCACATCGTCCCGGTAATAGGCCAGGTCGCGCACGCTCAGGCCCGAGGCCAGCGTCACCACGCTCGTCAGGTTGCTCCAACTGCCGGCCCCCAACCCCACCGTCCGGTACAGCCGCCGCCCCACCTGAAGATAGACGTTGTCGCCGGCCACCACCCCAAAGCAGCGGTCGCCGGCCGCCGGCACATCGACCAAATTGGCGTCGGCGTGCAGCACCAGCCGCGGCCAAGGCTCGAGGCCGGAGCCGCCGTAGACGCTATGGACGCCGATCCCCGCCCAGCCGCCGCCCCCCTGCCCCGGCGGCAGGTCCTCCTCGGCCACCCACCCGAGCCCGAGATGAAACGTCGACAACGAGAGCCGGCCCGGCGTGCTCGGCGCCGCCGCCTCCGCCACCCGCTCATAGCCGCCCGCCGCCAGCATGTACGGCGCCCCGTTGATCGTGACGTCCGCGAGCTCAGCCATGATCCTCACTCCATTGTTCTGTTGCGGCCACCGGCCGCCCGCTGACTGGCCGGTTCGGCGAGCACGCCGTCATCAATCAGGCGCCGCCGCTCACCTCAGCTCGCGGCCAGCCAACCGCCCCGGACCCGACGTTGCCGGGCGGCGAACAGCTTCGCCGCCTCGGTTCGGGCCGCTTCCGCCAGTCTCAGCATCTCGCTCCGGGCGCCTCGTTTCCCATCGTCGACCGCCCGCTGCCGGAGCGCGGCCGCCAGGGCCAGGACCAGCACCAGCTCCTCGTCACCGGCGCCGATATCGGTCTCCTCGAGGTCGGTCGCCGGGATCTGGCGGGACGCTAAATACTCCAACCGCCAGGTGCCGGCGATCGCTGGTTGACTCAAGTGCAGCGTGTTTTCCCAGGCCCGCCATGACTGCGCTACCACGCCGGCGGCGGGATCCTCCGCCGCCGCCGGCACCACCCGGTCCCGCGGGTCAATCAGCCGGATCAGCCGGGTGGCGCCGCCGATGACGGCCGGCATCGGCAGCTCGGTGACCCCGGCGCTGACGATCACCGGCGTCGCCGCCTGCTTCGGGACCCGTAAGCCGTAAGCGCGAATGGCCCCGGCCAGCGCCTCGTTGAGCATGGCGTCGATCCAGAGCGGGCTCAGCGTGGTATCTTCCAAGCGCACCCGCAGGGCATCACGAAGCGCGGCCCGATGTGTCATCTCGGCTCCTTTTCGGCTCAATTCGACTACTCATCCGCGAGTCGTTGGGATGTCCGGCGGCGATCGCCGTCCTCGTCTCGCCCGGCGCCGCCCACCCGGCGATCGCCACCGGATCACTCCGATTCCGCCTCGCCGGCCGCCGCGGTTGCCGCGCCCCGCTCACCGCCGCCAAGCGCCGCCCGCTCCGCCAGGACCCGGGCAAATTCACCATCCGGGTCGGTCCCGCCCAGGGCGGCCACCGCCGTCCGCCGGGAGTGGATGCCGCCCGCCACCAATTGCGCCGCGTTGCGCACCGCGCCATCGATGTCGCTCGGCAGCACGCTCGGCCACACGGCCGCGCTCTGGCGCAGGCCATACAGCTCGACCCCGCCGAACCGCTCCAGGAAATCCAGCAAGAGCGCATTGCGCTGCCGGTAAAAGGCATCCCACACCCGGCGCTTGCGCTGCACCTTCTGAATCAAGGGCTGGACCTCGACTTCGAGCGCCGCCCCCGAGAGATCGCGCCCGGCATCGCCGAACGCCGTCCGCGGGGTCTCGCTGAGGTCATGCAGGGCCCGGTACAGCAGGTCCACGTACTGGACATGCAACCCGACCCCGCCGCCGCCGAGCAGATCGAGCAGATAGGCGCGAGCGCCTTCCGGCAGCTCCCACTTCGCTCCCGGCCCAACGCTGATCCCCTCGCTCCCATCGACGTTTTCGAGGACCGCGATCGGCGACCCCGACACTTCCAGGACATGGCTTAACCCGCTCATCCGGGCATTCAGCTCACGGCAGACGTCGAACAGATCAGCCAGGTCGCTCTCACCCCAGAACGCATGCGGCCGCGGGTTGTTGGGAACGATCACGTAGGGGATCGCGGCATACGGATTGGCCTGATCGCGCACCACCTGCCCCGCGATCTCGACCCGCCAGCGATCGCCGGTCCACCGCTCCACCACGGGATAGGCCCGCACCGGGTCCAGCCGCCCGGCGCCGGCCGCCGTGACCGCGAACAGCGTCTCGATTCCCGTCCCGCTGAGGGCATACACCTGGGTCACGGTCAGCATCCGCCGCGGGTTGTCCGGCAGCCATTCCACGACCAGGGTAGCGGGATCCACCGGCGCCACGACCGGGCACCCGGCGGCGGCATCCCACGTCACCTTGATCGCGGCATCCCCGAGCACCGAGCCATCGATACAGAGCTCAATATCCAACCGGGCTAAATCGAGCCCGGTGACGGTTTCGGCCAGGATCCGTTCGACCTGGTTCGCCCGCTCCGGCGTGCGGGCGTTCGTCGGCCCACACTCGATGCTGAACGTCACCGGCGCCGGAAACACGTAGGCCGCGACCTTTCGCACCAGCGACCGCGCGTAGTTCAGGGTCAGCCGAGTCTCGCCCCGCCGCGGCCGATCGCGCCACTGGCTCCCCTGATAGAACCGCACCGCGTCGTCGTAGCGGGCAAACCGCTCCCGATCAGCGGTCGTCAAGACCCCCGGCGGCCACCCCGTCGGGTCGATCTGCATAGTGGTCATGGCTGCTCCATAGGATAGTCGTGTTCCCCACCGATTGGGAGGCAGAGGGCTGATTCACGCACAACGCAAAAGCACACCCCCGTTCGGGGTGTGCCCTGCCGAAAATCAATCAGTGCCGGGCCAGATGCACCCGGCGGCGTCCTTAGCGTCCGGCCCGTTCTTGGCCGGCCAGCGCCCTGGCCGGCGCGGTGGTGAGGCCGGTCGCCGGCAGCGGATGCGAGACCGGCCCGGTTCGCGGCAACAGCCGCGGCGCCCGCGCCACGCCATAGAGGAGATCGATCAGGTACGGATAATTCTTCTCCGCCGCGTAGGCCGCCGCCGCTCGTTGACGACCCCGCTCCCCCATCTCCGGCAACCGCCCCCGGTTGGCGATCGCCCACTCCAGCCGATCCGCCAATTGCGCCCGCGAGCCGGCATTCACCAGGAACCCGTTGTAGCCATCTTCGATCATTTCCGGCACCGAGCCGACCCTCGTCGCGATCACCGGCACGCCGGCGGTCATCGCCTCGATCACCGCGTAGGGCGAATAGTCGAACCGCGACGGGAAGACGAACAGGTCGAAGTTAGGCAACACCGAGCTCATTAGCTCGTCCCACGGCACCTCGGAGAGAATCTCGACGTTGTGCAGCTCGCCATATGTTTCCGGCTTCGGCGGGTCATTCGTGACAATGGTGAGATGGGCCCGATCGGCAAACCGGTCCTGATGCAACCGCAACAGGAGGTCGCCACCCTTGCGTTGGAACTGGTTGCCAATAAACCCGATGTTCAGTTGCGGCTCAGCCCCGGCCGCCGCCCCGGCGCCATTGGCGCCGAACCGCGAACCGACCGCGCCATCATTCATGGCCGGCGGCGGCAGTGTGACGCCATTGCGCACCACCTGCACCTTCGAGGCTGGGATCTTGTAATCCTCGATCACCGACTGCGCCGCCCAATCCGAGAAAGAGACGACCAGGTCGGCTCGCTCGTAGATCTGCTTTTCCAACCGGTAGACCGGGTGGAAGAAGGGCGACTCCTTGACATACCGGGACTCGCGAAAGGCCAACCGCCAGGTCAGATCGATCGAAACCACCGCCGGCACCGACGTCGGCAAATCCAGCACGGCCGCCGCCGCCGTCTGCGTATGGATGTACATCAGATCGAGCGACTCCGGCTTGTGGCCCCCCTCGCGCCAGCGGCGGCGAAGCTGCTGCCGTTTGTACTGCATCAGCCACCAGACCCAGCCGTCGAGGCCAACCTTGTGCAGAGCCGGTATTTGCAAGCGAGCCAGGAAATCCGCCATCCGGCCCGGCCGGGGCAACCGCACGACCGTGGCATCGAACCGCGAGTCATCACCCAGATGCTGTTCCAGGAAGCGGGCGTGCGTCCGATGCCCCAGGGCGTATTCAACCACAAAGAGCGACCGCTCGGGCCCATCCGCCCGAGGTCGCGAATTATTCCTGCCAGGCACCGTATTCCTCCGTCTCAGGCGATCATTGCCCGCCCGCCAGCCACGGTCGAGACGTCTCGGCGTCTCACGGCACGAGTAATGTCTCCGCCATAGGCGTCGCTACGCGCGACGCCCCCAACTGTTAAGCAAATCACATTCCGTCGTCCGGCGGCAACTCTCCATCACGTCCCGCGCCGTTGTTCGGCCCTGCCACCGGCGCTCAAATCGCCACGCTGGTTTGGTGCGTGCGCGAACCAAACCAGCGTGGCGCGTAGTGTAACGCGGTTCGTCCCATTCATGCCTCCAATTCGCGCTCCTGACCTCCGGTCACCGGAGCCCGCGCTCATCGCCTCACCGCCTCTCCCGCGATCAGTCACGGCATCAAACCTGCTACGCCAGTGCGAGCTACTGGACGGAGTGCGTCGGCAGGCATAAGGAGAGGAACCCAATGTCCACTGTCCCGCTCGGAACCGCTCCTGGCCGCCGCGGCCCAATCACCCGGCGCCGCTTCATCCAAGCGGTCGCCGCCGTCGGCGGCACCACGGCCGCCTGGAGCGCGATGAGCGCCTGGGGCCACCTGGCGGAAGCCAAACAGACCGCGCCGCCCACGCTCCCGGGCGAAAGCAGCGGCGCTCGGATCATCATTTTGGGCGCCGGACCCGCCGGCCTGGTGGCCGGCTACGAGTTGGGCCGCAAAGGCTACGACGTGCAGATCCTGGAGGCCGACGATCGGGTCGGCGGCCACGTCTTCACCGTCCGGCGCGGCAGCCGCACCCACGAGCTCGGCGGCGAAGAGCAAATCTGCGATTTCGACGAGGGGCAATGGTACGACGCCGGCGCCTGGCGCATCCCTTATGTCCATCGCGGCATCCACCATTACCTGCGCGAGTTCCAGATCCCCACCATCCACCACACCGACATCAACATGAACGCCTACTCCTACGTCTCCGGTATCCGCGGCCCGCTCAACGAGCGGCCGGTCCGCCTCCGCGAGGCGATCGTCGATATGCGGGGCTACACCGCCGAGCTGCTGGCCAAGGGCCTCAACCAAGACCAGCTCGATCAGGAGCTCAGCCAGGAAGATCGCGACGCTTTCATTGCCTACTTGATTTCGGTCGGCCTCCTTTCCGCCGACGACCTCTCCTACCAGCCAAACGTCGCCCGCGGCTGGTCGGGGCTCGATCTGGCGGCAGACCAGCGCGAGGTGCCGACCGCGCCGTTCCCCCTGGAAGACCTCCTGCCATTCGCCGAGGCCGCCGGCGACCTCACCCCGCTCGGCGATCTGCTGCATCAGCCGGTCATGCAGAAACCGGCCAACGGCATGAGCCAAATCTTCGAAGAAGGCTTCCAGCCCCAACTCGCCGATCGCCTCACCCTCGGCGCCGAGGTGCGGGAAGTCCGCCAGAGCGAGAGCGGCGTCGAGATCATCTACTTCAATAAGTCCACCGGTGAGACCAACACCGCGACCGCCGATTACTGCATCTCGACCATCCCCCTCTCCGTCCTCAACCGGATGCGGACCGACCTCTCCGGTCCCATCCAGGAAGCGATTCAAGGCTCCGCCTATTCCGCCGTCGGCAAGCTGGGTCTCCAGTTCGGACGCCGCTTCTGGGAGGAAGACGACTGGATCTACGGCGGCCTGACGATCACCAACGTGCCCGAGATCGGCACCATCTCCTACCCGACCTGGGATTACCATACGCCGAAGGGCGTGCTCCAGGGCTATTACAACTTCGGCAACACCGCGATGACGGTCAGCCGCCTCTCCCTCCAGGACCGGATCGAGCTGGGCCTTGAGTTTGGGAGCAAAATCCATCCCCAATACCGCCAGGAGTACGAGGCCGGGTTCTCGGTCGCCTGGCACCGGATGCCCTACGCCATGGGCGGCTGGGCCGGGTGGTCCGACTACGCCAAACAGCACTTTTACCCCCGCCTGTTCGAGCCGGATGGCCGCATCTACTTCGCCGGCGATTTCATGAGCCAGATCCCCGGTTGGATAGAAGGCGCCATCCAGGCCGCCTGGTTGCAGATCGATAAGCTTCACCAGCGCGTGATGCAGGCCGCCTGATCTAGTCGCCGCGGTTCGTCCGGCGCCGGCCCGAGACGTCCGGCGCACCCCCGAGGAGGAGACACATGTCGAGCGCTCGACAACGGCAAGTGGTGCTCTTGGTGCTCGGCGCCGCCGCCTTGCTGGCGATCGTGGCGCCGGGCCTGGGCGAGGCGCAGGACGCCACCCCCGGCGCGGCGCCGCCCGAGACGGCGGCCCTCGTCACCCGCGGCGAAGAGATCTACAACACCACCTGCATCGCCTGCCATCAAGCGGGCGGTGCCGGTGTCACCGATGTCGCCATCGGCGGCTATCCGGCCCTCGCCGGCAACGCGTTCGTCACCTTGGAAGACCCGGTTCCCCTGCTGCAGGTCCTCATCACCGGCCGGGCCGGGATGCCCCACTTCCGCGGCTACGCCGACGAGGACATTGCCAGCGTCGCCACCTACATCCGGCAGGCCTTCGGCAACGAGGCCGGCCCCGTCGATCCGGCCCTCGTCACCGAGGTCCGCGCGCAATACGTGGTCGAGGGCCAACCGGACGCGACGCCAATCTCGACCGAGTTCCCGGGCAGTCTCGCCCCCGCCGCGGCGGGCACCCCGGCCGTCGATCCGGCCTCCCCCGGCGCCACGGCCGAGGTCGAAGGCGGCGCCAGCTCCGGCGGCATCACCCCGATCCCCACGATCGGCCAGTAGCCGGGTCGTGACGCGGGTGAGCGACATCACATGGCGATCCTCGGGAGAGTACGTCGCGCGGCAGCGCCAGTACCATTACTGGCGCTGCTCGTGGCCCTTGCCATTCCCCTGGTATCGCCCGCTCAGACTCAGGCGACCATGGCGACGCTGACGATCCACCACCGCTGGTGCTCGGCCGGCTTCGAAGGTCCGGACTATTTCGCCGCCTGTCACCAGACCACACTCCCCGAGTCGCGGTTGGCCGTGAGCGGCTCCACCGATCGCGAGGGGCGGACCGGTGCCGACGGCAACCTGACCTTCGCCAGCCTCCCACCGGGCGCCTATGAGGTCTCGGGCGGAGGCGGGCCGACCGATTTCGTCGACCTCGCCGTCTTCTGCGCCCTCGCCGCCGCACCGGGATCGGAGTTCCCGTCCACGACCGAACAACTGCCGGGTGGACCGGGCGCGTTCCTGGTCGAACTCAATCTCAGCGCGGGCGACCACGTCATCTGCGACTTCTACGTGATCCCGGCCGACCTCGGCCTACCCGATGACGGCACGCCAGCAGCACCCACGGATTCGCGACCGGGAACAACTGACCCGGCCGCCACGCCACCACGATCAACGACCCTGCCAAATACCGGAACCGGCCACGCCACACCCGGGGCCGGTCAGTTGTCACTTGGGATGGCGGTCCTCACCCTCAGCGCGACAACGACCGCGATCCTTCGCGGCATCGCACGCCGGTCCCGCGCCACCCCTACGGCGTGATCCCCTCCAGCCGCGCCGTCCCCAGCTCGCTGAACAAAGCCAGCCCGGCGTACCACTTGATCCGATGCCGGGTCGCGTCCTTCGTCTCCAGCTCGCCGACCGTCTCGACCTGGATGCCGCCATGCTCCAGCCCCATCACCCCGATCCCCTGGCCGAACTTCAGGGCATAGATACTGG
>JALZJP010000062.1 GCA_030859715.1 Chloroflexota bacterium
CGGCCCCGGCATCCGTCGCCTACATCCGGGTCGGTGAGACAGCCATGGGCCGCGGCCTGCTCGTGATGCTCGGGCTCTTGGCGGTCATGGCCATGGCGACCCCGGTCCCCCGCCTGACCGTGGTCGACGACACCGCCGGCACGGCGGTGGTCTGCCGTTCCCTGGCCCACGGCGAGCGCGTCACTCTCGCCTTTACCCATTCAATGTATGGGGGCGATGTCCACGAGGAGTACATGGTGACCCGGCAGGGGAGGCTGCGCCGGGTGGCGATGCGCACCGCGCACCCCGCCGCCGCCGATTACTACGCGCACACGGCCAACGTGGTCCGGGAGGGCGAGATGTATCGAATCGAGATCCCGGTGGCCGAGTTCGCGGCGATCGCGGTGCGGATCGACGAGGTTGGCCGGCCCCGCCTCATTTTCCGTGACCACGAGCTCGATCTCCTGACCGCGACCGGCCACCAGCACCGGGTCATCATCGGCGCCACGCTGAGCAATCGCTTCGCGGGAGATGCCTGTCGATGAGCGACCAGCCGCCAGATCGGCGCCGTCCCGACCCCGCGAAACCCGCTGACCCCGGCAATGACCTCGACGAGGCGTATGTCGGCGACATTATGGGCGAGGACCGGGCCCAGGAGATCATCGAGGAGTACGAAGGGGAGGGCAGCGCCCGTCGTCTGACCGGGCTCTGGATCTACGTCGCCGGGGCGCTGGCGGTTGGGCTCTCGCTCTATGCCCTCTACGCCACGCGGGCCACGATTCCGGCCCAGATCTACCGCACCAGCTTCCTCGGCATCGCGCTGGCCCTCACCTTCTTCCGCTTCCCGTTGATTGGGCGGAGCAAGAGCCGGGTGTCACCGTTCGATGTCCTGCTGGCGCTGCTCAGCCTCGCCGTCACCGCCTATCCAATCCTCGATTTCCAAGAGTTCGTCTACCGCTCGGCCCGCCCGACCGAGCTCGACATCATCATGGGCGCCCTGACGATCGCCCTCATCCTGGAAGCGACCCGGCGCACGATCGGCTGGATTCTGCCGGTCGTCGCCATCATTCTCTTGCTCTATTGCCACTATGGATACATCCTGCCCGGCCAATATGGGCACCGCGGCTACGACATCGACCGCATCGTCGGCAACCTCTATATCTCGCTCGAAGGCATCTTCGGCGTCCCGCTCGACGTCGCCGCCACCTTCATCATCCTGTTCACCATCTATGGCGCGGTCTTGGAGTATTCCGGGGCCGGCAAGTTCTTCCTCGATTTCTCGTTCGCCGCGATGGGCGGCAAGCCGAGCGGCGCCGGCCGCACCACCTCGGTCGCCGGCTTCCTGCTCGGCACCGTATCCGGCAGCGGGGTGGCGACCACGGTCACCCTCGGCACCGTCGCCTGGCCGTTGCTGCGCCGGGCCGGCTACGACCGCGAGTCGGGCGGGGCCGTCTTATCGGCGGCCGGGATCGGGGCCATCCTCTCGCCGCCGACGCTGGGCGCCGCCGCCTTCCTGATCGCCGAGTATCTCCGCATCTCCTACCTCGACGTGATCAAGATGGCGATGATTCCCACCATCCTCTATTACATTTCGATCTTCCTCATGGTCGAGCTCGATGCCCGGAAAATGAAGACCCGGGCGGTGACGATCAAGACCGAGCCGCTGCTGGTAATGGTGCGCCGCTATTGGTATCACTTCACCTCGTTGATCGCGATCGTGGTCCTGATGGTGATCGGCTTCACGCCGATGACCGCGGTATTCTTCGCCATCATCCTCGGCTTCCTGCTCAGCTACCTGCGGCGGGAGACGGCGATCGGGCCGCGACGGACGCTCAAGGTGCTGGAAGCCGGCGCCAACGGCACTCTCTCCGTGGTCGCCACCTGCGCCACCGCCGGCATCATCGTCGGCGTCTTCACCCTCACCGGCCTCGGTCTCAAGATGTCGGACCTGATCGTGGACCTGGCGCGGGGCCAGCTCTTCATGACGGTGGTCCTGACCGCGCTCGCCGTCTGGATCCTCGGCCTGGCGGTGCCGGTCACGGCCTCCTACATCATCGCCGCCGTGATCACCGCCCCGGCCATGATCTCGCTCGGCGTGCCCGAGGTGGCGGCCCACATGTTCATCTTCTACTACGCGGTCCTCTCCGAGGTCTCGCCGCCGACCGCCCTGGCTCCGTTCGCCGCCTCCGCCATTACCGGCGGCAACCCGTTCAAGACGATGATGGTCACCTGGAAATACACCCTGCCCGCCTTCATCGTCCCCTTCATGTTCACCGTCAACAGCGACACCGGGGTCCAACTGCTGGGGATCGGCGACCCGCTGGCGGTCGTCCTCTCCACCATCACCGCCTGCCTGGCGATCGTGGCCCTGGTCTTCGGCGTCGGCGGCTGGATCATCCAGCCCGCGACCTGGCTGGAACGCGCCCTGCTGATTCCCGCCGCCGGCCTCCTCCTCTACACCGGCCCCGTCCAAGACATCGCCGGCCTGGCCCTCCTGGTCGCCGCCCTCGCCATCCACGTCGTCCGGATCCGTGGCTCGACGCCGACGCTCAGCCCATCGACGTGACCCGGGGGACGGTACTTCGGACGGCGAAGCGATCGGATCGATGCCGAACGTCCCGGCCCGATACCATTGGCGCCTCACGCCATCGGTAGCCATCTCATTTCCTGAAGTGGGTCCCGGGCGATCTCGTTGCTCGCTGGCAGAAGAAGATAGAGGCATGAGCGAAGCCAAAGGCAGGCGACGTGGACAATAGTGGGACAACGAGACCGCTCTACCACCGTCTCGAATCGCGTACTCAGCCGGCAACCATCGTCGTTGTCCAGCAGCAATCCGGGGTAATCCGGGACTATCCTGCCCTGGGTAGTCTCATTCCCAAGGTCAAGGCCTATGACGGCCCCCTACCAGTTGGCAGGCGAGGAATCGAGTTTACGTCTGATGTTCTCCCCGACGCGGGCTGTGCGCCAGGATACCCAATGTGGTCAGGACCACGAAGTGGAGTGCGGATTCGCGCGGACGATCGGGGCAGAGATTATGCGGAGATCGATGTTGTGGTGACGAAACATACTCAGACGTGACCACGGCGAAAGGAGCAGCCCCGTGGGGATTCGCCAAGTACGCCCGTGGAAACAGTGGCCGAGCGGCGACAGCCGGCCGATCGCCGTGCTACCGTATGATCTGCCCGAGCTCGCCGAACGATACGGACTGAAATATCAGGAGGGGATCGACGATCTCGACCGATACCGTCTGGCCGCGATTGAATTGGCCAACGGCGAGCAGGCGTGGCTCTATAAGCACGCGAATGACCCGAATCCGGGGACGGTAGCCCATGTCGATGCCGGGTCCGATGCGGCGGGCGCGCTCTCATTGCTCCTCGACGCTTTGAGCCTCGACCGCGACGAGCTGCTATGGGCCGCGTCCGTACCAGCGAACGCTCACCCGGCGACGAGCTCGGCGTAGCGTCATTTAAGCTGGACGCCGGCAGTGAATCCACCGACGAGGAGCGCGGCATCGTCGTGGGTGAAGCCCTGTTTCGCGTCTCGCCCCGTTCAGCGCCAATCTGGGCTTGACCAAAATGCGCATGCCCTTGACACTGTAGGCAACCGGTCAGACCAGGCGAAGCACGGCGACGGCGTTCCAGCGGCGGACGGTCGAGCCGGCACCAATGGGAGGTTTCTGATGGATCAGGCGCGTGAGCTGCAACGACTCTTGGCCCGCATCGAGCGGGACGGCATTTCCCGGCGCAACCTGATGCGGCGCGGCGCCGCCATGGGCCTGGGCACCGCCGCCCTGGCCGCCGCCCTGGGGAACGTCGGCGGGCCGCAACGCGGGGTCGCCCTGGCCGCCCGCGGCAAGCTGCAGGCCGATCCCGGCGCCGGCGTCCGCGGCGGCACCCTGCGGGTCGCTACCATCGGCGAGCCAGCGACGATGGACGAGCATCAGACGACCGCCGGGATCACGGCGGAGCTCGGCTATTGCATGTACGAGTGCTTGTTCACCTACGACGCCAGCTTCCAGCCGATGCTCGAGCTGGCCGAATCGCACACGATCAGCGAGGACGGGCTGACGCACACCCTCGTCCTCCGCCAGGGCGTCCCCTTCCACAATGGCGAAACGATGACCGCCGACGATGTGATCGCCTCGCTCACCCGCTGGGGCGAGATCAGCGGCGTCGGCCAGCGCCTGATGGAGGCGACGACCGAGCTGGCGAAGGCGGACGACCACACCATCGAGTTCCGCCTCTCGCGGCCATACGGGACGCTGGCGATCGCCCTCGCCCACAACACCCAGGCCGCCGTGATTTATCCGAAATCGGTCATCGACGCCGGCAACCTGGAGCCGCTGACCGAGTTTGTCGGGACCGGCCCGTACCGGCTGCTGGAGTGGCGGCCGGACGCCTTCATGCGGTTTGAGCGGTTCGAGGAGTACGCGGCGCTCGAGGCCGAGCCGAACGGCTACGGCGGACGCAAGTACGCCTACGCCGACCAGATCGAGTTCATCCCCGTCCCGGATGAGGCCGCCCGCGTGGCCGGCCTCCAAGCCGGTGACTACGAGTTGGCGCTGGAAATTGGGAACGATCAGTACGAGGTGCTCAATGGCGCCCCCGGCATCGTCACCGAGATTTTAGAGCCGACCAACTGGGACGTCTTCTTCCTGAACTGGGACTCGCCGCTGATGTCCAACCTCGCCATGCGACAGGCGGTCCAGGCCGCGCTCGATGCGGAGCCGATGCTGCTCTCCGGCCGCGGCAGCCAGGAGTTCATCCGGCTCGATCCAGGTCTCATGATGCTCGGCAGTCCCTGGCACACCGATGCCGGGGCCGAGTTTTACAACATGAACGATCCCGAGCTGGCGCGGACCAAGTTGGAGGAAGCCGGCTACGACGGCACCCCGATCCGGTTCATGACGACCCAGGAATACTCCTACATGTACGGCGAATCGATCGTCGCCGCCCAACAGCTCGAAGCCGCCGGCTTCACGGTTGACCTGCAGGTGATCGACTGGGCGACTCTGCTGGAGCGCCGGGCCCAGCGCGAGGAGTGGGACATGTTCTCCACCGGCCATGGCTTCGTCCCCGATCCCAGCCAGGTCTCCTACGTCGGCCAGATGAACGTGTATCCGGGCTGGTGGAGCGACGAGGAGGCGCTGGCGGCCTCGGCCGAGCTACTGGCGGAGGCGGAGTTCGATGTCCGCTACCCGATCTGGGAGCAGGTGCAAGAAATGCACTACACCCAGATCCCGGCGATCAAGATCGGCGATTCCAGCACCACTAGCTTCCGATCCGAGCGGATCGGCGGCTGGAGCCCCGTCTTCCAGCGCGGCCTGATGTTCTGGAATTTTTGGCTCGAGGGGTAACGCGACTTCCGGGTGACACGTTTCGGGATCGAGTCTTCGTGGTGGCGGCGCTGGACTAAAAGTCCGCGCTGAACACCACGAAGTCCCTCCGGGTACCCCTGGGTGACTGAGAACGAGGGCGATGGCGTACCCGGAGTGTTCGCCATGAGTTGTATTGGTCCCGTGGCCGCGATTTTTCGGATGAGTTGTTCCTGTGGAAGACCGGCCCGTGCTCAGTCCTGAAAGGACTTTTCGGTGCTCAGCGCGGACTTCAGTCCAGCGCCCGCCACCGCCATGCCGCATGTTGGCCGCAACTCAAGTGTCTTCCGGTGAGATCACGCCATGACCATCTACATCCTGCGTCGCCTGCTGATGCTGATCCCGGTCCTGCTGGTGGTCGGCGTGGTCGTCTTCACCCTGGTCCACCTGACGCCGGGTGATCCGGCGGCGGTGATCCTGGGCCAGAGCGCGACGCCGGAGCAGATCGAGGACCTGCGGCAGCGGCTTGGGCTGAACGAGCCGCTGCCGGTGCAGTTCGTGAGCTGGTTTGGCGGCGTGCTGCGGCTTGATTTTGGGGAATCGCTCTTCCTCGGCATGCCGGTGACGGAGGCGCTGCAACAGCGGGCCCAACCAACCCTGCTGCTGACGCTCTACGCCCTGGTGATTCAGATCACGATCGGGATACCGGCCGGCGTCATCGCCGCCGTCAACCGGAACTCGATCCTCGACCGGGCGTTGATGGTGGCCTCGATCAGCGGCGCCGCGATCCCGACCTTCTTCCTCGGCATCCTTCTCATTTTGTTCTTCGCGGTTGCCCTACGCTGGCTGCCGAGCGGTAGTTACGTCCCCATCACCGAGAATCCGGGAGAGCACTTCAAGGGCATGATCCTGCCCGCCTTCGCCCTCGGCTTCTCCGCCGCCGGGCTGCTGGCGCGGCTGGTGCGCTCGTCGATGCTCGACGTCCTGAATGAAGATTATGTCCGGACCGCCTGGGCCAAAGGGGTGCCCGGCCGGCGCGTGGTGCTGGGCCATGCCTTGCGCAACGCGTTGATCCCGGCGCTGACCGTGATCGGCGCCTCGATGGGGGCCCTGCTCGGAGGAGCGGTGGTGACGGAGACCGTGTTCACGATTCCGGGGATGGGCCGGCTGGTGGTGCAGAGCATCGCCCGCCGCGACTTTCCCTTGATCCAGGGGGCGATCATGCTGATTGCCGGGATCTACGTCCTGGTCAATCTCCTGGTCGATGTGCTGTATGTCTACGTCGATCCCCGGATCCGCTATGGCGCAAGCTAAGGCCGTCACGCCTTCACTGGCGGCGGCCCGACCCACGGTGGGAAAAGGTCTGCTGGGCCGGATCTCACCTTCCTCGCGGTGGTACTGGCTCCGCCCCTTCCTGGCCAACCCGCTGGCCCTGGCGAGTTCGGGGTTCGTCCTCTTCGTCCTCCTGGTCGCGATCTTCGCCCCGCTGCTGACGCCGTACGACCCGATCTGGCTCGATCCCGTGATCCGGCTCCAAAGTCCCTCGGCCGGGCACTGGTTCGGCACCGACGATCTCGGCCGCGATGTCCTCAGCCGGGTCGTCGCCGGGACGCGGATCTCGCTGACGATCGGGGTCTCGGTGATGCTGGTCGCCGGGTTAATCGGAACCACGTTGGGGCTGGTCTCGGGCTACTACGAGCGGCTCGACGCCGTCATCATGCGGGTCATGGACGGCCTGATGGCCTTCCCCAGCATCCTGCTCGCGATCGCTCTGATGGCCAGTCTCGGTCCCAGCACGGTCAACGTCTTCATCGCCCTGGTCGTCGTATACACGCCGACCGTGGCCCGGCTGATCCGGAGCCAGACGCTCGTCCTCCGCCAGATGACCTACGTTGAATCGGCGCGAAGCATCGGCCTGGGCGATGCCGGCATTCTGAGGAAGTATGTCTTCGCCAACGCCCTGTCACCCTTGATCGTGCAATGCACCTTCGTCATCGCCTTCGCCATCATTTCCGAGGCGTCGCTCTCCTTTCTGGGAGCCGGGGTGCCGCCGGAGGATCCCACCTGGGGCAACATGCTGCGCGACGGCCAGCGCGTCTTGCAACGGGCCTGGTGGCTCGCCGTCTTCCCCGGTATGGCCCTGGTGGCGACGATCCTTACCCTCAACCTGGTCGGAGACAGCCTGCGCGACGCCCTCGACCCCCGCTCCCGCAACCGCTAGCTACCGCTACTCAACCGCCGCGCGCTCTACCTCGATCGCGTTCGCTTGCTGGGACGCGTCGGTTGCGCCCGGGGGGTGGTTCGGTCAGCAGTCCGAAGAGGCGATCGATGTAATCGGCAGAAATCTCTTCCCTGCCTCCCGGCAGGGACCGGCGCAACTGAAAGTGGCCCAGATAGATCGCAAACGTCATCCGCGCCCGATCCTCCGCCGCGATTGGATCAAACCCCATCGCGTCGTAAACCTGACGTAAGGTCCGCAACCGGGCCACGGCAACGCGTTCAAGAAACGGCGCGATGAGGGGATCAGACGCATGAGCTGAGAGCGCCGCCTCGATGTCACCCTCTTCGAGGTTGCTAAATGCGGCCCGATAGCCGTGCTGAAGTTGAAGCCGCGGGTCGGCGATATGCTCCATCTCAGCGACGACATCCGTGATGCCGAGCCGCTCCCACCGGAGCAGCGCCGCCTTGATCAACGCCGCCCGGTCGGCAAAATGCCAGTAAAAGCTGCCCCGGGTGGCGCCGAGCTCCTTCGCCAGCTTGTTGATCGCCACCGCCCCGACACCGCCCTCCGCCATCGCCCGCAGCGCGGCGTCGGCCCAATCGTCCGGCGTCAAGACGAGTTTGCCCTTGCGCATTGCCATGCCAGGGAGTATAGTGCGAGATGCTTCCATACACTATTGTATGGAAGCGTTCGGGAGGGACTGGCCAGCTCCCAACCGCTACCCGGCGATACCACATCGTCTTGAATGAAAGTGATGGTCCAGGATGCTACTCAACATTTCTAGCTCACGTCGCATGTGGCTACGACGCGCCGCGATCGCCGCCACCGCGGCGGTCGCGGTCTTCCATGTCGCCTCGACCGGCGGGATGGTCGCAGCCTATACGGCGAGCAATCTCGAGCAAGAACCGAAGCAGATCGCGCTCGCCCTTTGGCACTTCAGCGCGGTCGTGGTGGGCTCGATCCCGATCGCGTTGCTGTGGGCATCCCGCGCCCCGGTGGAACAAGCCCGGCTCCTCCAGACCTACGCCGGCCTGCTGTACGCCGGATTCTCGGTCGTGACCTTCCCCATTGCCCTTCGCGAGGACGGCCTGGCCGGTCTCGTGACGATGCCACAAGGGCCAATTTTCTTGGTGTTGGCAGCGCTCATCGCCGGCGGCATGGTTCCCCGCACCACTGGCTCGATCAGTCCCGCGGCCGAGCGGTTTCCGGTATCAGCCGGACCGGCAACTGGGTAGCGCCGGCGCCGTACCGGACAACGTGGCGAGCGCGTCAGGTGCGATGTGAGATCGTAGCGCGGGGGCGACGCGACTCGCCGGCACGCAACACGCTCGGCTGCAGAGGCCGAGCGTGTTGTCGTACCCTATGGACAGGGCCGCATCCTGAAGATTAGCCGCGACCCCTGGCAAGCGGAGGGGAAACACCGGATTCGGCGCCAGGCCGGGGAGAACAGAGCAGCATGATCGTGATCGACGGCCACCTCGATATCGCGCTCAACGGCTTTGTCTGGAACCGCGATTTGCGGCTGAGCGCCCACGCGATCCGCGAGCAAGAACTGGGCATGGAGCAGAAAGGCCGCGGCGCCGGCACCATCGGCCTGCCCGATCTCCGGGCCGCCGAGGTCGCGATCAGCCTGGCCACGGTGCTGGCGCGGGTTAACTCGAAGGCGCCGTCCGGTATCGACTACCGCACGCATGAGGCCGCCTACGCCCATGCCCAGGGCGAGCTGGCTTACTACCGCGAGCTCCAACGCCAGGGCGTCATGCGCCTGCTGACCGACTGGCCGGCGGTCGAACAGCACATGGCGGACTGGCGAGCCAATCCGGAGACGGCGCCGTTCGGCGTCATCCTCTGCATGGAGGGGGCGGACCCGATCGTCGATCCCGGCCAGCTCGATCTCTGGTGGAACGATGGGCTCCGCGTCGTCAGCCTCGCCCACTACGGCCCCAGCGCCTACGCCTACGGCACCGCCAGCGTTGGCGGCGTCAAGCCGGCCGGCTTCGAGCTGCTGGATCGGATGGCCGAGCTGGGTGTCATCCTGGACGTGACGCACCTGGTGGACGACAGCTTCTGGCAGGCCGTGGAGCACTTTCCGGGCCGCGTCCTCGCCAGCCATTCCAACTGCCGGGCGCTGGTGCCCGGCGATCGTCAATTGACCGACGACATGATCCGTCACCTAATCGAACGCGACGCGGTGATCGGGGCGGCGCTCGACGCCTGGATGCTGACCCCCGGCTGGGTCCGCGGCGAGACCACGCCGGAAGCGGTCAACTTGACGCTCGAAGCGTATGTCGATCAGATCGACCACGTCTGCCAACTGGCCGGCAACACCAAGCACGCCGCGATCGGGACCGATCTCGACGGCGGCTACGGCATCGAGCAGACCCCGCGTGACCTCGATACGATCGTCGACCTGCAAAAACTCCCCGCCATGCTCCGCGCCCGCGGCTACACGGAGCCCGACATCGAGGCCATCTTCCACGGCAATTGGCTGCGGTTTTTCCGATCGGCGTGGGGCGAGTGATAATACGAAAATATCGTAAATTCTACGCGAGTTCCGGTTGAATACATTGGCTATCGAAACGGCGCCCCGGCGACGCCGGCACGGTCAATAGGAGGTTGTTCAATTCGGTCGGTTCTCGGATGACTGAGACGACACTGATGCATGCAAACCGCCGCTCACCGCTCGTCCGCCTCCATCCCTTCGTAAAAGGTCGTTCGGCGCCGGGTGATGACCAGCTCTGTCTCGCGGGCCGAGACGCCCTGGCGGCGGAGGACGTGGCGGACGAACTCGAGCCCCGCCTCGAACTCCGGCTGCACCACCTCGCCGGCGCCGGCCCGGCGCAGGATCTCGACCACGTCGGCATCAGTCGCCCTGGTCACGATGTCGATGGTGGGGTTCAGCTCCCGTGCGATCCGGACCGCGGCCTGGGCTGAGACCAAATCCGAGACCGTGACCGCCAGCGTGCGCGCCCGCCGCACCCCAGCCCTCAGTAACAGCGGCGCCGCGCCGGAATCGCCGTAGTACGCGACGACCCCCGCCTCGCGCAGGTCGCGGACGACCGCCGGATTGATCTCGATCACGGCATAGCGCAGGCCGCGGCGCTCCAGGGCGACGCCCAGCTCCGAGCCGACGCGGCCGAAGCCGCAGATCACGACATGACGTGACAGCTCCGCGGACGCTGGTTCGGCTCCGATTTGCGATGCCGTCCGTTCTTGGATGCCCGGCAGCCGCGACACGACGGTCGCCAGGGCGGGGCCGAACCGCATCAGCAACGGCGCCACCAGGATTGACCCCAGCGCCACTTCGAGGACGAGACCATACTGGGACCGGGTGATGATGCCAAAGCCCAATCCGGCCCCGGCGAGGACGAAGCTGAACTCGCCAATCTGCGCCATCCCGATCGCGGCCAGGGTCGCGGTCCGCGGCTCCAGGCCGCCGATCAAGAACGCCGCGGTGCCGATCACGAATTTGCCCACCACCAGCACGGCGACCAGGGCGAGAATGAGGCCGGCCTGGCCGGCCAGGATTCTGGGCTCGATCAACATCCCCAGGGCGACGAAGAAGAGGGTCGCGAATAGGTCACGCAGGGGGATGATCTCGGTCAAGACCTGACTGTCAAACTCCGATTCGGAGACGACCAGCCCGGCCAGGAAGGCGCCCAGGGCCAGGGAGAGCCCCGCCGCGTGACTGGCGACCGCGGTGCCCAGGGCAATGACCACGACCGAGAGCAGGAACAGCTCGCGCGACCCGGTCCCCGCCACCAAAAAGAGGATCCTGGGCACCACCCGCGTTCCCAGCACCACGACCGCGCCGAGGGCGACAATAGCGACCCCGAGCGACCGCGCCAGGCTGACCGCCAGGTTGTCCTCGGTCCCCGCCAGCAACGGCAGCAGCGCCAGCATCGGCACCAGGCTGAGGTCCTGGACCACGCCGAGGCTGAGCGCGGCCCGGGCCTGGGTGCTGCTCCCCTCGCCGCGGCCGAGAAAAAGCTTGATTGCCACCAACGAGCTGGAGATGGCGAAGGCGCCGCCAAGCAGAAACGCGGCCGGTAACGACCAATCGAGGACGATCGCGGCGGCGGCGCCGAGGCCGAAGGTCAGCGTCAACTGGATGGCGCCGCCGACCGTGGCCACCCGGCGCATCCGTTGCAGCTCGGCGAACGACAGCTCGACGCCGAGGGCGAACATCAGGAAGGCCACCCCGAGGTTCGCCAAAAGCTGGACTCGCTCGAAATCAGCCGACAGGCCAGGCGTGTTCGGCCCGATCAAGACCCCGGCCAGGACGTAGCCGATCAGGACCGGGAGGCCGATCCGCTGGGCGACGAAGCCGCCGACCAGCGCGGCGCCGAAGGCAAGCACCAGATCGAGGACCAGCCCGATATCTTCCACGCGGCCGCTCCCGTCGCCTCAGGTGAATCCGGTCATCGCCGGTACACCGCCGGACCGGGAAGTTCTGTATCCTTGGCCCAACGCCCGTCATGATGCGGGGGCAACGTCATTGCCCAACGCTGGGTTGTCTCCGGGGCCGCCAGGCGGCGGCGCCCAAGGCCCGGGCGCGGCGCAACAGGTTGGACAGCTTCGGCCCGTGGCGCCGGCCTAGCGGAAAGCGAGACCATGACCGCGCTTGAACCGCAACCGGCGGCGGCAGACCAGCCAGCCGCCCGGCTCGATCACCGTCGCGCTCCCCTGGTCGAGGGGATCGGGCGCTACCAAGAGGATAGCATCGTCCCCTTCTCGACGCCGGGGCACAAGGGCGGCCAGTGCGTCGATGACCAATTCCGGACGCTCCTCGGCGCCGCCGCCTTCGCCGCCGACATCCCGCTCGGGGGCGGGGTCGACGATACCCATTTCCATGGCGATTCCCTGGGCCGAGCCGAAGCGTTGGCGGCGGCCGTCTGGGGCGCGGCGCGCTCGTTCTACCTAGTGAATGGCTCCTCGGCCGGGAACCACGCCTTCCTGTTGGCCACGGTGCGGCCAGGGGACGAGGTCATCGTCGCCCGCGATCTTCACAAGTCGCTCCTGGTCGCCCTGATCCTGTCCGGAGCAGCGCCGGTCTATGTCGCCCCCCGGCTCCATCCCGAGCTGAACGTCGGCCTCGGCCTGGCGGCGGCGGACGTGGCAGCCGCCCTGCGCGACCATCCGGCGGCCCGGCTCGTCGCGCTGGTCAGCCCTTCCTATTGCGGCGTCCCCTCCGATCTGGCCGCGATCGTCGAGATTGCCCACCGCTACGATGTCCCCGTCTACGTCGATGAAGCGTGGGGGCCGCATTTTCACCTCCATCCCGATCTGCCGCCTTCGGCCATGAGCAGCGGCGCCGATGGCGCGGTGATCAGCACGCACAAGGTGCTCGGCAGCCTGACCCAGGCCGCGATCCTCCACCTCCAGGGCTCCCGCATCGATCAGCAGCGGGTCGCGGCGGCGGTCGGCATGATGCAAACGACGAGCCCGGCGGCGACCATCCTGGCCTCGATCGATGGCTGCCGGCGGCAGATGGCGCTCCATGGCCGGACCCTATTGGACCAAGCGATCGCGCTGGCACATGATGCCCGCGCCCGGCTACGGGCGTTGCCAGGGATCGAAGTCCTCGACGCGGCCCGGCTGGGGATCCCGGCGCTCGATCCGACCAAGCTGGTGATCGACGTCCACGGGCTGGGTCTGACCGGGTTCCAGGCCGAGGCCGAGCTGCGAGACCGCTTCGCCGTCCAACCGGAAATGAGCGACCTGGTCGGCGTTGTCTGTCTGGTCACGGTCGGCGACACGACCGCGAGCATCGAGCGGCTGGTTGGCGCCTTCACCACCCTGGCGGCGGAGCGGCGAGCGGTCGTCGATGTCGGAGCCGGCATGCCGGCCCGCTCCTCCGGCGCCGCCATCGCGCCGGGGATCCAAGCCCTCTCGCCGCGGGACGCTTTCTTCGCCCCGTCGCGCGCCGTCGCTCTCCGCGACGCGATCGGCGAGGTCTCGGCCGAGCTGGTCATCCCCTACCCGCCGGGGATCCCGGTCCTCGCCCCCGGCGACGTCGTCTCGGCGGCGAAGATCGCCTACCTCGAAGCCGGCGCCGCCCACGGCATGTACCTCTCCGGCCCCGCCGACCCAGCCCTGCGGACGCTGCGGGTGGTAGCCTCGTAGTCGAGGTGGGAAGCATGCTCGGCCGGTTCGACGTTGCGGTTACTGAGTTCGGTTACCCGTTCGGAGTAGATTACCGATCTGCAGGAGCGTGCCGATCATGAGCGTGTACCTTGCTGGCATCGTCGATGCCGCACGAAATGCAGTCGACGCGAAGTCGCGCGACACATCCGCGGCGACACTTCTGATCAACGTCGCCTCATTCCCTGTTGACGTCGAATCCGGCGAAGCAGGCGAAGCCGTCCTCAATCTGTCGCCAGGGAGATACCGGGTCATTTGCAACGTGCCGGGTCACCGCGAGGCGGGAATGACGGAGTTTATCGAGGTGAAATGCGCATATCCCACGCCACGCCGTACTACCTTATACCGACTAGCGCGAATTCCCGGCGACTGCCAGACAATGGGAGTCAATCCCGCCCCTGCTTGCGCATCGAAGACGGGCGAACACGGAGATCACCAAGCCGTACCCATCCCCTGACGTACGCGCGGAGAGGGATCGCGGTGGCCCCGCGCGGCTACTCGCCCCCCAGCGGTTCGTCCTCTGCCATCCAGCATCCCTGGGCGTGACAGGTACGCAACCGCTCCACCCGGGCGTGGTACGCGGGGAAGTCAGATAGCGCCTTCCCGATCGCTAGGTTCTCTAACTGGTAGGGATCCGCCTGCAGGTCGTACAACTCGACTTCGCCTCCCCCGTACTCGACGTAGACGACCCCGTCCTTGCTCCGGAACCCCTGGAACGGCGGGTACAGTTGATCTGCCCCAAGGAGATCTGATTTCTCGCGTTGTTCGTTCTCATCGGGGCCGCCGAAGCTTTCGATCCCGATCAGCTCGCGTACGAGCCGCGGACTGGCCCGTCCGAGGAACGAGCGTCCATCCCAATCGTCGCGGGGCGGCGCCCCGGCAATAGCGGCAAGGGTTGGCGCCAAGTCGATGTTGCCGATCAGCCGCTCATCCTCCCCTGGCGTAAAGTCGGGACCGACGGCCCGCATCGAGGTACGGAGGCTCTCCTCATACGGCGCGTTCTTCCGCACCCGACGATGCTCACCGAGCAGAAAGCCATTGTCCGTGGCGAAGATCACGGTATACGGTCGATCCCGTAACTCGAGCGCCGTGATCATCGCCACCACCAGCTCATCGACCGCCTTGAGGCTGCATTGCCGGTCGCGGTCGAACGCGGTCAGCTCGGCGATCGCCAACCGCTCCAGCTGTCCGGAAGAGGGCTTGTCCGAAACATCCTCTTCATTCAAGCTCGGCTTACCCTCGGAGCCGAGTGGCAGGGTGGCGCACAGGTGCTTGTGGCGCCGGGCGGGAGTGGCCGGGGTGTGGGGCGCGGCCGGGGCGACGAGGGCAAAGAGTGGTTGGTCGCCGGGGGCTTCAGCCACGAATGCCGTGGCTTTGCCAGTGATTACGTCCGTCGAGTAATCGCTTTCCGCGCTGCCGTAGGAGCGGACCTCGTTCGCCTCGACGGTCCCCTCGACCGCCTGCCAGTCGTAGAACTTGTGGCCGCGCTTCGCAAACCAATAGTCCCATCCCGGCGGCACGCCTCCGTCGACCGGATAGCCATTAAAGTACTTGCCGATCAGTCCGGTGTGGTAGCCGGCGTCCTGGAGCAGGGCGGCGATTGTCTCCTGCTCCTGCTTTTGGAAGCTCTCCCAGCCGCCGCGAGGGCTATTCTGGTTGAGCAGCGTACCGTGCGAGTGCGGGTACTGGCCGCGCAGAATGCTGGCCCGGCTGGGACAGCACAGGGGTAAGACGTTGATATAGTTCGGAAAGACCGTCGGTAAGAGTTCCTGGGTCCGCGGCAGGGAACGCCAATCCGCCTCAGTCATGTCATCAGCGAGAATGAGGAGGATGTCAGGCGGCTCGCTTATGTCAGCCTCAGTCTGCAGTCCAGCGGTCGCCGCACCGCTTTGCACGACGAGGATAAAGATGATCGAGATGGCCAATTTCACGAGCAACTCCCTATTCTCTCGACCGGTCCCGAACGCTTTGGGCGGGCGTAGGAGGTCCAGCTTCGTCCTGCTGCACCGAATGCTCCTGATGCGAGACATGGGACAGGCTGAAATATTTCGCTCTTTAGCGTCTAACGTACAATGGCCGGAGTGTCACTGGCAAACTCTGTGCAGGCGCCTTCAGCCCCTCTGTGCCGTCATGCTGGAGCGCTCCTTCGGCAGGGTGACCGCCCATGGCACGCGGGTGCTCGCGCCGCGCGACGCGTTCTTCACTCCGGGCGAGGTCATTACGGCGGAGAAGATCGCCTACCTCCAAGCCGGCGCCGCCCACGGTATGCACCTCTCCGACCCCGCCGACCCGGCCCCGCGGACGCCGCGGGTGGTAGCCCGTTAGCCCCAAACGCGCGGCGACCCCGCGGCACATGCGGTTGACTCAACTGCGTGCGACACTTCCGAACCGGCGCGACTGATTGGCGACCGTCGCCTTCTCTGGGAGGATTCCGTGTTCGTGACCTCGATTCATCGCCACCTCGCCGGCCTGCTGGTGGTGTTTGTCCTGATTTCGCTCGTGATCCAGGGAAGCCCGGCTCGCTCGCAAGAAGGCGCCCCGGCCCGGTTGGGCGGGGACCTGCCCGGAGACCCCCAAATCCAGCTGGTCGAAATCGCCTCGGGCCTGCAAAGCCCCGTCAATGTCGCCTTCCCGCCGGATGGCAGCGGGCGCATCTTCGTGGTTGAGCAGGGAGGAACGATCCGCATCATCAATCCCGATGGGACGGTCGTGCCGGAGCCGTTTCTCGATCTCACCTTGACGACCGCTCAAGGTCCGGGCGAGCAGGGCTTGCTCGGCTTGGCCTTCCACCCCGGTTATGCCGAAAATGGACGGCTCTTCGTCGATTTCAACAACCTCGAGACGAACGGCTCGATCACCGTCGCCGAGTTTGTCGTCAGCGCGACCAACCCGAACGTGGCGGACCCGGAGAGCGAACGCCCGCTGTTGGTGATTGCGAAGCCGTTCCCGCAACACAACGGGGGCACGCTCCGGTTTGGCCCGGATGGCTCCCTCTACATCGCGACCGGTGATGGCGGCTGGCAGGGCGACGTCTATGACAATGCCCAGAGCCGCTTTTCCCTGCTCGGTAAGATCCTCCGGATCGACGTCGATGGCGGCGCCACCGGCCAGCCGTACGGTATTCCCGCCGACAACCCGTTCGCCGGGCCGGGACGCTATGACAACCCGTATCCCGGCCAGGCCGTGAGCGCCGGCGACGAACCGGAGCGGCAGCGGAGACGGGGCACGCCGGGCCGGGTGTCGGCCCAGAATCGCACCAAGCTGTCGCCCGTGCGCCAGGAAATTTGGGCGCTTGGCCTGCGCAATCCCTGGCAATTCTCGTTTGACCCGGACACCGGCGATGTCTACATCGGGGACGTTGGCGCCAGCTCGTGGGAGGAGATCAATGTCCAGCCGGCCGGGTCGGCCGCCGGTCAGAATTACGGGTGGGACTGGCTCGAAGGGTCGCATTGCTTTCCGGACGAGCTCGAAGAGTGCCCGCGACAGCAGGTCGGTGTTTTACCAGTGGCCGAGTTTGAGCATGGCGACGACGGATGCGCGGTGATCGGCCTTGGCGTGTATCGGGGCGACGACTACCCGGCCCTCGACGGCATCTATTTTAGCGGCGACTTCTGCACGGGCGAAGTCCGGGGCCTGCAACGCGACGCCAACGGGACCTGGCAGTTCCAGACGCTCTTGGATACCGCCTTGCAGATCACGGGCTCGGGCCAAGATGCGGATGGCCTCCTCTACGTGACCGCGATCACGGGGCAGCCAAACGCCGAGAACAATGGAGCCGGCAACGGATCGCTCTGGAAGCTCGTCTCGGCCGACAATGTGCCGCCGGGGGCGGTCACGGCGCCGCTGGGCCAGCCGAGCGGCGGCGACAGCGGCGGCGACCCGGACGACGAGGCCGCGGCGCCCGCC
>JALZJP010000219.1 GCA_030859715.1 Chloroflexota bacterium
CTGTGGAACTGGAGGTTACGGGATCGTGCCCCGGAAGGCACCCCACCAATTCCCTGGTAGGAGAGTTAACATGTAAGCGCCGGCGTCGATGGTGACGACGGTGCTCAGTCATGTGAGGCAATCCTGACCGCAAAAACGCTTCAAATCAGTCCTCATCAGAGCATGCGGGCGGGCGCGGGGTTTCCGAGCGGCTCCGATCCGTGACGCGAGGGCGGTCGTGATCTCTCGTCCAGGATGCGCGTCCGCGCCGCTGACACACCCGAGTACAGATGGGTCAAGGAAGTGGTGGCGAGGTGTCCCGGGTAGCGGCATTGTTGACACGCTGGCGCCTTCCCGCGACCGCGGCTCGGACCTTGACCGCGACCGCTGTCGCGCGTGGTTCCGTGCTGTAAGATGCACTCAAGATCCCGCGTAGAAGCCACGGTGTGGCCAATCGGGGGCGGCCGGCTGGACCCGGGTCAATGGCCGGGCATACGGAGGATGTCATGAGCAATCGATCCGCCGAGCGGGGGTTCGGCGCCCCAATGACGCGCCGTGAAGCGCTGGGCATGGGGATCACCCTCGCCGCCGGCGGCACCATGATCCCCGCGACGTCCGGTGCTGCCGCGGCCGAGACATTGCGGCAGGCAACGCCGGCCGGGACGCCAGCGGATCGGGCCGAAGCGATCATCGCCATCGCCCGCGAGATGATGGACAAGCAAGCCGTCAAGGCCGTCATCCTGCGCGTCACCATCGACGGGCAGGAGATCGTGACCGAGGCCCTGGGCGAGTCGATGACGGGCGTGCCGGCGACCACGGATATGCACTTTCGCAACGGGGCCTTAGGCTACTTCTACGTCGCTACCCTCCTGCTGCGGCTGGTCGACCAGGACGCGGTCGCGCTCGACGATCCGCTGTCTACCTGGCTGCCCGACCTGCCCGATGCCGAACAGGTCACGCCGCGGATGCTGGCCAACATGACGGCCGGCTACCCCGACTACGTGCAGAATCCGAAACTGGCCCAGGAGTTGTACGCCGATCCCTTCCGCCAATGGACCCCGCGGGAGCTGATCGAGCTCGGCCTGTCGATGCCGCGGGTTTTCGCTGCCGGGACCAACTGGGATTATTCGCACACCGACTATGTCATCCTCGGGCAGGCGCTGGAGCGGATCACCGGCCAGCCGTTGGACGTCGCCATGCAGGAGCAGGTCCTCGGTCCCATGGGCCTGCGCAACACCGTCGCCTGGGCGACGCCCCAAATCTCCGAGCCGGTGTTGCACGCCTTCAGCTCGGAGCGCCGCGCGGTGCTCGGGATCCCCGCCGGCACCCGCTTCTATGAGGAATCATCCTACTGGAACCCGTCCTGGACCTTCGCCCACGGCGCGATCCAAACGTCCAACATCGTCGATCTGACTACGACGGCGGCGGCGGTGGGGGAGGGAACCGTGCTGTCGCCGGAGTCCCATCGAGCGCAAATCGAACCGAAGCTGCTCGGGTTTGGCACACCCGTGGCAGGCTGCCCGAACTGCCACACCCTCGATGAGACCTACAGCTATGGGCTCGGTGCCGTCCTCAGCGGGTCGTGGATCCTGCAGAACCCGCTCTTCGCCGGCTATGGGGCGGTGACCGGCTACCTGCCCGCCGAGAAGATCGCGGTGGCGGTGGCCACGACCTTCGACGAGGAGGCGTTCGACGACCAGGGCAACTACAAGTTCTCCAGCCACGCCGCCATCTTCGCCGCCATCGGCACCTACCTCGCCCCGGATCACCCGCTGCCAATGCCCAGAGGGTGACACCGGCCCTGACCGGCGGACTATGTTGGAGCCGCTTGACGATAACCACCAAGCGCTACCTCTTGCCACCGGTTCTAGCAACGCTCCAGCCTCTTGAAACAGGGTCTTTTGATTATCAAGGTGGACTGAGGCCGAGGACGGCACCCGGCTGCCAGGCGTAGTGGCGCCGCGCCGCCGCGAGGTTGCTCCAGCCCGCCCCCCGCGGCAGCCCGATCACCGTGTTGCGCGGGGCCGCCATGATCCGCGGCGGAGCCCCGGCGCGCACCTGGCAGGCATCTTCCCCCAGTGTCACGTCGCGCACCCAATGCAGCCGGTTCTCGATCCCCCGGTGGCCACGGAGGTAGTCGAGCAGGGTCGTGGCCCCCACCTCGGGGCCGAGACAGGTGATCGCGTAGCGCTCCTGGCGTGTCGTCTGCCCCCGCCGGGTGCAGGCCCGCTCCACCCGCTGCACCTGTCGCTCGCCCGGCCAGTCCAGGTAGGCGGTCAACACCGTGCTTGCCCTCGGGCGGCGGGACTCGACCCGATCCCCGTGCTGGTCCCAACTCACCGCCGAGGCGAATCGTTCGCCGGGCGACAGTGCGGCGATGCGGGCCGCTACGGCCCAATCTCTGTTGAAGTGGCCGTACGCATCGCTGGCATGAGAGGCCGTCCGCCTAAGCTTGGGCGATACCGGGCAGGCTCAGCTCGCGGGCGCGGTGGCAGGCCGCCCATTGGCCGGGCACGATTTCCTCGAAGGCGGGTGCGTCGGTTTTGCAGATCTCGATCGCGTGGGGGCACCGGGGGTGAAAGTAGCAGCCGGTTGGCGGCGCGGCGGGGTTGGCGACCTCGCCGCGCAGGGGCTGCCGGCGCGAACGCGCTCGCGGGTCGGGCTTCGGCACCGCCGACAGCAGGGCGGCGGTGTAGGGATGCTTCGGGGCGCTGAAGAGCTGGTCGCGCTCGGCCAGCTCCACGATCTTACCGACGTACATCACCGCGACCCGGTCGCTGAGGTGCTTCACCACGCTCAAATCGTGGGCGACGAAGAGGTACGTCAGCCCCAGCCGCTCCTGGAGGTCGAGCAGCAGATTGAGGATTTGGGCCTGCACCGAAACGTCGAGGGCCGAGACCGGCTCGTCGGCAACGACCAGGCGCGGGTTGAGCGCCAGGGCGCGGGCGATGCCGATCCGCTGCCGCTGGCCGCCGCTGAAGGCGTGTGGGTAGCGGCGCATGAACTCCGGCCGCAAGCCGACGAGCTTGAGAAGCTCCTCGACGCGATCGATCCGCTCCTGGCGATTCTTGACGCCGTTGACGAGCAACGGCTCGCCGATGATGTTGAGGATCGTCATCCGCGGGTTGAGCGACGAGTAGGGGTCCTGGAAGATCATCTGCATCTGCGGCCGCAGCGAGCGCAGCCGCTCCCGCGGCAGCGTCGCCACGTTGACCACCGCGCCGCTATCGGTTTTGAACAGAATCTCGCCCGCCGTGGGCGTGATCGCGCGCAGGATGCAGCGCGAGGTGGTCGTCTTGCCGCACCCGCTTTCGCCGACCAGGGCCAGCGTCTCGCCGCGCCGGATGTCGAAGCTGACATCGTCGACCGCCCGTACATGGCCGACGACTTTGCGCAGGAAGCCACGCCGGATCGGATAAAACTTCTTCAGGCCCGTGACCTCGAGCAGCAGCTCATCACCGCCAAGGGCGGCTCCCCCGTACTCCGCCCGGCCGTTGCCGCCCCCCATCAGAGCGTACCCAACGCCGCGGGCGCGGGCTGCCCGGGCATCGCTCCGGCGACGGTTGCCGATGAGGGAGCGTTGCTGGCGGCCCGCACCTCGGGGTAGAGGAAACAGGCCGCCAGTTGGCCGGCGGCGACCGAGACCAGGGGCGGTTCAACCACGTTGCAGAGACCCGGCATCACATCCGGACAACGGGTGTGGAACGGACAGCCCGGCGGCCGGTTGTATGGGTGGGGAATCGAGCCGCTGATCGTCGGCAGCTTGCGCCGCGGCGGCGAATCGACGCTCGGGATCGAGCGCAGCAGGGCGCGCGTGTAGGGGTGCTTGGGCGCGTGAAAGATGTCGTCGACCGGCCCCTCTTCGACGACCCGGCCCAGGTACATCACCACCACGTCATCGGCCGTCTCGGCGATCACTCCCAGGTCGTGCGTGATCAGCATGATCGCCATCCCGTTCCGCTCCTGCAGGTCAACGAGGAGATTGAGGATTTGGGACTGGGTCGTCACGTCGAGCGCGGTGGTCGGCTCGTCGGCGATGAGCAGCCTCGGATCGGCGGCCAGCGCCATGGCGATCATCGCCCGCTGCCGCAAGCCGCCGCTGAGCTGGTGGGCAAACTCGTCAACCCGGCCCTCGGCCCGGGGGACACCGACCAAACGTAACAACTCGATGGCCCGGTCGCGAGCCGCCTTCTTGCTCATCTTTTGATGCAACCGGATGGCCTCGACGATCTGGTTGCCGACGGTGTGGACCGGACTGAACGAGGTCATCGGCTCCTGGAAAATGAGCCCGATGTCGCCGCCGTTGATCGCCCGCATTTGCGCCCCGTCGGCTTTTAGCTGGGCGAGGTCTACTTCACCCGACCCGGCGCCCGGCTCACGGCGCAACAGGATCTCACCGCCGACGATGCGCCCCGGACGATCCACGATGCGCATGATCGATCGCGCGGTCACGCTCTTGCCGCAGCCGCTCTCGCCGACGATGCCGAGGGTCTTGCCGGAAAAGACATCGAAGCTGGCGCCATCGACCGCCTTGACCGTCCCATCGTCCTGGAAGAAGTACGTCTTCAGGTCTCGCACCTTGAGCAGGGGGGCTTCGATCGTCGGAAGACGAGTCTCACCCCGCGTCGCGTTCCCCTGCTCCGGCCGGGGGCCGGGCCGCGGCCCTCCCCCGCTCAGCCCGGCGCCCCGCTCTCCGTCTCCGATGACCCGATCATCCATCGTCCATCACCCTACGAATACGGATCGGCGGCATCGCGAAGGCCGTCGCCGAGGAAGTTGAAGGCGAGGATGACGAGGATCACCGGCAGCGCCGGTAGGAGCAGCCACGGTGAGAGCGCTACCGTCTGCACGTTCTGCGCTTGCTGGAGCAACACCCCCCAACTGATGGCCGGCGGCCGCAAGCCGAGCCCTAGGAAGCTCAACGCCGTCTCGCTAATGATCATCGCCGGCAGCGCCAGCGTCGTCGCGGCGATGATGTGGCTGAGGAAGAGCGGGACCATGTGGACGAAGATGATTCGCGACTGGCGGGCGCCGACCAGATCGGCCGCCGTGACGAAATCCTCCTCCCGCAACGAGAGGAACCGGCCGCGGACGACCCGGGCCAGCTCGGTCCAGCCGATCAGGGAGATGATGATCGTAATCGTGAAGTAGACCTGGGTGACCGTCCAGGTCTTCGGCATCGCCGCCGCCAGCCCCATCCAGAGCGGAATCGTCGGGATCGAGCGCAAAATCTCGATGATCCGTTGGATGACCGTGTCGGCAATTCCGCCGTAGAAGCCGGAGACACCGCCGAGGATCACGCCCAGGACGAGGCTGACCACCACGGCGATGAGCCCGATCGTGAGTGACGTGCGCGTGGCGTAGATGACCCGCGACCACATGTCGCGGCCCTCCAGGTCGGTCCCCATCAGGAAGAGCGTTTCCTCCGGGTTGGCGCCTTCGACCCCGACCAGGTGCCGGTTGGTCGGGATGAACCCGAACAATTTGTAGTCAAAGCCGGGGGAGAAGAAGGTCAAGGGGATGATTTGGGTTGGATCCTCGGTGTAGACCCGCTTGAAGGTCGCCGGGTCGCGCTCGCCGACCATCGCGTAGACATGAGGCCGGAACTGGCCGTCGAGGAAGAGTTGGACCCGCTGCGGCGTGATCAACCCCCGCTGGGCGTCAGCTGTCTCGGGGTTGGCGTAGGCCAAAAAGTCGGCCACCAGCACCACCAGATAGAACAGGATCACGGCGACGGCGCCGATCATCGCCAGCCGGTGCTTGCGAAAGCGCCGCCACATCAACTGCGCCTGCGTAGCGACCGCCACGCGCTCCTCGGCGTCCGACGTCAGCACCGGCTCGCCGGGCGCGGGGAACGGGGCCAGCGGGCCTGGCGCGGAGACGGCCGGCGCGGTGGGGCCGGAGGTTTCCTCGGGCTCGAGCTCGGCCGCCGATGGCGTGGCGGTCGCCCGGGCCGGGTCGCGGATGGAGAAAGATTCAGTCACGGTCAGTCGTCCACCCTGATCCGCGGATCGATCCACATCAGCAGCAGGTCGGAAAGCAGCGTGCCGATCACGGTCATGATGCCGAGCAACAGCACGATGGCCCCGGCCAGAAACATGTCCTGGGCGATCAGCGATCGCAGCAGCAACGGACCGACCGTCGGCAGGCCAAGCACGAGCGAGACGATGATGCTGCCGGAGACGACGTAGGGCAACGTGTAGCCGATGGTGCTCGCGAACGGGTTGAGCGCGACCCGCACGGGGTACTTCCAAATGGCCCGCCACTCGGAGAGCCCCTTGGCGCGGGCGGTCACGACATACGGCTTGCGCAGCTCGTCGAGCAGGTTGGCGCGCATGATGCGGATGGCCTGGGCCATGCTGGCGATACCGAGGATGACGGCCGGGACCGGCAGGTGCTTGAGCAGGTCGGCCAGCTTCGCCCCGGACCAGGGCGCGTCAACGTACCGCGCTGAAAAGAGGCCGCCGATATTGGCATCGAAGTAGACGAAGCCGAAATAGAGGACCAGCAGACCGAGCAAGAAGCTCGGGATCGCCAGCCCGAGGAAGCCGAGGAGGGTGAACAGGTAGTCCAACGGCGAGTAGGGCCGCACGGCGGAGTAGATGCCGATCGGCAGCGCGACCAGCCACGTCAGGACGACCGCGGCAACCGAGACGACCATCGTCAGCCAGAGCCGGTCGCCGATGACCTCGGTCACGGGCCGCTGCCATTCCATCGCCATGCCGAGGTCGCCGCGCAGCATCAAGCGCATCCACCGCACGTATTGGACATAGATCGGCTCATCCAGCGCGTACTCGGCCCGCAACTGCTGCGCCTGCTCGACCGAGATGCCGCCGCCAGAGGAGGAAAGATTCGAGATATAGGCGTCGACAAAATCGCCGGGCGGCAACTGGATGATGACGAAGGCCAGCACCGAGATCGCCCAGCACGTAAACAGCGCGAGCAGGACGCGGCGAATCAAGTAGCTGAGCATCGTTACCTCGACGGCGAGGGTGATGGAGACTTGGGAACCTGGCCCTCACCCCGAACCCCTCTCCCGCGATTGGGAGAGGGGAGTCAGTCAATGTGGGACAAGCTGCATCCGACGCCTATATCAGCCCCCGTTCCGGAAAAAGAACGTCGCCGGGTGTGAGCTTTGCGGGGTGCGGGCATGCTGCATGTTGACTTGGCGGGCCGGGATATTGCCCATGGTGTTCTTGACGATGCGGATGCCCATCACCGCCGGCGACACCCCGACGGTGCCGATGCTGAACACGTTGTCGACGATAATCTTCCAAATCTCTTGGGCGGTCGCGTTGCTCTCCTCGGTGGTCTGGCCGCCGGCTTGGGTATAGAGGTCGATCGCCGTCAGCATGGCCTCTTCGCTCGGCGCCACGCCCTCGTCACCGTTGGTCACGTACCAGCGGGCGATCAGCGGGCCCATCATCGCCTCGGCCGGATCGACCGGCAGGGCGTGACGGGGGAAGGCGTAGATCAGCTCCGAGCCGTCATTCGCCCACATGAAGATCTGATGCTCGTTGTTGCGCATGCGGGTCATGCCGAGGTTGCGCTCCAACTCCGAGACATCGAGCTGAATCCCAATCTCCTGCCACTGTTGGGCGATCGACTGCGCGATCCGTGGGAAGGGGACGAAGGCGCCGGCGATGGCGAAGACTTCCAGCCGGAGCCGCTCGCCGTTATCGCTCCGGAGGCGATAGCCCTCGCCATCCTTCTCGGTCAGCCCGATGCCGTCGAGGAGTTGATTGGCCAGGTCGACATCGCGTGTCGCCCACATGGTGCGCCACTCCTCGCCCGGGCTTTGGGGCACGCTTGGGTCCGGCGCCACGCTGCCGGGCGAGCCGACCCCGAGCCAGAAGGTCTCATTGAGCTGGTCCCGATCAATCCCCATCGAGAGGGCGCGGCGGAAGTCGACATTTTGCAGCCACTGGACGACCTCGGGGTCGGCATCGTAGCTGTGGTTGATCTGGAGCGTGGCATCGGAGCCATAGGCTCCCGGATCGAGGTGAACGCTGTAGTCCCCCTGCTCCTGGTTCTCGAGGAAGACCGGTATCTTGGCGATGTCCGTGTGGCGCTCCTGGAGGTCGTACTCGCCGGCGATGGCGCGCAGGTTCAACACCTCCAGGTTCTCGGCCAGGCCCATCTGGATCCCGTCGATGTACGGGAGCTGGTTGCCCTCCGGGTCGACCTCGTAGTAGTAAGGGTTGCGCTCCAGCACCCAGTTCGGGGTGTTGATCGGCTGGACACTTCGCCAGGGGCCGAGCACCGGCAGCTCCGGATTGAATGACCACTGGTTCATGATCCGGAAGAGGGCAATCCAGTCCTCGACGTTCGCCTCCGCGGCTAGGGCGTCAACGTCGGCCTGGGCCGTGTACTTCGGGAGAAACCGCTTGAGGTAATGGGCCGGGGCGTAGGCGCCGCCGTGGAAGCCCCGGCTGCTCGCGTGGCCGTGGCCCATGAACGTCGTGCCGCCGAGGATGGTCAGGAAGAGCGGATAGGGCTCCTCGAAGATGAACTGAACCGTCGTGGCGTCGACTTTCTCGATCCGCCCCTGCTTGCCGTTGATGGCAAAGGAGGAATGTGGGGTCGGCACGAGATCTGGATTCATGTAGATGTCTTCATACCAGAACACGAAATCGTCGGCGGTGAAGGGCGCGCCATCGGACCACTTGTGGCCCTCGCGCAATTGGATGGTGAAGACCCGATCCTCGTCGCTGAACTCCCAGCTCTTGGCGAGGGCGGGCCGGAACTCGGTGCCGGTGTAGTCCCAGAAGACGAGCTTGTCGCCGGAGACGTAGCGGTTGCCGTTCTCGTCGTCGCCGGGGCCGGTGAAGCCGCGGCGCAAGGTGCCGCCGTAGATGCCGATGCCCTCGACCGGCTGCACGACCAGCGGCTCCATCGGTACCCGCTCCTCGACCGGCGGCAGCGTGCCATCCGCTACCAGCGCATCCAGCATCGGGGCCTGTTGGAGGTTGGCCGGCCGCGGGGCGTCCACCAGCACGATCGGCCCCTCGAGCTCGCCGATCAGTGCGCTTCCAATTGGCTCGTCCTGGGCGGCCACGACCGAACTGGCCCCCAACAGCGAGACATCGGCGGTGGGCAGGGCCAGGCTTGCGGCCGCCGCGCCTTTCATCAGGGTCCGGCGCGAAACGCGCCGCTCCACCACGTCACGCCCGCGTCGTTCTTCCTCGCGAGTCTCGGGCCGCGTCATTGCGAACTCCTTCTCCGTCTTCGCGCTCAACCTGCTCACATCATGGATGAAAGGAAAGAGATCGACCTCCCCGGTTCGAATCCGGGTCTCCACTGACGATCGTCCGACCTTTGGCCAGGCTATCAAAGCACGCCGGTTTCCGGATGTCAAACCGCGAACCGAGGGGTGATGTGGGAGACGAGCGATGGCAGATCGGGAGCCACGGTCGATTAGGAGGGTGGTGCGCTCGATGCCCGTCGCCCGCATGGGTGACTCAGAGGCCCCGAGGGTAACTTGGATTGGACCGACCTGGGAGGCGGGTCACCTCGCGGCGTGATTGACGAGCCGGTCCCGCTCGCCATCGATCGTTGCGAAGCGGCAGCCGCTGATTTCGCTTACACTGCGGTCATGGAAACTCCTGTCGGAATCGACGCCAGGCGCGGGGACTCCGCGGGATCATGCCAGCCGGTGTACGTGATTGGTCCTCCGCCCTAGGACTACGATCATGGAAGTTGTCAATAGTATCGCCGTGGCTCTCCTCGTGGCGGCGTACGTATTTTTGTATTTCCGTGGTTCTTCCGCGTTCAAGACCTTGATCCCGATTGCTCTCGTCATCATCGCTCTCCTCGTGCTCGCCGGAGCCGTTCGGAGTTCGCTGTGCGTGCCTTCAACCGCCGGCACCATGAGTCGAGCTCCGGGAGGCATATCTTCAGCAACGCCTGAATCGGTCACGTCACCTCCAGTCCCTGCGACTGAGCCAACACCGTCCTCCCAACCTACCATGGAGAGTCCAACGGCAACGCGATCTGACGCGACACCCGTTCCGTTTCCGGTCGGTATCAGCGTTAGTGATGGGATTACTCCCGCCGTCCTCTGCGAGAGTCTGCGAGACAACGAGTGGTGGTCGAAGCTCGTCCTGATATTGATCGTCGGTGCCATCGGAGGACTGATCTTCGAACTGATCTCCACGGGCGGTGTGGTCGAGTGGCCGCATAAAGCGGGGGAGAAGGGGACAATTGGCCGGCCAGACCATATCTCAGCCCTGCACGCCTATGATCTTGGTTTCGTGGGCCGAGTGCTCATCGGATCGACGGCGGCTGTCCTCGTCACCTCGCTCGTGTCGCCACTGACGCCGTTTGGGCTCCTGACGATGGCGCTGATTGCTGGGTCGGCCGGAACCGCCATTTACGGCACGGTCCAGGCTCGCTTGCTCGCAACCATCACCACCACGGTACATCACATCAATGCGCAAGACACCTTACTCATGGAGAAGCTCTTGGAATCGCCGGAGGGCGGTTCGGATGATGTCAGAAAAGCTGAGGCAGCCGAGAATGCGAGCCAAGTTCGTGGAATTGTCAAAGCAATGAATGCGAGGAATTCGGATTTTACGGAAGGCGCTCGCTAGCTGAAGCGGTCGGCACCGAACCGCGACCACACCATGTTCACGATGGAGACCCACGGGTCGAGGGCAACGTGGCTGGGAAACGTCCGCGCTGATTCATTCCTGGGGTAGGGCGGGGCTGCTCGTCCGTGGTCCGGCCGGCGGCGAGTCGTGCGGGCGGCGCCATTCGTCGATCAGCGAGGCGACGAGGGCGGTCCAGCCGGTTTGGTGGGAGGCGCCCAGGCCCTCGCCGGTGTCGGCGTGGAAGTATTCGTGGAAGAGGATCAGGTCGCGCCAGTGGGGGTCGTCCTGGAACTTGCGGCGGTCGCCGTGGACCGGGCGGCGGCCGGTGGCGTCGCGGGTGAAGATGGCGATGAGGCGGTTTGCCAGGTCTTCGGCGGCCTGGCCGAGCGTGGCCGGGGAGCCCGAGCCGTCGGCGGCGGGGACGGTGAAGGCGGGGCCGTAGGCTTTGCCGAGCTTGCGGAGCGATTCGATCAGCAAGAAGGTGGTGGGGAACCAGATCGGGCCGCGCCAGTTCGAGTTGCCGCCCATCAGCTTGACGTCGGCCTCTCCCGGCTCGTAGCGGACCTCTTGGTCGGCGTAACGAAACGGGTGGGCGTCGTGATGTTTGGAGAGACTTCTCACGCCAAAGGGTGAGAGGAACTCGGCCGGATCCAGCAGGCGCCGCAGTAACTGCCGTAGCTGGGTCTCGTCGACGATGGTCAAGAGGGAGACGCGCTCCCCGTCCTGGTCGACCGCGTGGCAGACGTCGCCGACGAGGTGCTGCTTGTTGCGCTGAAACCAGAGGAGATTTTCGCGGAACTCGGGGAAGGGCTCGAGCCAGCGGTCCTCCAGGCGCTCCACCGCGTAGAGCGGGATCAGACCGACCAGGGAGCGGACATTGAACTTCTCGAAGCGGCCGTCCGGGAAATGCAGGACGTCGTAGAAGAAGCCGTCCGCCTCGTCCCAGAGCTGATACCGGCGGCCGCCCATGTTCTTCATCGCTGCCGCGATGTAGATGTAGTGCTGGAAGAATTTGGTGGCCAGGCCCTCGTAGGTCCGGTTCTCCTTGGCCAGCTCCAGCGCGATCCGCATCAGGTTGAGACAGAACATCGCCATCCAGCCCGTGGCGTCGGACTGTTCCAGGGTCGCCCCCTCGGGGAACGGCCGACCGCGGTCGGCGACGGCGATATTGTCGAGGCCGAGGAAGCCGCCTTCGAAGATGTTGTTCCCCTGGCGGTCCACCTTGTTCACCCACCAGGTGAAGTTGAGCAGCAACTTGTGGAAGCATTTTTCGAGGAACTCGCGGTCGGCCCGGCCGGCGCGGATGCGATCGAGATTGTAGACGCGCCAAACGGCCCAGGCGTGGACCGGCGGGTTGACGTCCGAGAAGTTCCACTCGTAGGCCGGGATTTGACCCGAGGGGTGCAGGAACTGCTCGAAGAGGAGAAACCAGAGCTGCTCCTTGGCGAATTCGGGATCGACTAGGGCCAGCGGCGACACATGGAAGGCCAGATCCCAGGCGGCGAACCAGGGGAATTCCCACGTGTCCGGCATCGAGAGGATGCGCATTGAATTGAGATGCCGCCAGTGGGTGTTGCGGACCTGGCGGCGTGACTCGGGGAGAGGCTGGTGAACGACGTCGCCGTTCAGCCACTGGTTGACGTCGAACAGATAGATCTGCTTGGTCCAGAGCAAGCCGGCGAACGCCTGGCGCTGGACCAGCCGCTCGTCGTCGCTGGCCGCCGCCGGTTGGATCGCGGCGTAGAACTCGTCGGCCTCGGTCTGGCGCTGGCGCAGTACCGCGGCCACGTCATCGAGGGGCGCTTCCAGCCGCTCCGGGGAGAGGCGCAGGCGGAGGGTGACGGAACCGTGGGCGGGAACGAGGTAGCGGTGGTGGACGCACGATTTCGTGCCCTGCCGCGCCGGGTTGGTCGCCGCCTCGCCGTCGATGATCTGCCGGTGAAAGGCGTCTTTAGTGTAGAGCTTCGGGCGTTGCGCACCCGGTCCGGAGGCTCGCTCGGCGTTCGTTTCGTTGTCGGTGAACAGGAGCGCGCCGCCGTCCTCGACGTAGAGGTAGCGCGGCCCAAGGCGATACTCGAACAGGAGATTGGGCAGGGGCGTCGCCGACCGGTCGTCGGCGAGGAGGCTGACGAATCCGGGGCCGCTCGGGCCCGGTCTGATGCTCGGTTCCGGACCCGGCGGCTCGCTCCAGGCCCAGGTGTTCCGGAACCAGAGGTGTGGCAAGAGGTGAATCGGGGCCGGCTCGGGGCCGCGATTCTCGACCGTGACCCGGAGCACGATGTCCTCGGCCGCCGCCTTGGCGTACTCCACGCTGACGTCGAAGTAGCGGTCGTCGTCGAAGATGCCGGTTTCCAGCAGCTCGTACTCCCGGCCCCGCCCCTCGCGGCGCTGGTTCTCCTCGATCAGTTGAAGGTAGGGATAGGCGCGATGCGGGTACTTGTAGAGCCATTTCATGTATGAATGGGTGGGAGTCGAATCGAGGTAGAAGTAGTACTCCTTGACGTCCTCACCGTGATTGCCCTCGGTTGGCACCAGGCCGAAGGCGCGTTCCTTCAAGATCGGGTCGTGCTCATTCCAGAGGGCGAGGGCGAAGACGAGGATTTGATAGCGGTCGCAGATCGCGGCCAGACCGTCCTCGCCCCAGCGATAGGCCGTGCTCCGGGCCAGGTCGTGCGGCAGGTACTCCCAGGCGCTGCCGTCCGCGCTGTAATCCTCGCGGACCGTGCCCCAGGAGCGCTCGGCCACGTACGGCCCCCAGCGCCGCCAAGCCGTGAGGTCGCCCTGCCGGCCGGCGAGACGATCATGCTCCGTCGTCGCGATGCGTCGCGAGTCGCTTGTCAGGTCCGGTGTCCCGAGCGCCATCCGCCGTCTCCCGCCGGCCGCCATCCGGACCAGGCTCACCTATCTCATGGATCCGCGGAATGACGCGGCGTCGCTCGATGACTCGGCGGTCCACCCCGCTGGCCCACGGCTCCGCGGCCGCGGCCGCTCAGCGGTCCAGCGCGTTCAGGAAGGCGCCAACGCTTTCCTTGGGGTACCAGGTCCAGTAGGCCCCATCGGACTTCACCAGGCGTTCGCCGATCTGTGCCATCTCCGTCGGATCGTAGAGCCGGTTCGAGTTCCGGTTCTCGAGCGGTTCGTCGAGCCGCTCGGCTGCCGGCTGGATCACGCTCAGGGCCCGACCGTTGGTGGCGATCAAATCCTCGTAGCGGATGATCGAGCGTTCGGGCAAGTGGCGCGTGAACTGGTCCCAGAACCAGCCCAGCAGGCAGAGCTGGCGGTCGAGGTCATCGTCCAACCGCTCTATCTTCGCCTTCAGCTCCGGCACCGCTCGCTCGGCGGGGGAGTGGCCGCTCCGGATCCGGGTCGAGACCGAGCGCCACGAGGCGACCGTCGCCAGGGGGTTGCGGACGATGGCGTAGATCGGAAAGGTGCCGACCAGCGATTCCAGCATCCAGGCGAAGAGGTGCGTGTGCTTAATGACCAGGGTGAAATCGGCGGCTAGCTCCTTGTCGACGACGATCTCGCCCTGGGTGTCGAGTTGCCGCCGGACTCCCTTGGCCGAGAGCTCGTCGCCGAACGGGTTGTCGGGGACCACGCCGTCGATGTTCCGGGACAGGGCCCGGCCGCTGGTGAGCAGCGAGGCCCGCTGCTCGTCGAAGAACTGTTCGACCCGACCGCTCACGTCTCGCGAGTCCGCGGGATCGCCGTGATCCATCCCCTGCATTTGTTCGTGGAGCGCCACGGTGTCCGGCAGCTTGTTGAGCAGGGCGCAGGTCAGGGTCGTTCCCGAGCGGGGAACCCCGGTCAGCACCACATCGGTCACGCGGCTTACGCCCCGTCCCACTCGAAGTCCGTTCCCAGCAGGTCGTACAGCCGCCGGTTGTGCGGCGCGTAGTAAGCGGCCAACCGCTGGCGCGTCTCCGGCTGCATTTCACCATAGACGCCGCCCGGGTTGTGGATCTCGAACCGGGCCGGCCGCCAGGCCGGCAGATCGAGAAATGCCAGCGCCCGGTCCAGCCCTGCCTCCGGCCGAGCGAAGAACGGCTCGCTCTGCAGGACGAGCATTTGCTGGCGGGGGAAGAGCCGGAGCCACCGCTTGAGCTGGGCGACGTAGATGCCCCGCGCCAGTTGAAAATGGACCCCCGACTGCGGGCGGGCCACATCTCCGGCGAGCCGCAAGTGTTCCAGCTCCTCGGCGATCGCCCCCTCAAACGTGTCCGCTTCGCCCTGGCGGCGAGTTCGCATCTGGTACTGGGAATAGGCGCGATCGACCGGGTTGCGAAGCAGCACGAGCAGCTTCGCTTCCGGCAGCAGCTCATGCACGCGCCCCGGCACGTCCGGGTGAAACAGATAGCTCGGTCCCGATTCGCCCACGAGCTCGAACTCGTCTCGCTTCGGGAAGTGGGCCAGGTACCAATCCAGCCCCTTGTCGAAGTTCCGGTCGAAGTAGTGAACCTCTTTCTTCGTCGCCCCGCCGACATCGGGATGCTCGGTCAGGTAGCGGTAGAGCGACGTCGTCCCCCCCTTCTGGGCGCCAATGATGATGAAATCGGGTGGCTGGCGTGCCTCCAGGTTGCCACGCTTGAGCCGGCGCTTGATCTTCTGTCGTTCTCGCCTCTCCAGATCGTCCATGTCCCTCGCCTTAGATCCCCGGTTCATCGCGCCACCGCCGTCAGGGCGCCGGCGCGGGCCTCCAGCCAGAGCCGATCAATATTCGCTAACACGTTGTGGAAGGCCGCGCGCTCCCGCTCCACGCTGTACTCCTCGGCCGTGATCAGGGCGTTGGCCCGTATCCGGCCTGCCTCCTCGTCCGGCAGGGCCAGGGCGGATTCCGTCGCCGCGACCAGATCGTCGAGCGCGAACGAGGGGACGAAGGCGGTCGAGTCGGGCCGGCAGAACCCGCGGTTGCCGATACAATCGGGGCAGACCACCAGCGTCCCCGCCGCCAGCCCTTCCAAGGCCGGGAGGTAGAACCCTTCCGTGTCGTTCGGCAGGAAAACGGTGACGCGGGCGTGCTGAAGCCGGCGCAGGTACTCGGATCGGTGCAGGCGCTCGGTCAGGAGCCGAACCCGGCGGCCCTCGCGCTCCAACCGCTGCCGGAGCCGGACGCCGATCTCAGGACGTTTCAAGGCGGCGATCAACACGTCGACCTCGGGCTCCACCGCCGTCGGCGGGATAACGTCGCCGAGGTCGATCCCGTTCGGGATGACAATGACCGGTCCCCGCACGACGCCGGTCGCCCGCAGCGCGGTTCCCACCTCCTCCGCCACGCAAATCCGGACCGCCGGCCGGCTCAGGTATGGGAAGCGTTCGTTGGCGGGGTCGGCATGGTGGACGTGCTGGACAAAGCTAATCACCGGCGTGCCGGGGCCCCAGTTCGGGTGCCGCTCGGCCTGCTCCCAGCGCCGTCCCCCGAGAAAAAAGAGGCCCACGTCCACGGTGTTGGGATTGTCAACGACATAGTCCCGCGCGTTGAGCCAGGGGTTCGAGGCGTCCCAGCGCGTCTTGGCGGTGAAGCTGATGCGGGGGGTGAAGCCGGGCGCGGCCAGGACATGGTTGAAGTAGTCCCAGAGCTTGAGGTGGGCGCCCCGGAAGTTTCGCAAGTTGGCGTGAAACAGAACGGTCCGCATTCCCATCCCTGACGGCCACGCTACTGGATCGCGAGGATCTTGCCGGTGGCAGGCTACGGCTGCTCATCGTCTCCCTCCCGCCCCCTGGCCCGACATCTGAGCGCGCGGGCGTAAAGCCAGGGCGCCCGCGTTTGGTATGAAGATAGCATACACGCCTGGCCACGACACCACGGCGGCATTGGGTCGCGGAGGGGGAGCGAATGGTGGCTCGCCACCCGGCCGCCGAAGGACGGAGATTCGCGTCCATTGTTGGCGACGGCAGAGACTGTCAGCGCTCAACAATGATGAACGCGGTGATCTTGCACACAGCATCGAATGCGATCGCGGAACTGGCGCCGTCACCTTCTCATCGTCCTCTAATGTTAACGTGATACGCTATTTCAATGAATCAGGGCGGCGAAGGCGACGTGCCTGGGGCGGCAAGAGGAAGCGAGGCCACTGATCCAACGGCAAGACAGCGGGACCGCTCGCCCGAAGCGAAGGGAGGGCCGGGGGCGAGTGCCCGGCGCTGGAAACGGCCCGTCCGAACGCGGTTCGTCGGCCTCCCCCCCCCTTCTTCCAGCTTGACATTGCCACCGACCCCGTGCGGATGCGCACCATCCTGCAGCAGCACCTTCGTGTGCTCGACGGGGTTCCGTACGTGATCAGCGAGTGCCGGATCGTCGATGTCTTCCGGACGACGCTGGTCGGTCCCTGCTGGCTAACGTACGATGTTCACTTCGAGGCGGCGGCGGAGCGTGGGGCAACCATTCGTGTCACCGGCGTGCTCTACCGAGATGCGAGAAAGGCGAAACTGGCATTCGATGAGCTGGAGCGGGCGTGGGCGGGGGACGACTCCGGCGGCGCGGCCGCAACGCGACCGTTCTTCTCCCTCCCCGAGCTCAGTATGCTGCTGGTCGTCTTTCCGTATGATCCCCGCCTGCCGGCGCTCGCTTCCCTGATGCTCGGGCCGCCGCCCGCGATCGAGCCGCTGCTCCTGGCGCCGCTCGGGCCGGGCGATTGGCGGGCCGAGGGCTGGGACGTCGAGCCGAGCCGATACCGGTTCGGCAAGATCGCCACCTTGCGGCTGTCCGCGCGGGCACTGGCGGCAAGCTCCTACGCGAAAATCTACTATCACCAAGATAAGGGAGCGCGTGCCCGCCAGGCGTTCGCCCGCTTGCGGCAACGGCAGAACGAGGGTGCGCGCTTCACGGTGCCGGCGCCCCTCGCCTACGACGCTGACCTCCGCACCCTGTTCTTGGAGGACATGCGCGGCACCTCGCTCGACGCCCTATTCCGCCGGGGGGACGACGCGATCGCCGCCGTGCGCCGCACCGCCGGCGCGCTGGCGGAGTTGCACCTCTCCGACGTGGCGGTCGCGGTGCCTCGGCTCGATCTGCAGAACGAGCTGGGCCGCCTAGAGCGATCGGCCGAGCTGCTGCGATCGGCTCGTCCCGACCTTGCCTCGCCCATCGATCAGATCGTTCGAGCCGCGTTCGAGCGCCTCGTCGAGCTGCCCCCCGCGCCAACTCTGGGCGACTTCAAGGCCGCCCACGTCTTGGTCGACCGCGACCGGCTCGCCCTCATCGACGTCGATCAGCTCGCCGGCTCCGACCCCGTGTTGGACGTGGCCCGGTTCATGGCCCATCTCTGGAGCGAGGCGCCGGAATACGCCGTGCCTCGCGAGCGGACGCGGGCGGTCGCGATGGAGTTCGCCGAGGAATACTTTGTCCATGCGCCACGGTCGTGGCGGGTCCGGCTGCCCGTTCGCTACGCCATGGCGCTCGTCGTCCACATCGCGGCCCGGCACTGGCGGCAAGAGCCAGACTGGCCGGATCAGGCGGAGGCGTTTGTCACTGAGGCGATGACCGCCGTCACTGGCCGGTGGTGTTGAGGCCGACGCGCGACGGGCGAGGCGACCTTCGGTCGATTCCATGCCGGCGCCAGGCGGCCCGATTGGATGAGCGGAGCAGCGTCGCGTGTCCCGGATGCGGCCGACCGGAACCGCTCGTGGGTTATGATCGGCTCCCGGCTGCCGTGGGCGGCATGGCTCGCGGAAGATCACGGGGAGGCTTCAGATGACGAATGACAGGATGCAGGAATCGAGCTCAGGCGAGCCAGTTGTCGATCCCGTTTTGGCGGAGCGGGTGCTGGCCGCCATCGATCAGGAGGAGACGGTCGCGTTCCTGCAGGAGCTGGTTCGATGTCCGACCGTCAACCCGCCGGGCGATGTGCGGGAGGCGGCCGCGGTCTGTGCCGCCAAGTTGCGCGGGGCCGGGTTCGCGGTCGAGGTGGTGGGGCCGGGCCCGGAGTTTCAGAACGTGGTGGCGACCCTTGCCGGCCAGGGCGGCGGACCGCGCCTGGCGTTCAACGCCCACTACGACGTGGTGCCGACCGGTGAGGAGAGCGGCTGGCGGTTCCCGCCGTTTGGCGGCGAGATCGATGGCGGCCGAGTCTATGGCCGGGGGGCGGGCGACGACAAGGCGAGCGTGACGGCGCAGGTGATGGCCGGCGTCGCCCTCGCTCGGTCGGGGGTGCCGCTGACGGGCACACTGATCGTGACCGAAGTGGCCGACGAGGAGACCGGCGGCGAGCTTGGCGCCGGCTTCATCGTCAGCAACGGCCACGTCGAAGCCGATTACGTCATTGTCGGTGAGCAGACCAGGGGCCAGATCTGCATTGGTGAACGGGGCGGGGTGGCGGTCGGACTTATCGTCTATGGCGCCACCGGTCATGCCGCCACGCCCTGGATGGGGACCAACGCGATCGAGGGCATGGCCGTGGTGATCAACGCCGTCCGGACCGAACTCTGGCCGCGCCTGGCGGCCCGCACCCACCCGACCCTCGCCGCCTCGACGGCGACGATCAGCATGATTGAGGGCGGGGTCAAGGTGAACGTCATTCCCGACCGCTGCGAAATCCATATCGATCGCCGGATCCTGCCGGAGGAGACGCCGGCGACTGTCCTGGCCGAGCTCCGGGAGATTGCCGAACGGGCGCTGGCGGGGGATTCGAAGCTCAGGGTCGAGGTTGTGGAGAAGATGAGCCGGTCCGCGATGCTGACTGATGCCGGCTCTCCGGTGGCGCTGGCGTTGATCGCCGCCACTCGATTCCTGGGCCAGGAGCCGGTCGTTACCGGCTTCTTTGCCGGCACCGACGCCAAGCACTTTGCCCCCAACGGCTGGCCGACGCTGATCATGGGCCCCGGTGACCCGGCGACGGCACACACGCAAGACGAATGGGTCGGCATCGACGAGGTCATGGAGGCGACCCGCCTCTACGCCCTGACCGCGCTGGCGCTGCTCGGCGCCGGCGCCGCGCCGTGATCGGGCCGGGGTTGACGGTCGGGCTGATCGGGGATGGCCCAATCGCGGGCGCCTATCAGGAAGCCGTTGGCAGAATAGACGGGGTTGCGCTTGTCTCCGCACCCGTCGATGCGCTGCTGGCGGATGCGGACATCACCGCGGTCATCATCGCCGCCCCGGTCAATGGCTGGGCCGCCATCACGGCCGCGGTTGGCGGTGGCAAGCACGTTCTGGTCGATCCGGCCCTGGTTGGGTCGCCGGGTGAGTTGGCGGCAGTGCTAGCGACGGCTGCCGTCGCGAACGGCTCGGTGCTGGTGGCCCGGCCCTGGCGCTGGCACGAGGTCTGCCGGTCGCTGCAAGCCGCGGTCGACGCCGGCGACCTTGGGCCGCCGGCCTTTTTCCAATGGGTCAGCGAGGGATGCACGGTCCTCACCAATGGCGGACCGGCGACGAAGACCACGCCTGGGCTGGCGGCCATCATCGGCCTCGACCTCGGGTTGTCGTTGCTCGGGGGCGAACCGGCCCGGGTCTATGCCCGGTCGATTGACAGCGGCGGTAGGGTCGTCTCGATCCGGTTCGCGAACGGCGCCAACGCGCTGATTGAGTGGCGGGCCGACCTGGCCGGGGCCGGCGCGAGTTACGGCTTTGCCTGGCTCCTGGGCCCGCGCGGCGAAGCGCGCTGGGAGCAACGCGCCGCCGATCTCGTGATCGACGGAGATGGCGCTCACCTTGCTCCGCTCGATTTCCGGCCCAGCCGCGGCGACGCGATCATGCACGCGGTTGCCTGCTGGCGGGGGGAGGAAGATCTTGCTCAGGAGGTGAACCAAGCGCGAGCGCTGCTGGCGAGCGCGAGCGCGATGCATGAATCGCTCCGCCGCGGTCAGCCGGTTGATATCGATCACTCCGGCATGGACGCGGGACGATGAGTGGTCCATTGGGTCTCGCCCTGGTGAGTTGTGTCCGGCATCAAAAGGGGTACGCGCCCCTGTTCGCGGCGCATCCAGAGGCCCAGATCGTCGTCGTCACCGACGAGCCCGATATCCCCGAGTGGATGCACGCGGTCAACCAGGAGTTCGCCGAGCACTACGGCGTCCCGTATGTGCGAGACGTGGGCCGGGCCCTCGACCGCCCTGATGTGGCGATGGTCAGCGTCTGCTCCGAGCCGACCCGGCACGCCCGGCTGGCAATGGCCGCCGCCATGGCCGGCAAGCACATTTGGGTCGATAAGCCGATAGCGACCTCGTTGGCCGAAGCGGACGAACTGGTGGCGGCGGTGGTAGCGGCTGACGTGCAACTTTCCTACGTGCATCGACTCCACGCGCCGGCGGTGCGTCAGGCCCGGCGCCGGATCGAGGGTGGCGAGCTTGGGCGGCTCGAATCGCTTCATCTGGCCTTCGTCTCTACCGGCAGCGTCGTCTCCGGCGCGGTCGAGGATTTTCAATTGGTGGTCGACAAGCGGCTAAGCGGCGGCGGCGAGCTGATGAACTTTTTCGGCTACCCGGTCGATGCCGCCCGCTATCTCACCGGGTCGGAGGTTACGCACGTCTACGCCAGTGCCGGCACCTACTTCTTCGAGCCGCACCGGGAGTTGGGAGTCGAGGACTTCGCGGTCTGCATCTTGACCCTGGAAGACGAGGTAACCGCCACGGTCGTTGTCGGTCGCTCTCCGGCCCCGAATCATCCGGCCGGCGGCGACATGACGCTGCGGGCCCACGGCACAACGGGCAGTCTGATCGTGGACGAAAATCGGCCGCGAGTCGAGATCCGGGCCATGCCGCCGGCACCAGCCTCGCGGACCGCCAGCTCGTTTGCCAACTCGATGCTGATGCCGTTGGTCGAGGAATTCGTCGCTTCCGTGCGCGGGGAAGGCCGGCCACTGCGGTCGATGCACGACGCCCGCGCCATTGTCGCGGTGATCGAGGCAGCCTACCGGTCGGTCGCCTCGGGCCAGGTCGAAGCGATCGCGTCGCGATAGAACAAACGTACCAAATTTGGTATAATTTACGAGACACGGAGCCAAAAAATGCTGGCTCCGAGTCCGGTCGACAACGCTCCCTAGCGAGCGTTTCGGTAAGCAAAGGATTGCGACGATGGTACTGCGATTGGTCCGCCCGCCGAAGGAAGAGACGCCGGAACGGTGGCGGAAGGCGCTCGACCGAGCGATCGGCAACGGTCTGGAGGTCTTTGTCGTTAACGATACCGGCGAGCGGATGGTGACGTCCGCCTCGAGCCTCGACACCCTGCACCGGACAGATGGCTACACCTGCACCTGCGAGGCAGCGGCCCTCGGTGCCGATCCCGTTTGCCAGCACCGGGCGGTGGTCCGCTCGCTCTTTGGCTGGCTGCCCGACCCGGCCGGTCCCGCCGTCGCCGGCCGAGTTTGGGCGACCTCCCAGCTCGCGGCCTAGATCACGTTCCAGGCAACGATGGTCGCGATGGGAGATGTGGCCCCGCTCCGGTATGACGCATTCACGGTGCAATGAGTTGGACGGTAGCGTGTTTTGCGGGCCGCCCATAGAATAGCCGCCGACTGGACCTGGCGGCGGTGTCGCCATGCGTTGAACGGACCTCCATGACCGAGTCGTTCCGCCCGCCACACCCTGAACTGGCCGAGGCCACGATCGTTGACCTGGGGGTGATGCTGACCACCGGCGAGATCACTTCGCGGCAATTGGTCGAACGGTACCTGGAGCGGATCGAGGCCATTGATCGCTCCGGGCCGCATCTGCGCTCGATTCTGGAGACGAACCCCGAGGCGTTCCAGATCGCTGACGAGCTTGATCGTGAACGGCAAACCGCTGGCCCCCGCGGGCCGCTTCATGGGGTGCCGGTTTTGCTCAAGGACAACATCGGCACCGCCGACCAGATGGAGACGACGGCGGGCTCGCTGGCCCTGCTCGGGGCACGGCCGGCGGCGGATGCGCCGGTCGCCCACAAGCTGCGGGCGGCCGGCGCCATTTTGCTTGGCAAAACCAACCTTAGCGAATGGGCGAACTTTCGCTCGCTCCACTCGTCGAGCGGTTGGAGCGGGCGCGGCGGTCAAACCCTCAACCCGTACGCGCTCGACGTCACCCCCTCGGGCTCCAGCAGCGGCTCCGGCGCCGCGATCTCGGCCGGGCTGGCCGCCGGCTCGCTCGGGACCGAGACCGACGGCTCGATCATCAGCCCGGCCGCCGCGAACGCGGTCGTTGGGATCAAACCGACCGTTGGCTTGACCAGCCGGACCGGCGTCATCCCGATCGCCCATAGCCAGGACTCGGTCGGCCCCATGACGCGCACCGTGACCGACGCCGCGCTCATCTTGGCGGCGATCGCCGGCCCAGACCCCGCCGACGGAGCGACCACGATCGCGGCGGGCGCGGACACGCGCTATAGCCAGTTTCTCGACCCGGATGGGTTGCGCGGCGCCCGCCTCGGGGTGCCGCGTGAGGTCTATTGGGGGTACAGCCCGGCGGCGGACCGGGTCGCGGCGGCGGCGCTCGATACCCTGCGCGATCTCGGCGCCGAGATCATCGACCCGGCCCCGATCACGACCGCCCACGAGCTGACCGGGGGCTGGCCGCCAAGCGATGACACGCCGCTGACCGTCCTTCTCCACGAATTCAAGGCGGACATCACTGCCTATCTCGCCTCGTTGGGATCGCGGACCGAGGTCCGCGATCTGGCCGGCCTGATCGAGTTCAACGAGCGCCACGCCGCCCGCGAGATGCCGTATTTCGGGCAGGAATTGTTTCACCTGGCATTGGCAACGGGACCGCTGACCGACCCGGCCTACCTGAGCGCTCTGGAGCGCAACCGGCGGCTGGCCCGGGCCGAAGGGATCGATCGGGTCCTGACCGAGCACCGGCTCGATGCGCTTGTGATGCCGACCGGCGGCCCGCCGGCCAAGATCGACCTGGTGAACGGTGAGCACCACGCCGGCGGCGCCTCGCGGCCGGCCGCGCTTGCCGGCTACCCGGTGATCACCGTCCCCGCCGGGTACGCCTTTGGCCTCCCGGTCGGGCTGACCTTCATGGGAACGGCCCTCGGTGAGCCGTCGCTGCTGAAGTTCGCCTTTGCCTTCGAGCAGGCCACCCGTGTCCGGCGGTCGCCGACCTACGCCCCGGTCTCGATCTACCCGCCGGAGCCGCCGGCCGGCTCGTCCAGCCAGGGCTGACGGCCATAGGGCTGGCTCGCGTAGTCGTAGAGGAACGACGCGAAATCGGCGCGGGCGGGATCAGAGAAGCCGCGGGCCCCCGGCTTGACTTGGGAGAGCTGGATCATGAAGGTGACATCGCCGTTCCGGTAGAAGCAGTACAGGCTCCACCGTTCATGCCGCTCCAGCAGCGTGAAGTCGCTCCGCAGCCGCTCTTGGTGGGCTTGCAAATGCGCGTAAGCCGCCTCCAGGTCATCGACCACGAAACCGAGGTGATGCCACGTCGACGGGCGGCCGTCGGAGAGCGGCGCGTCCTGCCCGGCATCGAACAGGAAGAGCGCGGTGGGGCCGGTGGCGACCTCCGTCAAGTGGGGATCATCCCGCATCACCCGCAGTTGGAGCACGTCGCGGAAGAAGTCACGCGCCGCCGCCCGCTCCGCCACCGTGATCGCCAGGTGATCGAACCCGACGTTCCGCCACGGACCGCTCCGGCCGGCCAGGGGCGTCGCCGTGGTCAGCAGTTCCACCGGGCCCCGCCGGTCGGCGATCTCACCGAGAACATTGTCAGCGAACACCTCTTCCCCGCTTGGGAGCCGGAAGACCAGGCGGTGACCGGCGGTCAACTCCTCTGGCAAGGCGGCGTGGAATGCCTCATGCACGATCTGGCCACGTTTCGCCGTCGTCGCGTAGACTGCATCGCCGACCCGAAAGGTCACCGCCACGTCCCGCTCGGGGTTCTGGACCGCCATCCTGGCTTGGCTCCCGCTAGTGTCCCGGCGTCACGGCGCCGGCCGCGACCCGGCCCGCCGCCGGCCGGCCCTCGCCGCGGGGGCAGCAATTGATCGGGCAGATGTCGTGGCTTGGCCCCCGCGAGCCCAGGGCCAAGCGGGTGGGGTGCTCGGTCATCCGCTCCTCGATCAGCTCGCGAATCATCGTCACAAACGCGGGATGGGTGCCGGCCGTGCCGACCCGGACCATGGTCAAGCCAAGCTCCGCCGACCGCGCCATCGCCTCTTCGTCGAGATCGAACATCACTTCCATATGATCGGAAACAAACCCGATCGGGGTGACCAGCACGTCCTGGCCGCCGCTATCCCGCACACGCTCTAGCTCGTCGAGGATGTCAGGTTCGAGCCAGGGCACTTGCGGCGATCCGCTCCGGCTCTGATATGCCAATCGATAGTCCCGGATCCCCACCGACTCGGTGACCAGGCGGCAGGACTCGCGCAATTGCGCCTCGTAGGCACAGCTCCGCGCCATCGCCAGCGGGATGCTGTGGGCGGTGAAGACCAGCGCCGCCCCGGCGCGGCGGTCCGCCGCCAGCCACCCCAGCCCCTCCTCGACCCGCTCGGCCATCGCCCGCACGAAACCGGGATGATTGTAAAAGACCCGCAGCTTGGCAAGCTCCAGCTCGTCGGCGCCGAGCGGCTCGACCGCCCGCGCCAAATCCTCCCGGTACTGCCGGCAGCCGGAATAGGAGCTAAAGGCGGAGGTGACAAAGACGAGCGCCCGCCGTATTCCGTCCTCCCGCATCTGTTGCACGGTAGCCTCGACGAAGGGATGCCAGTTGCGGTTGCCAAAGTAGATCGGCAGCTCGATCTGATGCTGCTCGAGCTCGGCAGCCAGCGCCGTGACCAGCATCCGGTTTTGGTCGTTGATCGGGCTGACGCCGCCGAAGTGCTGATAGTGCTCCGCCACCGCCAGCAAGCGCTTACGGGGAACGGTCCGGCCCTTGGTCACGTTCTCCAGAAAGGGGATCACGTCATCCGGTCCCTCCGGGCCGCCGAACGAGAGCACGAGCAAGGCGTCGTAGGCGCGAGCCCGCTCATCGAACCGGACGCCGGCGCCATTCAGATGAGCGGGAATCGACATCAAACGTTCGCTCGTTTCGCTGCCGACGATCAAACGGTAGTGACTGGCCGGAGCGTTCGATTTCGCGGCCGGTCGCGATCTGGCAAGTGTGCCATGAGCCGCTCGCGATTTCGCGTGATTTGCCCAACTTTGAACCGGCCTTGGACCCGAAGTCGTGGCATGCCTGCACGGACCGCTGTCGCTTCACAAACAATCTCCAAGGACGCCCCGTCTTTCAAGGCGGGAGGAATTGGCGTCGTTGCGCCAAAAATGGTACAATGAAGCCAAGTTTCGCCGGGCGTTGGGGGCCGATCGCGTCTTGTTCCCAGCGCAGGTTGTGGGAGTGACGCCCCGTGGTCATCAAACCCAACGGCCGCCAGGCATACCGGCAAATAACCTGGACGAACGGCTAATGTCTCGGATGCGAAGATTCCGGGGAGCAACAGTTGTTTCAAGGCACTCCTCCTTCGTAGCGCCAG